>NZ_JANMXZ010000024.1:0-32005 GCF_031381455.1 Flavobacterium sp. | reverse complement strand
TGTAGCCACAAATATGAAAGCTTCATTGTCAATAGAAGCTTTAAAAATGGCTCTGAAAAATAGAAAATATCCAAATAGAAAACTAATCCATCATTCGGACAGAGGATTCCATTACTGTTGGCCAGAATACGTGAAAATGCTGCAAGACAATGATATTCTTATAAGTATGACAGAACAATACGATCCTTATGAAAATGCGCTTGCAGAACGCCTAAACAAAACCATGAAGTATGAATTTGGACTCAATCAAACCATTCCAAATAAAACCATAGCACAGAAGATGGTTCGACGCGCTGTAAAGATTTATAACACATTAAGACCGCATGACAGCTTAAAAGGAAGAACGCCCATTAGCGTGCATTTAAACGCCGACATACCGTATAAATCATATCGTAGGAATAAAGAAATTATTTATCTAAATTTGAATTGAAAACAAAGTAAAAAAATGTCAACCTATTTCAGGACGCTACACAGACATCGGGAGTAATAACATATTAAATAAAAGTAATAATCCAAAAAAAATAATGAAAAAAACAATCTTAATTTTATTCCTAACCGTTTCAACAGTTTCATTTGCACAATTAGTTGGCAAAAAAACAAACGCGAAAGAACTTGAAAAAGCTGTTGAATTATTATCTCAAAATATTCAAGCTAACCCTGATAATCCGTTAAATATCAATAATGAATTCTTATTTAATCTTTCCAATTTGATTGATGATGCGTCAACAAAAAATATACTACAAAGTTATAGCACGAATTTGGGAGTAGACAAAGACTTAAGTTATCGACAAGTGTATTGGGATTTGGCAAAAGTATTAGATCAAAATCCATCTATTGCAAGTAATCTCCAATATAAAAACACAAGTCAGGGTTTAGATGTAATGTTTGATAATTATAATTTATTAGCAAGTAAATTAAAGAATGATGGTGGTAAATATGAGTTAGGCTCTTTTGTTAACGACCCTTCGGTAATTAATAGTCTACAAAACATTACGGGATCTTATGAAAGCGCCCAAGCATTAGGTTTGGGAGTAGATTTATTTGCCAGCTTAACACAAGCATTTGCTGAAGGACAAAAATTTAAAGAGGATTATAAAAAATTAGCACTATTGAGCTCGAAAAATTTATATATCGAAACTGATGCTAATTTGAATAGCGCTTTATTAGATGTTTACTTAGGAATTGAAGGTCATCAGATAATAACTCCAATATACCGTTATGATTTTAATAATGGGGCTTCATTGCGCGTTGAAAATGGAATTTTAAAATACTTTAATTCAGCAAAAGGAATTGTCAAAAATTTGATATTGGTTGACAAAAGGCACGATGGGAAGTTCTACAAATATAAGGATATGCGTGGCGCATTTTATTCAACAATACTCATATCAAAAGATGAAAGTGTCTTTTATATTTATGCAAACCAAAAGGCAATAACGGATAACAAATGTGATACTTGTTTAGAAAAAGCTGGGTACGTTTTAAGAAGTATTGATGGTTCTACTTTATTCACAAAATCAGGGAGCTTAGTGCCGTCTGGAGGTAATCCTGGTTTTGATATTTTTAACGCTTATTTTGATAAAGACAATGCCGTTGTATATAATATGATTTCAGCAAGTGGCATAGGTGGTTATGGTATTAGAAATTTGTTATTTAAAGACAAAGTAAAATCATTTGAACTTGTTTCAGGATTAGATAAAAATAAAAATTTTGTAATTAATGGTAATCCGAGAAAGTTTAGAGATGATAATTCCTTTCAGGAGTCATTATTTGATAAGCATATACAGTACGTATATCTATACCAAAAAGAGGAATGTTCCATAAACTTATTTTGGGCTAATGGTGATAAAGAGTTAGACCCTAATAAGACTACTTATGCAAGCTCTATGTTGCAGATAGCAAAAAAGCAAGACTATTACAACCCAGATGGAATGATAAACGAACTAACAGGCTTAGCAATGAAAATAAATGGGGATTTATATTTTGCTGGAACTAATGGAGGTATAGGAAAACTGAAGGCGAACGACTATAAATTAGACGACCCATCATTGACATCAAAAATCCGAAGTGCTTTGACAAATAAAATATTTGCCCCTTACGATTTTATTGCTGACAAAGAGTATACTTCTTTGCATGGTCAAATTATTACTCATGCCGATGCGTTTCCTCTTTATCCCTCATTAAAATTTACTCCAGACGAGAAATTACTTATTTATACATTAAAAGACAATTTATATGTTGTTAACCCAGATGATTTTAACGACGCTAAGCACTATAAATTATCATGTCAACCCTACAATACTTATTTTACAAAGGAAAGTGGTGATTGGGTACTAAACATACAGGCGTTAAACGAATTTAAATTTCCAATTACAAAAAAATATTCCATAGACAAACTCAGTAAAATGGAAATCAAAAAAATAAGCCCAACTAAAAGTAATGCAAAAAAGACAAACGTTACTGATACTAATGAGAATACAACAAAAATTGCAGCAACATCTGCTAACGATTCTAATTTCTCCTTAGCTGATGAAATCAAAAAATTAAAAGAGCTATTGGATGCAGGCGCAATTACTCAGGATGAGTATACTGCGGCAAAAGCAAAACTGCTAAATACACCAGCTAAAAATGGAACAAAAGCAACTCCAACTAATACAACCTCACCAACTAAAAAACCTAGTAAAAATGTAATTGAATTTAAAATCAAGGGGAAATCTTATTGCGCTGTAAAAGCTCCGGAAAATGGCTTAGATATAATATATGGCTTATATAAATATTTGGGAAAAGAAATTCGTACTTATGAATCTAAAGAAGGTGAGCCTATAGTTCAATTAAATAAAGCAGATATAGATAGTGGAAAATCTGGGTTATGGCAGGCACATGGTGAGCGCTCTAAAGCTATTACGTGGTGGTTATTATCCGATTGTAATGGGAATTTGGACGTAACTAAAACGGAAGATTTTGATCGCTACAACATAGTCGTTAGATATGAAGAAGAAGATGAGCCAGGGCATAGTAATTACCCCAAAGGTGGTTTTGATTTTATGTCCTTAAGTATTTATACTGATGGTTCCAATAAAGTTTTAATTCTTGGTGAGCGAGTTAAACAAAAGTAAAATGCAATAAACATTATTAA
Organism: Flavobacterium sp.; assembly: GCF_031381455.1. Taxonomy (GTDB): domain Bacteria; phylum Bacteroidota; class Bacteroidia; order Flavobacteriales; family Flavobacteriaceae; genus Flavobacterium. Next base: position 28,872 of record NZ_JANMXZ010000024.1, on the reverse strand, counting down.
TTCAAACATCTAAACACTATCAAGTTTCTAAGCAAATTAATTTCATTAAAGGGAAGTATATAAATTTAAAATATGATAGTATCACTAATAAAAAGGATTAATTGAATCAAAAGCAGAAACTTAAAAATGAACTTTTATGCCAGCCGCTAACAGCAGTTTCAAGAAATGGCGAAAAATGTGCAAAATTCACATTGTTCTTTCGCAAGAATTTTTATCTTAGTGGAAAATAAACGGTTACGAAGTTCGCCACTTCTTGAAGCGGCGGAACGGTATTACTAACACAATCGACTTTACAAACGAAATCTCAATGACTAACGACCCTACATTGGCAACTACAAATTTGAATAGTAACAATTATACCATAAAAACAATTTTAGATTTCTGGGGTAGTGCTGTAGCCGTTACTGCAAATAACAATATTTACGGATACGAACGCTTTGACCCAACAGATATACCAATAATGATTTCACACGGTACTAATGATCAAACAATAGAATATTCTAATGCACTCGAGTTAAAAGATATTTATACTACTACAGGTGCTAACTATGTATTATACACTCTAGAAAATAGAGGTCATGGTCCTTGGGATGCTATTGTAAATGGAAAATCATTGGAAGAACTTTCATTCGATTTTATAGTTGAGCAACAGAATATTATTGTAGAATAATGAGAAAAACTAATGCCTACAGCCGTTTGTCGCAATGGCTGTTAATGAAATCAAACAATACATCAACTATTATAATAATGAAGAATTAAATCAAATTTAAACTAAATGAGCCCGATACAATATCGAGCTCATTACTATCAAAATTAAATATAAATTTGTCTAAACTTTTGGGTTCAGTCTATCGCTACTCGCCATTTTTAGAATATAATCAAAAAACTACTTTCTCTTAAAGTTGATTCTTTGGCCTACATTCATTCCCCTGTTTTTAGCCAACATGCCACACATGTGAAATAACATTCGAGCACCAACATTGCCATCCCAATCATCATTTTCACCCGGAGCAACTTCTACCAAATCAAAACCAATAATATCTTTCCCACTTGCTGCCAATTTGTTAAACAAATATGTTGCCTGCTCGAATGAAAATCCACCCGGAACTGGCGTTCCAGTATTTGGACAATACCAAGAATACAGTCCGTCAATATCAAAAGACACACAAACTTTTTGTGGTAATGTAGCAATTATAGCATCGCATTGTTCCGCCCAGGTTATACCGGAAAAGGTTTCGGCTTTCATATCAGCATCTGTGTTTACCAAAACTCTCCCGTTTGATTGTTGTACCACTTCAACTTCCTGCTCACAGAAATCGCGAATTCCAACCTGAACTATTTTTGAAATCTGAGGAATCTGTAAAGCATTGTACATTATTGATGCATGCGAGAAGGTAAATCCTTCGTACGCAATTCTCAAATCCATATGTGCATCTAAATGCAAAATTCCGAAGTTATCATGTATGCTTGCCAAAGCTTCATAATAGCCTAATGGAGTTGAATGGTCGCCTCCAAGCAGCACTACTTTTTTACCTTGCTTCGTCCAAAACAATACTTTTTCTTTGACTTCGGTATGTAAATCACGACATACTTTATTGATGGTCTTCAAGTCTGAAAGTAAGCTTGGATGATTATTTAAATCTTCTCCTTTTTCGAGAGCCTGAATTATGGGTTGGGCTAATGCTTTGTAGCTATTTGAATTAATTTTCCAATGTTCTGGTGCTTCATCATAATATATTCCGAGTTTCCATAGCTCGGGAAAATCCTGATGGTTTAAATCTACCTGAAATGAAGCATCTAAAACCGCTTCTGGTCCATCTGAAGCTCCGGCTCCATAACTTACGGTTACTTCCCATGGTACAGGAATAATAATGATTTCTGATTGTTCTGCCGAAAATGGTAATCCAAAGATGGTTGCATCTGCTAAACCCGGCTGGCTTGGGTCGAAAGTAGCTATGATTTGTTGTTTGGTCATTAGGTATAAATTATAAAGTGGTAAAGTTATTCCGAAACTTCGGGATTGCAAAGTATTTTTGGTATGGATATAAAAAAGAAAACCACAATACTTTCGCATTATGGTCTTTCTTTATTTGTTAAGGAGTTGATTTATTCTTTTATGAATTTATATGATACTTTGTCCGTATTGAAATACACATTATAAATACCTTTAGCTAAAGAAGCAATATCAATACTTTCATCGTTAGAAGTTACAGCCTTTGTCAAAATTGTTTGTCCTAACATATTGTAGATAGTAATGCTTTCGTTACTGTCAAAATCTCCTTTAATATTTAATACATTAGAAGCAGGATTTGGATACAAAACGAAATGATTTTTCACAACGTCTTCAACTCCTAGAGATGGTGTAATTGTGAGTTGGAATGTTCTGATTACAGTTGAAGCACCACTTGTAGCTGTCATTGTAATAGTATAAGTTCCTGGCGCTAAAACAGCACCAACAGAAGGCGATTGTGTCAAAACTGCATTACAATTAGCGTTAATTGGGTTTGCCAATGTAGCATAACTTGGCAATGTATACGTATTAGTTGCGTCGGCAGCAACAGTCTGATTAGCAATCGAAGCCATGGTCAATCCTAAAGCTGGCAGAACATATCCTCTAGCAGTAAATTTTTGAGTAAACACCTGAATGTCTGCACAAGGAAAATTCATATTAATAGCTGCTTGTCTGACAGCTATTGCTGCATTTTGTTGATTTGTTGTGCTATTCGTTAGTATTAAACCTTGTAAAAATGCTTTATCTGTTTTTGTTCTACCAATAACATCCCAAATCTGCATTAATGCTGTTGCCCATATTTGTCCGTCAGTGTGAGCAGCGCCTAATTGTAATCCTACTAAATCACCTGGATATACACCATAATAATCAGTAGTTCTACCCGCCCAACACGTGTTATGCCCATCCCAACTGAACATAAACTGCGATGCAGCATCAGCAGCCGTCCATTGGTTTAAACTTCTACTGTATGACTGTGCCCAATAGTCACTATTTCCTTCACCTAAATATTGTGAAACGTTTCCATTAGTCATCCATTTATGGACTCCGTGACCAAATTCATGCCAAATAACATCTGCATCCTCAGCATCATCTACACAGCCTTCACCAAAAGCTATTTGATCTGTTGAAGGAAGAAAATATGAATTATCATCACCATTCAAACCTGATGAATCAAATTTAAGAACACCACCATTTAAAGTTGGTCTACATGTAATACCTAATGTTTCGTTTATATATCTTAAACTTTTATCTAAATGATAGAAAACATTTACCGCTTCAAAGGCGTTGTTATCTCTGGTAAAGTTAAAAGCACTACCTGTTGTTTGTGTAAACAAACCTGTTGTTGGTGCCTCAAAATCCTGAATCTCTACATAAGAACTTTTTAATTTATAAACTCCGGCTGTTAAATCAATTTGAGGTAAGGTTACCGATGTTCTTGCTGCTGCTAATTGTGATGTATTGGCATCATTCCCGTCAACATAACCCGTAGTTCCATATGCTACACGAGCATAAGACAATGGGTCAGATAAAAAAACCATTGCTGTCCCTGACACAAAAGCTAAAGGTGATATTGTAGTAGTTGTTGGATTTGGTTTTTTGAATCCAGATTCTTTTTTATGATAATACATTGCCTCATCATAAGTACTTAAAACATTTCCAGTTTGTGCATCAATTAAGACTGCCCAACTGGCTCCACCGGTTTGCGGATTAGTAACAACTTTATAAACTAACTTAGTTTGATCATTAACTTTAGTAATCAATAAAATGTTTTCGCCAACTGTATATGTACCCCTAATTTTTAAACTTTCCTTTGATATGTTCAAAGCAGTCTCTTTAGAAAGACTTGGTGTTGTGTTGATATTTTCTATTGAACTGTCATACGAATCTGAAGTAAAAACCAATTCGTTACTCGGATTGAAATTTACTACAATTTCCGAGTGGTAAACCTGTACATCATTCATCATTTGTTGAAAGCGAAGGGTTTCACCAGCTAAACTTTTTGTAACGTATGATAATTTAAAAGTATCTGTTGGTTTAATTTTTAAATCGCTGGCATGTAATTTTATCCATTGTCTTGCTGCATTTTCGTTATCAGAAACTTGGGCAAAACCAGAGAATGAGATTACAATCAATACTAAAATTGCGAAATTTAATTTTAATTTCATTTTTTATGAATTAAGTGGTATTTTTTAATAAAGAATTGCAAATCAACGAATTGTTTTTCAGAAATCAAATTAATTTACTGTTAAAATTCCTTGTTTTAGTATTTGTCCGAAATCATACATATCTTCATACGAACAGTAAAAAGGCACTGGTGCCAATCGGATTACATTTGGTTCTCGCCAATCGGTAATTACACCGTTTTTCATTAAATAATCAAACAAACTTTTGCCTTGTCCATGAAGAAAAACCGAAAGCTGGCAGGCTCTTTCTTCTTGATTAGCTGGTGTTATAATTTCAAATTCTGTTCCCTCGATTTCTGTATCGATTTCATGCAGAATGAATTCTAAATAGGCCGTTATTTGGTTTCTTTTAGCGATTAGTTTTTCCATTCCAACTTCTGCAAATAGTTCTACAGAAGCCAAATAAGGAGCCAAAGACAATATGGGTAAATTACTCACTTGCCAACCATCCGCACCTACAATTGGATCAAATTTTGGTTCCATCAAAAAACGTCTTTCTTTGTTTTGTGCCCACCAACCGCCAAATCGTGCCAAGCCTTTATTCGTATGATGTTTCTCATGAATAAAACAACCCGAAGCATTTCCCGGACCGGAATTCATGTATTTATATGAACACCAAGCAGCAAAATCGATGTTCCAGTCGTGTAATTCTAATTTTATATTTCCGGCTGCATGAGCTAGGTCGAAACCTACAATTGCACCAGCTTTATGACCTGCTTCGGTGATGGTTTTCATATCAAAAACTTGTCCGGTGTAATAGTTGACGCCACCAATTAACACCAAAGCTAATTCATCACCAACTTCATTGATTTTGGCTAAAACATCTTCTAACCGAATGTTGTGTTCACCGTCTCTTCTTTTGATTTCTACAACGGCATCTTCCGTTTTTATCCCGAGGTCTCGGGAATGAAAATGAACTTGGCTTTGAAACATATATTGATCGGAAGGAAATGCTTTTTCTTCACAAATGATTTTGTACCGCGTTTTTGTTGGTTGATAAAACGACACCATTAGCAAGTGTAAATTTACCGTCAAGGTATTCATCACCGTAACTTCGGAAGGTTTTGCTCCGACTAATTTACTCAACGGATTGGCAAATCGTTCGTGATAATCCCACCAAGGTTTTTCGGCATAAAAATGTCCTTCAACCGCAAGAGTTGACCAGTCATTCATTACTTCATCAATATATTGTTTGGTGCGTTTAGGCTGCAATCCTAGAGAGTTTCCTGTAAAATAAATTACGTTTTTACCATTGTGTTGCGGAAATAAAAATTCGTTGCGATAGTGTTTTAATTCGTCTTGAGAGTCGAGTTGTTGAGCAAACTCGCGTGTGTTTTGGAAAGTCATTGGTGTGGTTATTTGAAGCGTAAAAGTATTGAAAAAAAAATTATTTCACAGAGATGCACAGAGAAACTCTGAGATATACAGAGTTTTAAAATTCAATGTTTTTTTGCGATGACGATTGTTTTTAGCCCTGATCGTAGTGGAAATAAAAAATGTCCCGATGGTTTCGGGACATTTTTTATTGTATCGAAGAGCAGGAACCTGCCTGCCGGCAGGCAGGAATGGATGGCAAGAATGCCCGAACCTTTCGCTCCTAAAAATTATATAATCAACATTGCATCTCCATAAGAATAGAAACGGTATTTTTCTTTGATGGCTTCTTCGTATGCTTTTTTCATCAAATCATGACCGCAAAAAGCAGAAACCATCATCAATAAGGTCGATTTTGGTGTGTGGAAATTAGTTACCATACAATCCGCGATGCTGAAATCATGTGGTGGAAAAATGAATTTATTTGTCCAACCTGTAAACGGATTTAACGTTCTTTGTGATGAAACAGAACTTTCAATAGCACGCATTGAAGTAGTTCCTATACAACAAACTTTGCTCTTTCTTACCTTTGCTTGATTAACAATATCACAGGCTTCCTGGTTTATAATTAACTCTTCAGAATCCATTTTGTGTTTTGACAAATCTTCAACTTCTACTGGGTTGAATGTCCCCAAACCTACGTGTAGTGTGACTTCGGCAAAGTTGATTCCTTTGATTTCTAATTTCTTTAGAAGATGTTTAGAAAAGTGCAAACCAGCTGTTGGAGCGGCAACTGCACCTTCTTCTTTGGCATAAATAGTTTGGTAACGTTCCGCATCTTCTTCGGTTACTTCACGATTGATATATTTTGGGATTGGCGTTTCACCAAGTTCTGTTAATTTTCTTCTGAATTCTTCATACGAACCATCATATAAAAAACGCAATGTTCTTCCACGAGATGTAGTGTTATCAATTACCTCAGCAACTAATGAATCGTCATCACCAAAATAGAGTTTGTTACCAATTCTGATTTTACGAGCCGGATCAACTAAAACATCCCAAAGACGTTGCTCTGCATTTAATTCTCTTAACAAGAAAACTTCAATACGCGCGCCTGTTTTTTCTTTGTTTCCATACATACGAGCAGGGAAAACTTTAGTATTGTTCAAAATCATTACATCGCCATCATCAAAATACTCGATAATGTCTTTGAATTGTTTGTGCTCAATAGTTTTTGTTTTTCTGTTGACAACCATTAGTCTGGCTTCGTCTCTGTTTTCTGCTGGGAATTCCGCTAATAATTCGGCTGGTAGATTGAACTGGAAATGAGATAATTTCATCTATAAAAGTTATGAGTTATAAGTTATGAGTTATGCCCTTCTCCCGAAACTTCGGTAGCGCTCAGGGTGACAAATCATAAAGTTTGCAAATATACTATCGTGAGATAGCGAATGTCAAGTGTTTTGGTGTTTATTTTTCTATTAAGTTGCTGAGTGCCTTAGTTACTGAGTTGCTGAGTGATTTTCTATTTGAAATCCGATACTTTTTAAATCTTCCCAAAATGTTGGATAGGATTTTGAAACTACTTCGGCTTCTTCAATTATGATATCGGTTTTGAGTGCTAAAGGTGCAAAAGCCATTGCCATTCGGTGATCTTGATAGGTTTTGATTCTTATGTCTTCATTTATTTCAGATGAAATTTTAAGCGTAAGACTTTCATCAGTAATTGAAACTTGTGCTCCTAACTTTTCCAATTCGTTTTTTAAAGCTAATAACCTATCTGTTTCTTTTATTTTTAAGGTGTGCAAACCTGTTAAATGACATCCAATTCCTAGTCCGAAACAAGTTACAGCAATGGTTTGGGCGATGTCAGGAGAGTTGTTTAGGTTGTAGGTTGGAGGTTGTAGATTGTATTTGTTGATTTTTGATATTGTAATTGATTTACTGTCATTGAAAATCGTTTCAACTCCGAAGTTTTTATAAATATCTGCCAAGACCGAATCGCCCTGCAGGCTATTTTCTTTATAGCTCGATAATGTGATTTCGGTTCCGATTTCGGATAATGCTACGATAGAATAAAAATAGGAAGCTGAAGACCAGTCGCTTTCTACCGAAAGGGTTTGTGGTTTATGGTTTATAGTTTGTGGTTTGACTATAATTTTATTACTTGCAAATACGGTTTCCACTCCAATGTCATTTAACAAACTCAATGTCATTTTGATGTACGGAACGGAAGTGATTTCACCTTCTAAGTTGAGCTCCAATCCGTTTTCGAGTTTTGGAGCAATAAGTAAAAGTGCCGAAATATATTGACTGCTGACATTTGCCGAAAGCGAAACTTTGCTTTTCGTTACTTTTTTCCCTTTGATTCGGATTGGAGGAAAACCTTCGTTTTCTTCATAAGTTATTTCAGCTCCGAGTTGTCTTAAAGCATTTACTAAAATTTTAATCGGGCGTTCTTTCATTCGGGTCGAACCGGTAAGAACAACTTCCCTATTTTCCTGAATGGAGAAATACGCGGTTAGGAAACGCATGGCAGTTCCGGCGTGATGAATGTCTATAATAGTATCACTGCTTTGTAATGCTTTAGTCATTACTTCCGAATCATCCGAATTGGAAGTGTTTTCCAATATTAGATTTGGATACAATGCCTGGAGCAACAAGAGTCTATTGGTTTCGGATTTTGAACCAGTAATTGCGATTGCAGATTGCGGTTTACAAGTAGATGATTTTAGCAGTAAATTCATAAGTTATTACACAGAGATGCACAGAGAAGCACAAAGATACACAGAGAAAATCTTAATACTTAATACTTCAATCTTAATACTATTTTAGTTTATCGTTATTATGATGACGGTCGTGATCGCGATTGGTTTTTAAATCCATTTTTTTATCAAAAGCTGCTTGCAAATCAATTCCGGTTTGGTTGGCCAAACACAAAACTACAAAAACTACATCGGCTAATTCTTCGCCAAGATCTTTATTTTTATCGCTTTCTTTCTCGGATTGTTCTCCGTAACGACGGGCAATAATACGGGCAACTTCGCCTACCTCTTCGGTAAGCTGCGCCATATTTGTTAGTTCATTGAAATAACGAACACCGTGATTTTTAATCCAGTTGTCTACTTCTAGTTGGGAGTTTTTCAGGTTCATGTTAATCCTTATTTTTTGTGTCGATAATTATAGTAACTGGTCCATCATTTAACAGCGTAACTTTCATGTCGGCACCAAATTGTCCGGTTTGTACTTTCTTGCCCAATTCGGTTTCCATTTGCTGTATAAAAGACTCGTATAGCGGAATAGCTATTTCGGGTTTTGATGCTTTTAAATATGAGGGACGATTTCCTTTTTTAGTTAAAGCATGCAAAGTAAATTGACTTACGATTATCATATCGCCACCAACATCTTTGAGAGATAAATTCATCACGTCATTTTCATCACCAAAAATTCTGAGGTTGGCAATTTTTGCCGTTAGCCAAATACTATCTTCATTGTTATCGGCATCTTCAAAACCAATTAAAACCAATAATCCTTGTTGGATATTGGCAACAATTTGATTGTCAATATTAACTGAACAAGAAGAAACTCTTTGGATTACCGCTTTCATTTTAGCATATGAAGTTAAAAAATAATTTCACAGAGATACACAGAGAAAAACAAAGATGCACAGAGAGTTTGAAAAACTGATGACTGCGACTGAATACTGAACACTTATTTCCTCGTTTCATCACTGGCAATTCTATCATCATTAAACACATCTTGTCGGTAATGTTCGTCGTCGCCTTCCAGAATTTTGAGGTAACTATTATAACGTGACCAAGCTATTTTATTTTCTTCTAAAGCTTTTTTGACTGCGCAATTTGGTTCTTCTTTATGCAAACAATTGTTGAATTTACATTCGTCTTGCAACTTAAAGAATTCAGGAAAATAACCACTTACTTCCGAAGGTTCCATATCTACAATTCCGAAACCTTTTATTCCTGGTGTATCAATGATTTTAGCATCAAATGACAAGTCGTACATTTCGGCAAAAGTCGTTGTGTGTTGCCCTTGCTTACTTTGCTCGGAAATATTTTTGGTTTTCAAATTTAGATTTGGTTCCAAAGCATTTACCAAAGTTGATTTTCCAACACCAGAATGTCCGGAAAACATAGATACTTTTCCAATCATCATTCCTTTTAATTCTTCTAAACCTTTCTTTTCGATAGCCGAAACCTTCAAAAATTTATACCCAATTGCTGAATAGATGTATTGCAAATACAATTGTTCATCCCGCATGGCTTCATCAAAAGTGTCGATTTTGTTAAAAACCAAAACGGCTTCAATGCCATACGCTTCAGCAGTAACCAAAAACCGATCTATAAAACTGGTCGTCGTTGGCGGATTATTGATGGTAATTAAAAGAAAAACGACGTCAATATTGGAAGCAATGATATGGGTTTGCTTGGATAAATTCACCGATTTTCTCACGATATAATTCTTTCTGTCGTGAATGTTATGAATCGATCCGGTTATTGCATCTGAATTCTCATCCAATTCAAAATCTACCACATCGCCAACGGCAATTGGGTTTGTGCTTTTAATGCCTTGCATTCTGAATTTCCCTTTGATGCGGCATTCAAACACTTGGTTTTCTGCCGTTTTCACAGTATACCAACTTCCGGTAGATTTATAAACGAGTCCTGTCAAAATTAATTGTGAATTAAAAATTATGCATTACAAAGGTAAAAAAATGTAACCGTTATTGTATTTAAAGTTGGTTCAAATAAAAAAAGTTGCCATTACTGACAACTTTTAGGATAATTTTAAAAAAATTTAATATTTGTAAACAACTGCCGTTGTGTTGGATGAAGCATCTGTAGTTACCAAAACAAATTGATAACCCAATCTGGCTGCCTCCGTTTTTAGTTTTCTTGCGACTGCTGAATTTCCGTTATTTCCCGATTGATAATTTGCCAAATCAGCACCGTCCCCAATCCGTGGTCCAACTTCTAAACCTTTAGTATTCTCCAGGTTTTCAATGATGACAACTTTTGCCCAATCCGCTTGACTGGTAACCGTAATTTTGTTAGAGGTTTGTATTACCTGACCTGATCTGCCGTAGGTAATTTTTTCAACGGCATTCTTAGCAATAGTGTATGGTACATCTTGACCTTCGTAAGTAAATACGATAACATTATCATCAACACTTATAATTCTTCCTCGAAGTGTTTCACCAATTTGTTTTTTAATCACATCGACTTGGGCGCTGGCTATGTTAAAACCAAAAACCAATGTAAATAGCAAAATAATTTTTTTCATATTCTTTATTTTTAGCATTAATAGACATTATTTAAGACATCAACAAATATAAAAAAAACAATTCTTGCCACCACATTTAACCGATATTCTCACAATTTATCCGATTATCCGTTAATTATCTTCTCTTGATGGCTAATACTTTCTTGGTGAATGGCTTTAAAAATTCTGAGAATAAACTCTTCGCTCAATCCTTTATCTTCTCCGTCTAATATCATTTTGCCCAGAATTTCATTCCATCGTTTGTTTTGCAAAACGGCTACATTTTTTTCTTTTTTCAAGGCACCAATTTGTTCAGCCACTTTCATTCTATTACCAAGAAGTTCTAATAATTTGCTATCAGCAATATCAATATTGGCTCTAAGTTTTATCATTTTGGTATTGAAATCATCATCTTCGGTGGTCACTTTTTTGACTTTCAAATCTTCGAAAATCTGTTTCAAAACTTTTGGTGTAACCTGTTGAGCAGCATCACTCCAAGCATTATCTGGGTCGATATGCGTTTCTATAATTAATCCGTCGTAATTCAAATCCAATGCTTGTTGTGACACTTCCTGAATCATATTTCGTTGTCCTGTAATATGCGAAGGATCACAAATCAGAGGCAAGTCAGGAAAACGACTTTGCAATTCAATTGCAATTTGCCATTCTGGAATGTTTCTGTATTTCGTCTTTTCGTAAGTTGAAAATCCTCTGTGAATTACTCCGAGTTTTTTAATTCCGGCATTGAATAAACGTTCAACGCCACCAATCCATAAAGCCAAATCAGGATTTACCGGGTTTTTTACCAAAACAATTTTATCTGTTCCGGCCAAAGCATCGGCAATTTCCTGAACTGCAAACGGATTCACCGTAGTTCTGGCTCCAATCCAAAGCACATCAATATCGTGTTCCAAAGCTAATTTTACGTGTGCTGCATTCGCCACTTCGGTTGCCATTAGCAAACCTGTTTCGGCTTTGGCTTTTTGAAGCCATTTTAAACCGATGGCTCCAACGCCTTCAAATCCACCCGGACGCGTTCTTGGTTTCCAAATTCCAGCGCGAAAAACACTTACGTCAGAATTTTTCAATTCGTGTGCAATTTTCAGCACTTGATCTTCAGTTTCTGCGCTACATGGCCCAGCAATTACTAATGGATGTGACAGATTGAAATCTTCTAACCATTTTTTGTTTTCTTTTGTGATGTTCATAGCTTTAATTATTTTCCGTTTAATATTTCTTTAATTCTATTAGTGTTTTCCATTTCGTTAAAAATCTGTTCGTAATTCCCGCTTTCCAATAACTCTTTGAATTGCGATAAATTGGCAATATATTCTTCCAATGATTTTACGACTTGCTTTTTATTTTGTTTAAAAATTGGTGTCCACATCGCTGGTGAACTTTTGGCTAATCTGACTGTGCTTTCAAATCCACTGCCTGCCATATCAAAAATATCTTTTTCATCTTTCTCTTTCTCAATAACTGTTTTTCCTAACATAAACGAACTGATATGTGACAAATGCGAGACATATGCAATGTGTTTGTCGTGCGATTTTGGTTCCATATAGCGAATTCTCATTCCCAAATCCTTAAATAATTTCAGCCCTCTTTCCTGTAATTTAAATGTGGTTTTTTCTACTTCGCAAATAATGTTGGTTTTGTCCACAAATAAATTTCGAATGGCAGCAGTTGGTCCTGAAAATTCGGTTCCTGCAATGGGATGTGTTGCTAAAAAGTTTCTTCTTTTAGGATGATTCACTACCGCTTCGCATATTGGACTTTTAGTTGAACCAACTTCAAAAACCAAAGTTTCATCAGAAACCAAATCCAAAACTTTTGGCAAAAGTCCCAAAGCAATATCAACCGGAACGGCCAGAATTACAAAATCCGCATCGATAACCTCATTTAAATCTGATTTTTGATGGATAATTCCAAGTTCAATGGCTTGTTCTAAATGACTGTCATTGGCATCAACACCAATGATAACAGCATCTTTATCTAATGCCTGAATATCCAATGCCATTGAACCACCAATTAAACCTATTCCTATTACGTATACTTTCATTTTTGTCCTTTTAAAATCGTTCTATTGCCTGCTGAATTTTTTCTTCTGTGACGCAAAGCGAAAAACGAATGTAACCTTCTCCATTACTGCCAAAGATAGTTCCCGGCGTGATAAAAATATGCTTTTCAATTAATACTTTATCAATAAATTCTTCAGACAAAATTCCAGCCGGAAGCTTTGCCCAAACAAACAAACCAACGCTATTTTTATCGAAGACACAGTTCAGTTTTTCGGCCAATTTAAAAATCAGATTTCTTCTTTTGGTATAAATTTCATTCTGTTTTTCGAACCATTCGTTTCCTAGTTTCAAAGCTTCGATGGCGCCTTTTTGAATTCCGTAAAACATCCCGCTATCCATATTGCTTTTTACTTTTAGAATGGCATCAATCAATGTTGGATTTCCCAACACCATTCCAACGCGCCAGCCAGCCATATTATAGGTTTTGGACAACGAATTTAATTCTAATGCGATAGCTGACGAACCTTCTACTTGCAATATTGACAACGGATTTTCGTTCAAAACAAAACTGTAAGGGTTGTCATTTACAATTAAAATATTGTGCTTTTTCCCAAACGCAATCAGCTTTTCAAATAGTTCCAAAGTGCCATTCGCTCCAGTTGGCATATGTGGATAGGAAACCCACATTAGTTTTACTTTTGACAAATCGGTTTTTTCTAATTCTTCAAAATCGGGTTGCCAATTCGTTGCTGCTGTCAAATCATAATACACTGCTTTTGCCTGAACCAATTCGGTTACCGAAGCATAAGTAGGATAACCAGGATTCGGGATTAAAACTTCATCACCTTCATTTAAAAAAGCCAGTGAAACATGCATAATCCCTTCTTTGGAACCCATCAACGGAAGAATTTCTGTATTGAAATCTAAGTCGACATTAAAATGGGTTGCATAGAAATCAGCCATACCTTTTCGCAATTCGGGCAAACCTTGATAACTTTGATATTCATGCGCTTTGTCATCAAACATCGCTTTTTGCATGGCTTCGATAACGGTGATGTCCGGAGCTAAATCCGGGCTGCCAATTCCCATATTGATGACTGGCTTTCCTTCTGCTATAAGTTGACGTACTTCTCTCAATTTTCGGGAGAAGTAATATTCTTGAACGCTATTAAGTCTTTTTGCTGTTTGTATCATGTTTCTTAAATGTCAATTTCAATGGCAATGGCAAATTTCAATACTGGTTGCTCATTATTGATATTGTTTTTTGTCATTGATATTGATTTTTGTTATTGATATTGTAATTGATTTTTGTTATTGTATTCCTCTTTTATATTCACCCAACACTTTAAAATGTGTAGTCATTAATTCTAAAATCTTTTTGGCTTTTTCATAATGCTTATATTTTTCAAAAACCACATCTACAAAAAAAGAATATTGAAACGGCGTTTCTATAATTGGCATCGATTGTATTTTGGTTAGATTGAGTTTCGAGTTATTCATTACATTTAATATCGTTGCCAAACTTCCTGGTGTATCGTCTAATTCAAATTTTATCGAAGCCTTATTTATCAATTCTTTAGGTAATTCTTTGTTTTGTGTTTTTACAATTACAAATCGGGTTTTATTGCTTTGAATCGTGTGAATTCCTGCGGAAAGAATTTCTAAATCATACATTTGTGCAGCAATTGGTGATGCTATAGCGGCAACACCTTTTATTTTTTGGTCATGAATTCTGCGAGCACTTTCGGCCGTATCGCCACTTTCTACCAATTTAATATTTGGATATTGAAGAAAGAAATCAGCGCATTGAAGCAATGCCATAGGATGTGAATGAACTTCGGTAATATCATCTAATTTTTGTCCTTTTAGCGCCATCAAATTCATGTGAATGTCTAAATAATGTTCGCCTATGATGTGCAAATTATTTCGGTCAATCAAAGCGTAATTAGGAATTATAGAACCCGCAATCGAGTTTTCTAAAGCCATGACTCCTTTATGAGATTTGTTTTCAATCAAGCTTTTTACTAAAGATGTAAAAGACATACATTCATCCAAATCATATTCCTGCTCAAAATATTCCTGCGCCACCTGATGATGAAACGAGCCTTTGATTCCTTGTATTGCAATTTTTGTTTCCATATTATCAAAAAAAAATCCCAACTCTCGTTGGGATTTATATATCGTATGTTTTACTTTTTATTTCTTTACATAACACAATACTAATCCCTTCTTTTGTCCGAAGAAAAAATAAAAGAAATAGCTATAAAAGGTGTTAAATGTTTTCATTTTTTAATTTCTATTTGGCTAATGTAAAAAATTAAAGTTTAGGTTTTACAAGACTCGACAAAAAAATTTAAGGTAACGTTTTCGTAAAAACGCCTATTTATCGCTTTTCAACTCTTGTAGGTGTGTCTTTTCCGCTGATGATACTTTCTGAACTAATGGCAATGGCTTTGATGATTTCGGTCATATTATCTAAATCCAAAGTCGAAACCTCATCACTTAATTGGTGGTAATTCGCTTCCGAATCCATTTTGGAAGTCGAAATCGTATGCGCCGGAACGCCAAGTGCTGCTAATGTCGCATTATCAGAACGGTAAAATAATTGCATTTCAGTATAAGGATCTGCGTAAAAATTGAAGTTGCTTCCTTTTAAATTCTTTTGAAGGATGGTTCCAAAATCGGATCTTTCAAAACCAGTGATGTAAGCCGAATTCTTTTCCCATTTACTTTCCGTACCAATCATTTCTATATTGAACATCGCAACAACTTCATCTGGATTTATATTTTTCGAGAAATATCTTGAGCCGACAATTCCAATTTCTTCGGCTGTAAATGCCACGAAAATAATGGTGCGTTCGTTATTTCCTAATTCCTTGAAATATTTCGCCAAAGCAATTACAGCCGTAGTTCCCGAAGCATCGTCATTGGCTCCGTTATACACTTTGTCATCTCCATCACTTACTATTCCTAAATGGTCATAATGCGCAGAAAAAATCACATATTCATTCGGTTTTGATTTACCAGGCAAGATTCCGATTACGTTATTTGCATTTTTATCTTTTCTGGTAAATTCCTGTCGGTAGTTTTTTAAATCCTTAAAATGAGCCAGCCCGATTTTGTCAAATTCTTTTTCAATAAAAGCGGAAGCGGAATCAATTCCCGCAGTAAAGACCTGCCTTCCCTGCATTTTGTCTGAAGCCAATTCGGTTTCAATTCTGACGATTTCTGATTTTTGAATTACTGGTTTTACTTGCGCCTGAATCGCAAAACAAGATAATAAGAATAGAAGTGCACTTTTTTTCATTGTATATGATTTGGTTAATTGTGTATGTAAGAGTTCTATTTTAAAAAAAAGTTACAGTAAATCTAAAAAACAATGAACCAAAATTTTTTCTGTTTACATTTGCGATAAATATTCCAGTTATGTCGATAGAAGTTGAAAATATTTCCAAAAGTTACGGAGCTCAAATGGCTTTGGACAGTGTCTCTTTCTCCATCAAAAAAGGAGAAATCGTCGGTTTTCTTGGTCCAAATGGTGCCGGAAAATCTACTTTAATGAAAATTTTGACTACATTTCTCAATGCTGATGCAGGCGTGGCGACGGTGAATGGAAATGACGTAAACGAAAATCAAAAAGCGGTGCAGCTATCGATTGGGTATTTGCCGGAACACAATCCGTTGTATTTGGATTTATATGTTCGCGAATATTTGGCATTTAATGCTGATGTGTATAAAGTTTCGAAATCTCGTATCGAAGAAGTCATTCAGCTAACGGGTTTATCGCCTGAAAGTCATAAAAAAATTAGTCAACTATCGAAAGGTTTCCGTCAGCGTGTGGGTTTGGCAACCGCTTTGCTTCACAATCCTGATGTTTTGATTTTGGATGAACCAACTACCGGATTGGATCCAAATCAATTAGTGGAAATAAGAAACGTAATCAAAAACGTTGGGAAAGACAAAACTGTTTTTCTATCAACGCACATCATGCAGGAAGTAGAAGCGATTTGCGACAGAGTAATCATCATTGACAACGGAAAAATTGTTACTGATAAAAAACTTGACAAATTAGTTTCGGATGAAAAAGAGCAAATCATCGAAGTTGAATTTGACAAAACAGTTGAAGAAACTTTATTAGCAAGTTTGCCAAATATTAAATCTTATAAAAACACCAGTGCAAATCTTTGGACATTAACGTTCACAACCGAAGAAGATATGCGTCCAAAAGTGTTTGATTTTGCTCACGATAACGGATTAAAAACGTTGCAGATTAGTTTGAAAAGCAAGAATTTAGAGCAGATTTTTAGGGAGAAAACTAAGAAGTAGTGTTCAGTCGCAGTCGCAGTTTACAAACAAAAAAACTGAAAACTGAGACTGGGACTACAAACTATAGTTAAGGATAAACGACTCTTCCTTGGTACAATTCTTCTACCTGAACAATTGGAGGTACATTTTTTAAAATAATATTCCCGGTACTATTCATTGTCCCAGTAATGCTTTGAATGGGTTTCACTATCATGTCATTCGAACCACGATGGTAAACAATAATATTTTGGGCTGTTAAATTCTGAGCTTCTATTCTTCCATCACCAAAATAGAAATTAAAATTTGCTGTATTGGTCTGTCCGGAAAGATAAAATCGGGATACATTATTGTTTGCAATATTCAAATAATCATTATTTACATTAAGAATAAAATCCCCAGTTCCTGCGCCACTTTCTCCATCACCATCTTTATCCATAGCAACAAAACTTATATATGGGAACGTCAACATACCATTTGAACTGATGTTTCTATCGGTCTTTGAATAGACTTCCTCCAAGGTTGGTGTAGTAACTAAAACCTTGGTGGTTCCATAAGCGCGAACCCAATTGCAGCTGACATCATCCTTAAATATAAGCTGGTCGCCATTTTGTCTTACTTCCACATTATCAATAAAATTGGAACCGGCAACAATCTCGACTTTGTATTCGCTTCCCTGTGTAATGACTACTTCAATACCGCGATATACTTTTATTTTTTTGAAAGGTTGAACAGCAACTTCCTTAGTAATTATTGGACCAGAACTTTCTACACAATCACTTGGTTTTTCGCAAGCATTGAGTGCCAAAAATAAAACTATCAATAATGAAAAATTCTTCATAGCTGTTTTTTTAAAGTCTGTATCCAATTCCAAATTCCAAAGCTTCTGCTAAAAACAAATGCGTTTTTATCGTAAATCCACCAAAAAGGTTTTTAGTGAAATAATATTTAATTCCGACTCTGTCATAAACTGGAATGTCCTTTTTAAAAGGTTCATAAACATAAAAGCCAATTTGTGTTTCGAGCGAAATACGGTTAATCATTAATTCGTGTCCAACAAAAATTCCGACTCTCTTGTAATCAGTATTAGGACTAATATTTTCTTCCGGATAGGCAACCGAGTAATATTTAATATATTCCTGTATGGATTTTGTCAAAAACAATTCGGTTCCCAACTGTAATGTCGATTTTCTATTGATACGCTTATCTGCATAAAAACTAATATGGTAAAAAGGAAATTGGCCGCTGTTAATAATCGGATTTTCATTAATTCCCGTTCGCAAAACAAAGTTATAGTGAATTGGTTCCTTATATGATTTCTTGACTAAGGTTGTATCTGGCTGGCGTTTAAAATCTTCAGATAAATTATAATTCAACCCCAAATTCAGCACATACGTATTGATACCACTATTGGGCGATTTCATTCTTCCATTGGAGTAATGTGTAAATAAAATTCCGGCATGAAATCCAATATTTTTAAACAAATTCTGATTGTCATAAGCCAATCCTATATTGGTATTTCCCATTAAGCGGCTTCCAAATGCTTTGTTTTTGCTGTTATCTTCCTTGTCATAAGGATTGGTTGTATAGGCAATTCCCTGCGCGAGTTTGAATTGCAAATGCCTCTTCCAAAAATAAAAATTATACAAAGCTCCAAGAGAATAGTTTTGACCCAAAGGCTGGCTTTTAAAATCCTGATACAAAAAATAACCTCCATAATCTGGATAATTGTACGCCTGATGCCATTCTTTAGATCCATCCGTTCTGTTGACAACCGTCACCATCAAACCTTCCGGATGTCCATTAACTAAATGGTACATATCTTCAGTATGAGGTAAGGCATTGCCCCTTAAAATAGAAGCTTCAATTGCGAAAGGATTACTCTTTTGGGCAAAAGAAGAAAGAGCAAAAAACAAAAAAAGAAGGTAAGTTTTCCTCATCCTAAAATTTAATTCGCACAAATATAGCAGAATATCTTTAGGAGCGAATGGTTCGGGTATTTTTCTAAACCATTTTCCCGCTTTCCACTAAATTTTTACACCTGTCAGGTTTTAAAAACCTGACAGGTGTAAAAATACCGTTGTAATCGGGGCTAGAAAGGAATTGTCTTTTGTGAAATCGGCTTAAAAAATGGCTGAAGCAATCGCCTTAATGTTCTCTGCTCTTCCCATAGAATAGTAATGCAAAACTGGGATTCCAGCAGCAACTAATTCTTTACTTTGTTGCGTACACCATTCGATTCCGATTTGTTTTACAGCATCGTTATCCTTTGCTTTAACAACTGCCATAATTAAATCATCGGGTAATTCTAAACTAAATCTATGTGGAATTAAATTTAATTGCTTCTTAGTTGCAATTGGTTTTAAACCCGGAATAATTGGAACTGTAATTCCTGCAGCACGACATTTGGCAACATAATCAAAGAATTTTTGATTGTCAAAAAACATTTGGGTGATAATGTAATCAGCACCGTTTTTGATTTTTTGTTTCAAGAAATGAATATCACTATCCAAACTTGGTGCTTCCATGTGTTTCTCGGGATAACCTGCAACTCCTATGCAAAAATTTGTACAAGAAGAATTTTGTAAATCTTCATCCAAATAAATTCCCTTATTCAGATTATTGACCTGCAAAACCAAATCGGTTGCATACTCATTTCCATCTTTTTCAGGATGGAAATACGTTTCTGTTTTCAAAGCATCTCCACGAAGTGCTACCACATTATTGATACCAAGAAAATCCAAATCAATCAATAAATTCTCAGTATCTTCTTTGTTGAAACCACCACACAAAATATGTGGAATTGCATCTACAGTATATTTGTTTTGAATTCCTGCACAAATGCCAACTGTTCCGGGACGTTTTTTTACAATCTTCTTTTGCAAAAGACCGCTTGGTAATTCCTTGAATTCGTATTCTTCACGATGATACGTCACATCAATAAATGGCGGATTGAATTCCATTAACGGATCGATGCTGTCAAAAATTGACTGGATGTTTTGCCCTTTTAATGGAGGTAAAATCTCAAACGAAAACAATGGTTTTCCGTTGGCGTTTTCAATATGTTGGGTTACTTTCATAATTTTATGTTTATGGTTTGTGGTTTATTGTTTGTGGCTTCTTAACTATAAACCGTTAACAATAAACTACAAACCTTTACTAATCTGCTATATTCGGCGAAAGCCATTTCGTGGCTATTTCTGTTGATATTCCTCTTCTTTTGGCGTAATCTATTACTTGGTCTTCTTTTATTTTCCCTAGTCCGAAATACTTGCTCTCCGGATTTCCAAAATAGTATCCCGAAACCGATGATGCTGGCCACATTGCCATGCTTTCGGTAAGTGTTACTCCGATTTCCTGTTCTACATTTAATAATTTCCAAATCGTGGGTTTCTCTAAATGGTCAGGACAGGCAGGATAACCAGGTGCCGGACGAATTCCTTTATATTCTTCGTCAATCAAATCCTGATTTGACAAACTCTCATTCGAAGCATAACCCCAAATTTCTTTACGAACTTTAAGGTGTAAATATTCTGCGAAAGCTTCGGCTAATCGGTCGCCTAATGCTTTTACCAAAATCGAGTTGTAATCGTCTAATTGCTTTTCAAATTCGGCGGCTTTTTCATCTACACCAAAACCTGTTGTTACGCAAAAACATCCGATATAATCTTGTTTTCCGTTGTCTTTTGGCGCAACAAAATCGGCTAACGCGATGTTTGGTGCACCAGCTGTTTTTTGGGATTGTTGACGTAAAGTAAGGAAATGGACTTCGACAAGCTCAGTCTGACAAACTGCTATGTCGTCGTCTTTTACAGTATTCGCAGGGAAAATTCCGAGGATTCCTTTGGCGGTTAGCCATTTTTCGGAAACGATTTGTTTCAGCATTTCCTGTGCATCAGCAAATAATGATGTTGCTTGCTCGCCTACAACTTCATCAGTCAAAATCGCAGGATATTTTCCGTACAATTCCCATGAACTAAAAAATGGTGTCCAGTCAATAAAATCAACTAGTTCTGACAATTCTACTTCAACGGTTTTTGTTCCGATGAAATTGGGTTTCACTGGAGTAAAATTATCCCAATCTAACTTCAGTTTGTTTTTTCTTGCCTCTTCAATCGATAAGTAATTTTTATCCCGACTTCTATTCAAATAACCTTCACGGAGTTTGTCATATTCTTCGCGGATTGCTTTTACATAACTTCCTTTGGTTTCTGTTTGCAATAAATTACTCGCCACCGTTACGGCACGTGATGCATCGTTTACATGGACAACGGTTTCCTTATATTCAGGTGCGATTTTCACGGCAGTATGCGCGCGCGAAGTTGTTGCTCCACCAATCATAATCGGAATTTTGATATTGAGTTTGTCCATTTCTTTGGCTAAATAAACCATTTCGTCAAGCGAAGGCGTAATCAATCCGCTCAAACCAATAATATCTACGTTTTCGCGAATCGCAGCTTCAATAATTTTTTCTGGCGGAACCATAACTCCCAAATCGATGATTTCAAAATTGTTGCAGCCCAGAACTACAGCCACAATATTTTTCCCAATATCGTGTACATCGCCTTTTACTGTTGCCATTAACACTTTTCCTGCCGAAGATGATTTTCCGTCTTTTTGTGCTTCAATGAATGGCAATAAATAAGCGACTGCTTTCTTCATCACACGTGCCGATTTTACCACTTGTGGCAAGAACATTTTTCCGCTTCCGAATAAATCTCCAACGACATTCATTCCCGCCATCAAATTGATTTCGATAACTTCGATGGCTTTATCTGATGTTGCTCTTGCTTCTTCAACATCTATTTCTATGAATTCGTCTATTCCTTTTACTAACGAATGGGTTAATCTCTCCTGAACTGAGCCATTTCTCCATTCCTGGATTGCTTTTTCATTGGCTTTGAAATCGCCTTTGAAACTTTCGGCTAAATCTAACAATCTCTCGGTTGCGTCTTCTCTTCTATTCAGCAGCACATCTTCTACGTGTTCCAAAAGAATTGGATCAATTTCATCATAAATCTCAAGCATTTCGGGGTTTACGATTCCCATTGTCATTCCGTTTTGAATCGCGTGATATAGGAAGGCCGAATGCATAGCTTCACGCACTTTGTCATTCCCGCGGAACGAAAACGAAACGTTGCTCACACCGCCGGAAATTCCGGCATAAGGAAGATTTTTGCGAATCCATTTTGTGGCTCTGAAAAAATCTAATGCGTTTAGTTTATGTTCTTCCATTCCGGTGGCAACCGGGAAAATATTTGGGTCGAAGATGATATCTTCTGCAGGGAAATGAACTTCATTTACTAAAATATCATAACTCCTTTTGCAGATTTCGATACGTCTTTCGTAATTATCAGCTTGACCATCTTCATCAAAAGCCATTACGATTACAGCTGCTCCGTATCTTTTAATTAATTTGGCATGATGAATGAACGCTTCCTTTCCTTCTTTAAGCGAAATCGAATTCACGACACCTTTTCCTTGTACCACTTTCAATCCTGCTTCAATGATTTCCCATTTGGAACTGTCAATCATTACCGGAACTCGAGCGATATCGGGTTCGGCTGCAATTAGGTTTAGGAATTTGGTCATCGCATAAACACCATCCAACATTCCTTCATCCATATTGATGTCGATGATTTGTGCGCCACCTTCTACTTGATCTCGCGCGACTGTAAGTGCTTCGTTGTATTTTTCTTCTTTGATTAAACGCAAAAATTTACGCGAACCGGTTACATTAGTTCGCTCGCCTACGTTAATGAAATTACTTTCTGGTGTAACTATTAACGGTTCTAATCCGGATAATTTTAAATATTTTGTTTCTGACATTTTTATTTTTATAATCCTGCAAGGTCTTTGAGACCTTGTAGGTTTGTCTCTCTTTGTTTAAATACCTACAAGGTTTTGAAAACCTTGCAGGAAAACGCTATACCAATTCTAATGAACGTGGTTTAAATTCCTTCGCAACATCAGCAATCGCTTTTATGTGCTCTGGAGTTGTGCCACAGCAACCGCCAATAATATTAATTAAATTATCTTGTAAATATTCCTTAATTAACGCTTGCATTTCTTCCGGAGTTTGGTCGTATTGCCCGAAAGCATTTGGCAAACCTGCATTTGGATGCGCTGAAATGTTGAGTTGAGTATTCATCGCCAATCTTTTCAAATAAGGTTTTAATTGGTCTGCGCCTAATGCGCAATTAAATCCGATGCTTAATAAATCGATATGGGCAATTGAAATCAAGAATGCTTCTACGGTTTGACCGGAAAGTGTTCTTCCTGAGGCATCGGTAATTGTTCCTGAAACCATCACCGGAATATCAAGATTGCGTTCTTCTTTTACTTCTTCGATGGCAAAAAGAGCTGCTTTGGCGTTTAATGTATCGAAAATGGTTTCTACTAAAAGCACATCGCAACCGCCATCAATTAAGGCTTCAACTTGTTGTTTGTATGCGATGCGCAAATCGTCAAATGTTACAGCACGGAATCCCGGATCGTTTACGTCTGGCGACATGGATGCTGTTCGGTTTGTTGGCCCGATGGAACCTGCAACAAAACGTGGTCTGTCGGTGAATTCATCAGCAACTTCACGGGCAATTTTGGCAGATTCGTAGTTTAGTTCGTAAACCAAATCTTCTAAATGATAATCGGCCATTCCGATTGTGGTTCCTGAGAATGTATTCGTTTCTACAATATCTGCTCCGGCTTGAAAATACAAGCGATGCACTTGTTTTACCGCTTCGGGTTGTGTGATAGAAAGTAAATCGTTATTTCCTTTTAACGGATGTGGGAAGTCTTTGAAACGTTCTCCTCGGAAATCTTCTTCGGAGAAGTTGTTGCGTTGCAGCATGGTTCCCATGGCTCCGTCGAGAACTAGGATTCTTTCTTGTATTGCTTGTTGAATTTTCGACATAGTTTTTATTTTAACCGCTAAGTTCGCAGAGAAAAACCCGCAAAGTTCGCAAAGGTTAGTTGTTTGCAATTATTCTAGCCCTGATTGAAGCGACATCCTTTTTTGTTTAAGAAAAGCCCTTCGACTGCGCTCAGGGTGACAAAACAAAAAAGATATAGCGAAAAGCAGGAAAAAGCTCCTAAAAATTATAATATGTTATCTGAAAGTTGAGAAGAATTCTCGGGTTATCTGTATCTGAAATTTCAGATTAGAATGTAGCACCTTCTTTTGGCAAAGGGTTGCTAAGCTTTCAACGGGTCTATTCCCTCCAGCTTTCGTGATAACGAACAATAAGTTTATGAACACTGCAAAGTAAAGGCATAGAATTCTATTTTCCAAGGTTTTTGAAAAATAAAAACCTACAACGTTATAATGCTGTAGGTTTTCGGGTCATGCCTGCCGGCAGGAAGGTTGAAGATTAGTTAAAATTATAGCCAAACTGCCTCTTTTATTTTTACTTTTTCGGCGATTTTGAGAATGTCGGTCAAAACGCCGCGAGCCGTTACTTGTTTTCCTGCACCTGCACCTTGAATAACTATTGGAATTTCGCCATACGACTTTGTATAAATTTCAATCAGATTGTCGGCGCCTTTGAGTTGACCTAATGCGGAACTCTGAGGAACTGAAATTAGTTTGACTTCTAACTCTTTTTTGGTCACATCAAATTCACCTACGTAACGCAAAACATGATTATCTGCCTGAGTTATTTTGGCAATATAAAATGGTTTGTCAAAAAGCTGTTTGTTGACCGAATATTCAGCTTTAGAATTCGTTTCATTCAAATCTGGGAGCAAAAGGGATGAAATTTTGATATCTGAAAATTCGAACTTCTGTTCTATTTCACGAGCTAGAATTAATAGCTTTCTGGCTACATCATTGCCTGATAAATCTTCACGGGAATCGGGTTCGGTGTAGCCATTTTTTTCGGCAGCCAAAAGAATGTTGGAAAACGGAATTTCTTCAGCAGAGAATCTATTAAAAATATAACTCAGCGAACCTGAAAATACACCACGGATTTTTGTTATTTCTTCACCCGAAAAGTGCAAATCGTTTATGGTTTGCACCACTGGCAAGCCAGCACCAACATTAGTTTCATAAAGAAAAGTCTTGTCGTACTTTTTTAAATTTCTTCTCAGTTCTTTGTAGAAATCAAAATGAAGTGTATTTGCTTTTTTATTAGCAGATACAATATCAAATCCGTTTTGGATTAACGGAATATAATTTTTGACAATGTCTGAACTTGCTGTGGCATCAACTGCAATTAGGTTTTCCAATTGTTGTTCCTGAGCGTATTCAATAATATCTTCAATTCTGAACGGAATCGCCGACTGTGCAAAATTGGCTTCCCATTGATTTTTGAGTCCATCTTTTTCAAAGAATGCTAAAGAAGAATTGGTGATAATAGGAAATCGCAGATCGATATTTCTTTTTTCGAGAAAGAACTTTTGGCTTTCGATAACTTGGTTTACCAGTGTGCTTCCCACATTTCCGATACCGAAAAGGACGATGTTTATTCTAAGCGCTGACATAAGTTTGTTGTTTTTGTTTATTAAAAATAGGTTTTAAGATTTGGGCCAATTGGTCGAATTCAATCAAGAAAGCGTCATGACCATGGATGGATTTTATTTCGTGATAAAAAACATTGTCTCTAATAGATTTCAATTCTTGATACGTTTCCCGATTTTCATCCGCAATAAAGAAATAATCAGTATCGACTGCAACGATGTGAATATTGGTTTTGATATCTTGTAGAATTGTCAAAAAGTCTTTTCTGTCACGCGTAATGTCATTCGTTTTCAACAAATGGTTCATTAGTTTATACGCTGCCAATCGGAAGCGGTTTTTGAGTTTGAAACCATGATTAATCAACCAATTCTCAATTTGAAAAACAGAAAGATTTTCCAATTTATTTCTTTGAAATCTTTGATTGATAGATTGCGGTGTTCTATACAAAAGCATGGCGTGCAACCTTGCGTCTGCTATTGGATCATCTGAATTATTCAAAATCTGATCCTGAATAAACACATTAGCGATTACCCAATCGGTAGCTTTCCAATCAGAAGCAATTGGAATTAAATTTTCTACTTTATCTGGAAAGAGCACTGTTATTTCCCAGGCTAAAGCGCCACCAAGACTTCCGCCTATGACAGCAAAAACGGTTTCCACTTTTAGAAAATACAAGCCTTCCCAAAAAATGCGGGCTATATCGCGAACAGTAAAATCTTGGTAATTTGAAATCAAATTTCCAAGATTGTCATCATACCCATTTCCCGGAATATTGAACGCAATTACAGTGAAATAATTGGTGTCAATAATTTTGTTCTCGCCAATCAAATCATTCCACCAGCCATTTTCTCCAGTCACTGTAGAATTCCCGGTCAAAGCATGATTGACAACTACTATTGGCGCTGCTCCAATGCGCTGACCAAAAGTTTGATAGAACAATGGAATGTAAGGTCGTTGCTTTCCATTTTCTAAATCAAAATTAAAAAGGTCTATTTTTTCTAAATTCTTCATTTTGTTTATTGTTGTTTTTCATAGTGTATTTTTAAAAGACTGTCTTCAACCGCGAAACTGAAGACAGTCATAACAAACAAACCAACCACCCGAGGCGCAGCCGAACTGTATGGAGCGCAGCGGAATAAAACCAATGGCTTTCTTATAAAAGTCTTAAAACTATATAAGTTGTGACTTTTTAATATTACTAAACACTTCTTTTAAATCGGCTTTTAAATCTTCGATATCTTCTAAACCAACAGATAAGCGAATTAAATCTTTGGTAACTCCGGTTGCTTCTTGTTCGGCGTCTGATAATTGTTGGTGCGTGGTACTTGCTGGGTGAATGATAAGCGATTTCGTATCGCCAATATTGGCTAATAATGAGAACAATTTGGTTTCGTCAGCTACTTTTTTAGCTGCTTCAAATCCGCCTTTTAATCCGAACGTAACAATACCGCTTTTTCCGTTTGGTAAATATTCATCGGCTAAAGTTTTGTATTTGGAAGTAGCCAATCCTGGGTAATTTACCCAAGCTACTTGTTCTTGTGATTGCAACCATTGAGCTAAAGCCAAAGCATTTTCGCTGTGCTTTTTGATTCTGATTTCCAACGTTTCCAATCCTTGTATCGTTTGAAAAGCATTGAACGGACTCAAAGCTGCACCGAAATCGCGCAACCCTTCGATTCTGACTTTGGCGATGAAAGATGCGGCACCTAAAGCTTCGTAGTATTTCAAACCGTGGTAACCTGCAGATGGTTCGGTGAATTCAGGGAATTTTCCGTTGCTCCAATCAAAGTTCCCAGCATCGATGATTACGCCTCCAAGTGATGTTCCGTTTCCTGTGATATATTTGGTCAAGGAATGAATTACAATATCGGCACCAAATTCAATTGGATTTAACAAATAAGGAGTTGCCACAGTATTATCCACAATAAAAGGCACTTTGAATGCTTTTGCTTCTGTAGAAATCGCTTTTAAATCGAGTACATCTAATTTTGGATTACCTAAACTTTCAGCAAAGAATGCTCTGGTATTTTCTTGTGTGGCTTTGGTAAAGTTTTCAGGATTTGATGGATCAACAAATGTTGTTGTGATGCCTAATCTTGGCAAAGTAACTTTAAGCAAATTGTATGTTCCTCCGTATAAACTGTTTGAAGCTACAATGTGATCTCCTGCTTTTAGCAAAACCAAAAGTGTTGTTGCGATTGCCGATGTTCCTGATGCAGTTACTACTGCTCCTATTCCTCCTTCTAAGGTGGCTAAGCGTTGTTCCAGAATATCGTTTGTTGGATTGTTTAATCGAGTGTAAATAAATCCTGCTTCCGCTAAGCCAAATAGATTAGCGGCGTGATCTGAATTGTTGAATACATACGAAGTAGTTTGGTAAATTGGAACGGCTCTTGTTCCTGCGTTTTTAGTAACGTCGTGTCCTGCGTGCAATGCATTAGTTGCGAATTTTTGTGTGCTCATGATTTTTAGTATATAAGATATTAGTATTAAGTATTAAGATTTTTTTGAAATAAAAAAAGTCCCTTTGGATGGCTTACCAAAGGGACTTTTAGGATAGTTATAAAAACTACATTAGATCTTCCGCATCTGGTAACAGGGTATGGCGATACAACAACACATCATGTGCATCATTGTGCGGGTCATCATCATATTTTTTACTGTTACTTTCATTTTGAATTTATTTATTATTGCCCTTCGACTGCGCTCAGGGTGACATTTGTTGAAATAAAAAAACCTCTGCGGTTTGCAGAGGTTCGATTGTATATTTTAAAAATTAAAATTATGCAATAGTTATCTCTGCGGATTTTTCCACATCATACGACACATATTGCAAGTCATTAATTTCATTTTGTTATTTTTTGATGGAGCAAACATCTGAACTATTTTTGAATAAAAAAAATAAAATTTGAAAATTTAACATTTGAGGTTAGATTATATATATTTAAATACTACGTATTTAGAATTTTTAAAAAGACAAATAAAATAAAAAACAAAATAGTTTTTTATATTCTAAATAGTCTTTATACATTTGCACTCGAAAATAAGAGGAAAAATTTGAACTGATTGCAACCTCGTTAAAAAATGCTAAAGCAGAAACTCTCCTTTAGCATTCACAGCGGTCCATTTTTATCTTCATTAAATTTAATATTAAAATTAAAATATAGTTATGGCTTATTTATTTACGTCGGAGTCAGTGAGTGAAGGACATCCAGACAAAGTTGCAGACCAAATTTCTGATGCGTTAATTGACAACTTTTTGGCATTTGATGCTGAATCAAAAGTGGCTTGCGAAACATTGGT
>NZ_JANMXZ010000044.1:0-68117 GCF_031381455.1 Flavobacterium sp. | reverse complement strand
CGTTGATTCCGACGAACAATAAAGTTCCGGCGTTGAACGATTCGAATTCCATCGTAGCTTTATCGGTTTCGATTTCGGCCAGGATATCTCCTTCTTTTATTATGTCTCCCACTTTTTTAAGCCAGGTTGCCACAGTTCCTTCTGTCATCGTATCGCTAAGGCGGGGCATTGTGATTTTAGTTGCCATAATTATAGTCTGTGAGGGATGAAAGGATAATTTTCTTGTTCGTAAACCACATCATACAATTGTTGTATTTCAGGGAAAGCAGATTCTTCTGCGAATGTTACGCATTCTTCTACTAAATCTTTTACTCTTTCATCAATGATTTCAATTTCTGCATCCGTTGCATAGTTGTTTTCCTTGATGATATCCAGCACTTGTGTAATTGGGTCAATTTTTCTGTATTCTTCTATTTCGTCTTTCGAACGGTATAATTGTGCATCCGACATGGAGTGACCTCTGTATCGGTAAGTTTTCATTTCTAAGAATGTTGGTCCGTCACCACGACGTGCTCTTTCCATGGCTTCGTGCATAGCCTCGGCAACTTTTACAGGATTCATTCCGTCTACTGGTCCGCAGGGCATTTCATAGCCCAAACCTAGTTTCCAAATATCTGTATGGTTAGCCGTTCTTTCAACTGAAGTTCCCATAGCATATCCATTGTTTTCACAAATAAAAACTACCGGTAATTTCCATAACATCGCCATGTTGAACGCTTCGTGTAATGAACCTTGACGTGCTGCACCATCACCAAAATAGGTTAAGGTTACACCACCAGTTTCAAAATATTTATCGGCGAAAGCCATACCAGCACCAACTGGAATCTGTGCTCCAACGATACCGTGACCACCATAAAATCCGTGTTCTTTTGAGAAGATGTGCATAGAACCACCCATTCCTTTTGAGGTTCCGGTCACTTTTCCAAGTAGTTCTGCCATTACTCTTCTTGGGTCAACACCCATTCCAATTGGCTGCACGTGATTACGGTAAGCCGTAATCATTTTGTCTTTTCCGCCTAAGTTCATAACGTGCAGAGCACCCGCTAAAACGGCTTCCTGACCATTATATAAGTGTAGAAATCCTCTAACTTTTTGTTGAATATAAAGTGCTGCAAGTTTGTCTTCAAACTTTCTCCAAAGCAGCATGTCTTCGTACCACTTTAAATAAACTTCTTTTGTTACTTCTTTCATTTTTTACTTTTTGCTAAAGCGTTCTTAAGTTGTAATCATATTTCAACGCAAAATAGTTCACTCACTCACAAATTTGCGAATGGCAAAAGTAAAACATTCCGAGTAAGAAGTAAAATTTAAAAGAGTAATTTTTACCTTTTACAGGAAGTTTTTGTCGAAGGTTAGCGGCAATAAATTTTTAATCGAATCTGACTTATAAATTTCGCCGCTTTCCCCCATAAAATAAATTTCTATTGGTGTGTTTTGCTTGAATTCATATTCAGAAATAGATTGTCTGCAACCGCCACATGGTGGAATCGGAGTTGTAGTCTTATTAGTATCAGAGGCTGCTGAGATTGCCATTTTTACAATTCGGGCATCAGGATAGATTGCGTTTGAATGGAAAATAGCAACTCTTTCAGCACAAAGTCCAGATGGATATGCAGCGTTTTCCTGGTTTGAACCTAAAACAATTTTTTCGTTATCTAAAAGTAGTGCTGCTCCAACTCTGAATTTTGAATAAGGAGCATAAGCATTTTTTCTGACTTCGATGGCTTGTTGCATTAGCGTCTGAACATCTTGAGGAAGTTCTTCAACTGATTGAAATGCTGTAAACGAGGTTTTAATTTCTATTTTATTCATTCGAATTCTATAATTGTTTTTATTGGAAAATGGAATAACCATTTTAAAGTTTAGTGTTTTAATTTCTATTCTGCCAATGGTTATTTCATTTGCTTTTTTGATACTTATTGAGGAAAAAAAATCCAAATCTCTTTTTTGAAATTTGGATGTTATTTTTATTACTTACTATATATTAATAATCTTCGTATTTATCACCAAAGTTAAACGATAATGAGAAACGAAGTGTATTTTCTAATGGGTTTTTCACTTTTGATGCAGAGAATAAATAGGACACATCTACTTTAACTACGTTGTATTTGAATCCGGCTCCGAGGGAGAAAAATTTTCTAGCTCCTTTTATCGGACTTTCATGGAAATATCCTAAACGGAAAGCGAATGAATCTTGGTATAAATATTCGGTGCCAACAGAGTAAGTGAACTCTTTAAGCTCTTCGCTAAATCCTCCCGGTGCATCACCAAAAGAAGAGAATATACCAGAAACCCAGTTTATCTTGTTATAATCAGCATTGTTTTGAGTTCTTAAATCAATTTCCTCTTGTGAAGTAATTAAGCCATCACCATCTAAATCGGCACTTTTTGGAGTTGGCACTAAAAGTTTTGCAAACTCAACACTTAAAGTTACTTTGTTGAAATCGTCAAGAATAAAGTCGTAACCACCACCAATTCTCATATTAGCCGGAAGGAAGTTAGCACTGTTATCGTCAGAAGCACCAGCGTCATAGTTGATTTTTGGCCCCATGTTTTGGAAATTAAATCCAAGACGTAAACGACCATTAAAGTCAGAAAATGCGGCTTCTTCACCTACATAATAACCTGAAACATCAACTGCAAATGAACTTGCCGGTTTGGAGTCTGTAGACTCGCCAGATGGTATTCTTAAAGCAGAACGAATATATCTTCCCGCAACAGACATGGCAAAACGCTCACTTAAATGTAACGAGTACGAACCATCTAAAGCTAATTCATTTGGCTTAACAATTTGAGGTTCATCCTCAGCATTTTGTCTTAATTCAATTTCTCCTAAACCAAAGTAACGTAAGCTTACTGCAAAGGCACTTCTCTCATTAAATCGGTTATAGTAAGTTGCTTGTCCCAATGAAATATCATTAACCAAATCAGTTAAATAAGGAGTATAACTTGCTGTGAAACCTTGTTTGTCGGTAGCAAATGCATATTTTGCAGGGTTCCATTGTTGTGAAAAAGCATCTGGAGAAGTAGCAACTCCTTGGTCTGCCATACCAGCAGCACGGGCATCGGCTGCTACTAAAAGAAATGGAACACCAGTGGTAATAACACGACTATCTTGTTGTGCGTTAACATATTGAAATGAGATTAGTATAAAGAGGGCTGCGAATTTTTTCATTTTCAGTTTTATAAAAGTTAACAAATATAGTATTTTCCTAAAGGATAACAAGTTTTTCTATTTTTTCTGCCTTTTTATCCGATAAAGTGGACTTTACAGTCAATTTATAGACATAAACACCTTTACCAATTCGGTCTCCAAAATCATCTTTGCCATCCCAAGTTATTTCTCTGGAAAGAAAACCATCTGTTGTCACGGTTTGATTTTTTGTCCAGACAATTTTACCTGTTATGGTCATTACTTGCACTTGGACATCTAAAGGTTCAAATGGTCTGTTGTGAGAAAACCAAAATTCGGTGTAACTCACAAAAGGATTTGGATAATTTAGTACATGCTCAAGCGCAATACTTTCGTCGCCAACCACTACAAATTGAATTTCGGCAGTGATGGGATTATTATAAACATCCCAAGCTTTAAATGTAATTGTATGCAAACCCACGGCTAAATTTCGGAAAGGAAAATAAACTCTACCTTTTGTATAATCATCTAATTCGGTTTGATAATAATCATTCATGATGTAAGGTTTCGTTTCGTCACCATCAAGAATACCAACTATATCATGGCCAATTCCGCTTGCGGTATTTATTCCGTGTTCGTCTTCGAGTATAGCTAAGAAAAAAGGAGATTCGTTTGTAATACCGCCATTTACAAATGTTTCTTCATTCATATATAGTTTGACGGTTGGTCCCGTATTATCGGCTACAGCATTTGTGTTGATTCCGCCAATTTTAATATCTGTATTTTGTCCGTATTTGTCTAACAGAATCTGATTTCTTTTGGAATAAAAACTGATTCTTCCGTTGCCAACAGGAATTCTAATATCTCTTGGTACCACAAAACCAAACTCAAAACGACCAGCTGTTATGGAAGCGTTTCCTCTAAAAATTGTTTCCCCCAAAGTTGTAAAAGGGATTGATGGGCTGTTGTAATCGTTATTAAGTGTGGTCCTCATTACGTTTTTGTCAAATATATTCACTGATAATTCACCATTATAAGAAGGCAACTGATTGTTGTTTTCATCTAAAACCTCACCGGTTAACTTAACAAATGCCAGCGATTGAAAATCATCAATTGGTCCGGTAATAGGAATGTCATTAACTTTAGTCAAAACCACTCTTGGTTTTGGGATTGCCAACATTAACGCTGGATCTCCTAAATAAAATACAACATTAGTAGCCGTATTTGAATTAGAATTCTTAGCAAGACGAAGCGCTTCTGCAATGGTTGTATATTCATCACTATTATATGAAAATAAATATTCAGAAAGTTTATCATTAAATACTTCTGCGTTTCCCTGATCTATAGAACGAACAGTTGTTATCATTGATATAGCACCACCTCTAGGATTCCAATAGGTATATTCGCCAGCTGTTGGACGATAGGGGTTATCAAATCTTGAAAAATCACAAGTAATGGTTATAAATAAGGGATATTTGTATCGGTTACTCAAATTTTGACCATCTGATTTTTCCCAAATACGTTCACCAGATAAACCATCTTCACCACCATGTCCTAAGTAATTGAAAACAAGTGCTCCTTTTTCGAAAGCTGCAAAAATTTCTTCTCTTGCTTTTGGATATCGTTTTCCACCGGCTGAAGTTTCCTGCTCATAAGAATCGAGCAATATTTTTTTGAAATTGATAAATGGTTTTTCGGCAACAACTATATCGGTAAGTCTATTTTGCTTGTATTGTAATGTTGAATCAGAAGGTTTATCCGAATCATCGGCTATGGCAACATAATTGGTTCTCCAACTACCATACGATTTCAAATCGTGGTATTCAATTACTTTGTTTACCATTTCATCTGCTTGTTGTGTAGTGCTGACAATCATCCTCCCGACAGCGATATCGATTCCCCCTAAATCAGGATCAGGAAATATTGTAGGGCCATTTGAAGTGGTGATACCACTATCTAATCGGCCTTTATCTTCATCCATCATACCAAAAAAATCATCAGATGCAAATGAAAACTGTGATTCGGAGTAACTATTCAGTGCCTGATATATAGGAACAATATTGGTGTTGTTTGCAATTCGGTCTTTAAAATCATAAGAGGCATCCCCAAAAAGATTTAAGTATTTTACTTGTTGACCAATCGGGGCATTGAGATAAACATATTTTACAAAATTTCTAATCGCTCCGATATCTTGTTTTCCGGATGAAAATTCCGGATAAATGTTTTCTAAATTCACCACTTTGACATTCAGATTAGAGTAACTTCTGTGAAAAGCAGCCAATTTTTCGGCTTGTGCATTTAAGAATTTCGGGGTAATAATTAAATAGTCAATTTTCTGCCATACACCTTGCGCATTGTTAAAAATGGTTCCTTTCAAATTTTGGTTATCCACTTTTGATTTCGAATCTTTTAAAGGAGCATAGTAATCAGTGTTGTCAATGGCAATATATTTCCGAACTTCTCCTAAATTTGCTTTAAAAGAAAAAGCGCTTTGCGTTGCGTTTTCTGCTTTGGTTACATTAAACTTATCGGTGATATCCCAAATTTGCGATATTGATGAAGCATTAGAAAGTTGGTATTCACCAATCCCTATTAGGGAACTTGCCTGATCAAATTGGAATCGGAATTGTTTTCCAAAGGTTTGAAGATTTCTTTTGGCTTTGATGTTGATGTAGTCTAAATAGCCTCTTGAACTCGGCACGCCACCATTATCAAAAGTCACTTTGATGGTCACATCTTCAGCAGATACATTAGATGTTGAGGAAAAATTTCTTTCAATTACTAAATCATCACTACTACTTCCAGGATCTAGAGAAATATTGCCCACCAATTGTGTGTTGGCTTCTATTTTAAAATTATTTGAAGTCGAAGTTACGGAAGCAACGTGCGTTTTAATTTCAATAGGAGATGAACTTACAATATTTGGAAATTTAAATTTAAATTCTTGCTCGTTGTCCACGCTAAAGCTCTCTCCAAACCAAATTCTACCTAATTTTTTAACATTAACATCATCAACTTCGTGAAATTGATAATCATCAAAAGTAGTAATCGTTGTTGTTGCGCTTCCAGTTGGCTGAGTCATGTCAACAATTCGCTTACCAACATCGCCTTGCGCTGTTACATAATAATAGGACTTATTTGAATAAATATTTAAGCTGCTTTTGTAGTCGTCATTCCAGTTATCAATTCCTTCAGCATAAAAAAGAATAAAATCCTGACTGTCAAAAATACCATCACTTTCGCCAATAACTTGAATAGCATTTTCGGATAAATCCATGGGATAGTAAGTAGAATTAAGTAGCGGCAACATTCTTCCACCATTACCATAAATTTTTATTTTTCTTGGATCTACATTGGTGTCAAGCCCTAAACTTTGAAGAAAACTTTTAGTGATTTTGTAAACGCCTGATTTTTGAATATAAAACCGATACCAATTTCCCGTACTTAAAACGGAGTTTTCAATAGCAGTAATATTGTTAACGGTAGTTTGTGTTCTTGAGGCACTTTGTAAAATAGTATAACTGAAAGAAATTAATTTTTTAAAAGAGTTTCCTTCTTTAACTATTGGCGTAAGCGTAATTTTGCCATAATATTTTTCCCGTGCATTATAGCTTTTAAACGATGATTTAAAACTGGAAGGAATATTTTTTATGGCTATATCGCCAAGCTGGCTTTCCAGGATAGGTTCAAAGACAAGGTTAGTTATTTGAACTGCATTCTCATTAACTTTATTATTAAGTTGTATTGTTAAAGAATAGGATACGGTTTTGGAATAAACATCAAACTCGTAATTTTGAGCATTAAACTGAGGAACCATATAAGAAAAGCTTCCAAAAGACAATTCTTTTTTGGCTGTCCAATTCAAAGAAGCGTTTCCTTGTTCTTGAGCCATAGCTAAGAATGTGCTCAAAAACAGTAAGCAAATAATAATGATTCTTTTCATAGTATACAATAAACGTATTTTTTTAAAAATTAGTATAAAAAATCAAAAAAAAATTTTTTTTGAGCCAAAATACAATAAAACTACTAATTTTGCGTTATATTGTAAGTCCGCCCACAGGGAGCGAATTTAGTATTAATTAAAAAAGTTGTTGCAATTTAATGGTAAATACTTATATTGCGCCTCGAAATTTATACCTACTATGAATATGAAAGTAAACAAAATTATAGCAGTAAAATTATTACTATCACTAGTGATAATGGTCGGTTTTACTAGTTGTAGTAAAAAATCCGAATCAAAAGGTGGTTCCAGAGCTACCGGTTGGAAAATCAACGATAAAAAAGGGGGTTTCCAATACGCTTCTAAATTTAAAAAGCAAGCAACAGGACCAGGTTTGGTTTTGGTTGAAGGTGGAACATTTACCATGGGTAAAGTAGCTGATGACGTAATGCATGATTGGAATAATACGCCAAATCAGCAACACGTTATGTCTTTTTATATGGACGAAACTGAGGTAACCAATATGATGTATATGGAATACTTAAATTGGTTAAAAACAGTTTTCCCACCAGATCAGGAAAATTATAAAAACATCTATGAAGGTGCTTCTCCCGATACGTTAGTATGGAGAAACAGATTAGGGTATAACGAAACCATGACAGAAAACTATTTGAGACATCCAGCCTATGCTGAATACCCGGTAGTTGGAGTTAATTGGATTCAGGCTACTGAATTTGCTAAATGGAGAACGGATCGTGTCAACGAAAATATCCTTGAGCAACAACGTTATTTGAAAAAAGACGCTAAAGTTACTGAGATGACTGCGGATAAAATTTTCAGTACTGAGGCATATCTTGCTTCACCTTCTACAGCAAAAGGCGGAGACGAAAAATTAGTTTTGAAAAAAGGTAAAGGAAGAGGAGCTGCTCCAAAAGCAAGTGGTACTGCTGCTGCGGGCGCTAACAATACGGCAGGAAACAGTGCTAAAAATGTTTATGCACAAAGAACTTCTGGTTTGATGTTACCTGAATATAGATTACCAACAGAAGCTGAGTGGGAATATGCTGCTGCTGCAGACGTAGGACAAAGAGAATATAATGCTTACAAAGGGCAAAAGAAATACCCTTGGTCAGGAAGTTATACTCGTTCAGGGAAAAGACAAGTTAGAGGAGATCAATTGGCTAACTTTAAACAAGGAAAAGGAGATTATGGTGGAATCGCAGGATGGTCTGATGATGGTGCTGATATCACTAACAAAGTTAAATCATATCCTCCAAATGACTTTGGTTTGTATGATATGGCAGGAAACGTAGCCGAATGGGTTGCCGATGTTTACAGACCTATAGTTGATGATGAAGCAAATGACTTCAACTACTACAGAGGAAACGTTTACATGAAGAATAAAATTGGTGATGACGGAAAAGTTGAATTAGTTACTCCGGAAACTCAAAAATTTGACACACTGTCAAACGGTAAGATTGTTTCTAGAAATTTCCCAGGTCAAATTGCTCAAGTAGCTGTTGATGATAAAGAAACTTATTTGAGACAAAATTTTGATAAATCAAATAATATAAATTACCGTGATGGTGATAAACAATCTACGAGATATTTCAAATTTGGTGCTTCAGAAGAAGGTGATGAAAAAGGGAAATTGAAAGATGATCAAAGAATGTATGATTCTCCAAAACATAATGTATCTACAGATAGCTTAGGTAACATGGTAAAAAAATATGACCGTTCTAATAAACGTACTACTTTAGTTAATGATGATGTTAGAGTTTACAAAGGCGGTTCTTGGAGAGACAGAGCTTATTGGTTAGATCCAGCACAAAGAAGATATTATCCGCAAGATATCGCTACAGACTACATCGGATTCAGATGTGCTATGTCAAGAGTTGGTGCCAAAGCTGACAAAAAGAAAAGAGCAAGAAACTAAGTTGTAGTTTTATGAATAATAACAAAAAAGCCCTAATTTTAAGGGCTTTTTTATTTTAACTATTTTGCCCAATGACCATTCAGAATATTCATGATTTATTTTTAAAGTGCAGCAAAGTCTCAATTGATACAAGAAAGATTGAGCCAAACTCTTTTTTTGTTGCTATTAAAGGCGAACGCTTTGATGCTAATACTTTTGCCAAAGAAGCATTAGAAAAAGGAGTAAGTTATGTAGTCATTGATAACGCTGACTATTATATTGATGACAGAACTA
Organism: Flavobacterium sp.; assembly: GCF_031381455.1. Taxonomy (GTDB): domain Bacteria; phylum Bacteroidota; class Bacteroidia; order Flavobacteriales; family Flavobacteriaceae; genus Flavobacterium. Next base: position 58,835 of record NZ_JANMXZ010000044.1, on the reverse strand, counting down.
TTTTGGTAAAGGATAGTTTGGAAACACTTCAAGCCTTAGCCAAGTTTCACAGACAATTTCTTAATCTTCCCATTATTGCTTTAACGGGAAGTAATGGTAAGACAACCACCAAAGAATTAATCAATGTGGTGCTTTCGAAAAAATTCAACATAAAAGCAACTGTCGGGAATTTAAACAATCACATTGGTGTTCCGTTAACCTTATTATCATTCACTGCCGAAACAAAAATTGGAATTGTAGAAATGGGTGCCAATCACCAAAAAGAAATTGAATTTTTATGTGAAATTGTCCAACCTGATTATGGTTATATTACCAATTTTGGCAAAGCACATCTCGAAGGTTTTGGCGGAGTAGAAGGCGTAATAAAAGGGAAAAGCGAAATGTATAGGTATCTAAAAACACACGACAAATCGGTATTTGTAAATCTTGATGATGAAATTCAGAAAGAGAAAACGGAACATTTCCACAGAATTACATTCAGCCAAAAAGATAATAATGTCAATGTTTTTATAGATGATGTTACGGCAAATCCTTTTGTTAAAATCAAAACTTTAGGCATTGAAATCAATTCCCATTTAATTGGATTGTATAACGCTACTAATCTCAATGCTGCAATTGTTATCGGTTATCATTTTGAAGTTCCTACGGATGATATAAAAGCTGCCATTGAGAGTTATATTCCTGAAAACAATCGTTCTCAACTATTGACAAAAGGGTCAAATGAAATTATATTAGATGCTTATAATGCGAATCCGAGCAGCATGCTGGTGGCGTTGGAGAATTTTATACAGTTGGATAAAACTAATAAATGTATTGTCATTGGCGACATGTATGAGCTTGGAGAAGAAAGCCTGGCTGAGCATAAAGCCATCGTCAATTTTTTGAATCAAAATAGTTCTTTTGAATGTCACTTTGTTGGTAAAGATTTTTTTGCGAACACTATTCAAAAAGAGAACTTCCATTTTTATAACACCTTCGAGGATTTTACTAAATATCTGGTATCAGTTAAATTGGAACATAAAACGCTTCTTATAAAAGGTTCCAGAGGAATGGCTTTAGAGCGGACTTTGGAATATTTATAAAATAAAACGCCATAAGAGACTAATAATTATCTTTTCTGAATTGCAAGATGATTTATCTCAGACTTTTAATTATTAAAATTTCTATCAAATAAATGAGGATAATTGAATATAAAAATGGATTACTGTTATATATTCATTTTTTCTAGAATTTTAAAATTTAATTTGGTCAATCCGAAAATAATTCAGAAGTTTGACAAATCAAAATAAGAGACGATGAATTTAATGGTTTGCAATATATGTATGATGATGTGTAGTTTTACACAGAGGTTTGCTATTGCATAATTTTAAATTTTAAAATATATACAATGAAACCTCTGCAAACCGCAGAGGTTTTTTTGTTTCAATAAAAAAACAACTATAAATGAATTCTCAAATAAATAAAATTATGATGTGTTGTTGTATGATGTGCTTGTGCGCACCTCCTTGCTATTATCAAAAGCGAACGACCTTATCATAGTGTAATCCTATTGTAAAAGTCCTTTTGATATAAAACTCAAAAGGACTTTTTTATTTTCAGTACGTTATAAATTAAAAATAAATACAATGCAAAATCAATTTTTAGAAAGTTTGGATAATCAGACCAATATTGAAGAAAGCCTGAAGAATCTTTCCAAGCAAGTAAGCGGGAAGATTGTTTTTTCTACAAGTTTTGGAATAGAAGATCAGGTACTATCACATATTATATTTCAAAATAAAATTGAAAATATTGAAGTATTTACTTTGGACACAGGTAGACTTTTTCCGCAAACATATGCTGTTTGGGACAAAACGCTTTTACAATACAAAGCAACTATTAAAGCATACTATCCAAGCAACGAAAAAGTAGAAAATTATGTTAATGCAAACGGAATAAATGCATTTTATAATTCGGTTGAATTGCGAAAAGAATGTTGTTTTATCCGAAAAGTGGAACCATTGAACAGAGCTTTGAAAGATGCTTCTGTCTGGATTACCGGTTTGAGAGCAGAACAATCAGACAACCGAAGTGACTTAAAAAAAATAGAATGGGATGAAGAACGGCAACTCTACAAATACAATCCATTATTAGATTGGACAACTGAAGAAGTTGTGAATTATCTCAAACAAAATGGGGTTCCTTATAATACACTCCACGATGAAAACTTTGTTAGTATTGGTTGCGCGCCTTGCACAAGAGCTACACAACAGGGAGAAGATTTTAGAGCAGGACGATGGTGGTGGGAAGATAAGTCAAAAAAAGAATGTGGATTACATCGATAATTAAAAAATTAAATGCAATGTCAAATACAAATCATTATTTAGAACAGTTAGAAAACGAAGCAATCTATATTCTTCGAGAAACCGCAGCTCAATTTGAAAAACCTGCTCTTTTGTTTTCGGGAGGAAAAGATTCAATTGTGTTAGTTCATTTAGCATTAAAAGCGTTTAGACCGGGTAAATTTCCATTCCCATTAGTACATATTGATACAGGTCATAATTTCCCTGAAGCTATTGCTTTTAGAGATTATTTGGTAAATCAAATTGGAGAAGAATTACTTGTAGCATCAGTTGAAGATAGTATTAAAAAGCATAATCTAAAAGAAACCACCGGACGATTTCCATCAAGAAATTCACTTCAAACGTATGCTTTACTTGAGATTATTCAAGAAAATGAATTTGATGCCTGTATCGGTGGTGCTCGTAGGGATGAAGAAAAAGCAAGAGCAAAAGAACGAATATTTTCGGTTAGAGATGATTTTGGACAATGGAATCCAAAGTTGCAACGCCCTGAATTGTGGGATATTTTGAATGGAAAGATACAAAAGGGAAATAATGTCCGTGTTTTTCCAATAAGCAATTGGACTGAATTAGATGTTTGGAATTACATTCAAAAGAACAATATCGAGCTACCAAACTTGTACTTCGCTCACGACAGAGAATGTATAGTACATCATGATAAATTAGTGGCAACCTCAAAGTTTATTCAACCTTTAGAAGGAGATACTGTTGTTGTTGAAAAAGTGCGCTACCGAACAGTTGGAGACATGACTTGCACTGCTGCTGTTTTATCAAATGCTACTACCATTCAAGATATTATTGATGACATTATAATTACAAAAATTAGCGAAAGGGGACAAACTCGTTTAGACGATCAACTTTCGGAAGCAGCAATGGAAGATAGAAAAAAACAAGGATATTTTTAAAAACAAAACAATGAATACATTAAGATTTATAACCGCAGGAAATGTTGATGATGGCAAAAGTACGCTAATAGGTCGATTACTTTACGATTCTGATAGTATTCACACAGACCAGTTGGGTATTTTACAAAAACAGACCAAGCTAAAGAATGTAGATATTGATTTATCATTGATTACTGATGGTCTTCGTGCAGAAAGAGAACAAGGAATTACGATAGATGTAGCCTATAAATATTTTGCTACCAAAAAAAGAAAATTCATTATTGCTGACGCGCCAGGACATGAGCAATATACTCGTAATATGATTACAGGAGCTTCCAATTCTGATGTAATTATTGTTTTGATTGATGCCCGAAAAGGTATTACAGAACAAACTAAACGTCACGCCAGCATTGGTTCGTTGATGGGAATCAAAAAGATAATTGTAGCAGTTAATAAAATTGATTTGGTAGATTATTCTCAATCAATATTTGAGCAAATTAAAGCCGACTTTGAAAAATTGAAATCGGAATTAAACTATAACGAAATCCACTATATTCCTATAAGTGCATTGGCTGGAGATAATGTAGTAACCGTTTCAGAAAATACAAACTGGTATGATGGGGAACCATTATTAGCTATTTTGGAAAAAATAAATTTAGATACTACTAAAGATTTAGATGCTCGTTTTCAGGTGCAGTTAGTTATACGCCCAAGAGATGAAGAAAATCACGATTATCGAGGTTATGCTGGTTTGGTATTAAGCGGGATTTATAAAACCGGAGACACGGTAACTATACTTCCAGCTCATTTGGAAACTAAAATTGAAAAAATTGAAAAAAATCTACAAGAAGTAAGTATTGCCGTTGCTGGTGATAATGTAGTGCTTCATTTTGAAAACAATATCGACATCAGTCGTGGAGATACAGTTGTTTTATCAAATAAACTACCAACAGAATCTAATCAAATTAAAACATGGATTTCTTGGTTAGACAACACGCCACTTAATTTAAATAAGACATATTTACTACAACACCGATTTAGAAATGTTAGAGTAAAAGTGCAAAAAATAGAACAAAAATGGAATGTTAACGATTGGAAATTCACCCAATCAGACGAAATTAAGTTAAACGACATTGCTCAAATAACCATCAAAACTAGTCAGTCTTTATACTTTGATTCTTTTGATGAAAACCCAAAAACGGGCAATGCGATTTTAATAGACGAAACCACTTTCAATACTGTTGGATCCTTAATGTTTTTATAATATGTCATACACAATCTACATAAAAAATCAAGAACGGGTTAAAAGTCCCATTGATAAAAAACAAGTCGAAAATTGGATTGATGAACTAGTCAATTGGTTATTTGACATTAATCAGGAATATAATAATTATAGATTTTTTCAAAATAAAGAAAGACTAATTCATATACAATTGCAAGACATCTTAGCAAAAGTAGTTGACGATACTGATGAAATTATAGTGTGTTCTAATTATTTTTTTGATCAAATTGAACATTTGCATTATGTTCTCAATAACGATTTAGAAACAATTTTCAATTCTGACCCATCTGCAAAATCAAAAGAAGAAGTTCTCATTGCATATCCTGGTTTTTTTGGTATTACAGCTTATAGGATAGCAAATGTTTTTTGGAAATTGAACATACCAATTATTCCAAGAATCATTTCGGAATATGTGCATAGTCGAACAGGAATAGACATACATCCTGGTGCTGAAATAGGTGAAAATTTCTTTATCGACCATGGGACAGGAATTGTAGTAGGAGAAACTACGAAAATTGGCAATAATGTAAAGATTTATCAAGGCGTAACCTTAGGTGCATTATCGGTTTCAAAAGACCTCGCTTCTACAAAACGACACCCAACCCTTGAAGACAATGTAACCATTTATGCTAATGCTACGATTCTTGGCGGAAGTACCATAATTGGAGCAAATTCTGTAATAGGAGGTAATGTGTGGCTAACACAATCTGTGCCTCAAAATTCATTGGTGTATCATAAAAGTGAACTCGAAATAAAAAAACAAAGTGATTTCCCGGAAGCTTTGAATTACGTTATATAAGATAAAGCGTGATGTCAATCACCAAAAAACATTGGGAAGAGAAACTTAAAAAAAACGAAAATGAAAAATAGTTTAGGAAAAGTAATTTTGGCTGGTGCCGGTCCAGGCGATCCTGATTTAATTAGCGTCAAGGCATTAAAATGCTTGCAAACTGCGGATGTGATATTAACAGACCGTTTGGTTTCACCAATTTTAATCGAAGAAAATGCCAAAAAAGATGCTATTGTAATTTATGTTGGTAAACAATGTTCAAAAGGAATTCATACACCACAAGAAGACATCAATGAATTAATGGTGAAGTTTGCGCTTCAAAACAAATTGGTTTTACGATTAAAAGGTGGCGATTCTTGTTTGTTTTCAAACATTTTAGATGAATTAGAAGCATTAGTCGCCAACAATATTCGTTACGAAATCATTCCCGGAATTTCCGCTGCCTTTGGTGCGGCGGCATACACAGGAATACCATTAACGGCTAGAGGATTTTCTCGCGGTGTTCGATTTTTAACCTTGTATGATTTAAAAAATGTTACTAAAAATCAGTGGATAGATTGGTCAGAAACCGAAGACACCTTGGTGTTTTACATGTCAGGACAAAAGCTTTCTACTTTAACTAACTATTTATTAGATAACCATATCAATCATAATAAAGGTTTAGCTGTAGTGCAACAAGCTACTACTCCAAATCAAAAAACGCAAATTTTTAGTTTTGCAGCACTTTCAAAAAAGAACTTGCCAGACTTTGAATATGTGCCAACACTAATTATCATTGGAAATGTGGTGAATCTTCATGAACAATATAATTGGTTTAAAGAAAGTAATACTAAAGATTCCTATTTCGATAATCATAAAACACTATACCAAGATGCTGTCTGAAACTAAATTAGCGTTGTTGCACCAAATTATCCAAAATGCAACTGCCGAAGAAATCATATGGACTAAAGGCTATTTGGCTGGTTGTTTAGATAGAAATTTAAACGATTTATCTAATTCAAATCAACCATTGCTTTCAGCTGTGTCTGTCAAACCATTAATTATATATGGAACAGAAACCGGGAATTCCAAAAAAGTAGCTATTCAATTATTGTCAAATTTTAAGAAAAATAAAATTCAGGCAAAAGCCATCGATGTATTTCAATATGATACTGCCAAATTAGATAAAGAAAATTTGATTTTGTTTGTAATAAGTACACAAGGAGAAGGTGAATTTCCACAAAATGCTCTTGCTTTTTATGACTATTTGAAAGCGGCCAACATCAATTTAAACAATCTTTCGTTTGCTGTTCTCGGATTAGGCGATACTTCCTATCCACTATTTTGTAATGCAGGTGTCTTGTTGGATGAAGTTTTAGTTGAAAAAGGAGCCAAAAGATTACTGCCTTTAGCGAAAGCCGATTTAGATTTTGCCGATACGGTAACGGCGTGGGAAAATGATTTGAAAAGCGTATTTCAAAATCAAGATGCTGTAAAAACAGAAATTAAGGCTATCGTGCCAAAGTTGAATCATAAAAAAAATTACACAGGACAAATCAGTCACAAAATAGTTTTAAACGATAGAGAATCTAATAAAGAAACCTATCATATTGAAATAACTTCAAATGATGAAATAGTTTATGAGCCTGGAGATGCTTTGGGAATTATTCCAAAAAACACACCTGAAGATGTAGCATTTATTTTAAATTATTTTGAAACGAATGCCTCAAAAAAAATAAAAATAAAAGAAGAAAATGACAGTGCTCAAGAATGGTTACTAAGGCGAAATATAAGAGGATTAAGCAAACGGATAGTAGATCAAATCGCACTATTATTAGAAACTAATTCTATTGAAGAAAAAGCGGATTTGATTACCGTTTTAAAACAAAACAAAAAGCCAAAAAAGGCAAAAATAGAAGCGTTACTTGAAATTTTATTGCCCGTTGCACCACGATTATACTCTATATCATCCTCTTTAGAGGCACATGACGGACAAGTTCATTTAACGGTAAATTTAAATAAGTTTTCCAAAGATAATATAGAAAAAACAGGTTTTGCATCACAGTATTTGGCCGATTATCCTTTGCATACAGAGCTAGAATTTTACATCCACAAAAACAATAATTTCCGATTACCTTCTGATGAAACTGATATTATTATGATTGGTCCGGGAACTGGAATTGCACCTTTCAGAAGTTTCATTTCTCAAAGAGATGTTACTGGTGCTGAAGGAAGAAATTGGTTGTTTTTTGGAGAACAACATTTTGTTTCCGATTTCTATTATCAAACCGAAATTCAGGAATGGATTGGAACCGGAATTTTAACAAAATTAGATACAGCATTTTCTCGTGATCAAAAAGAGAAAATATATGTGCAAGATAGAATCCGTGAAAAAGCCAATGAATTTAACAATTGGCTGCAAAACGGGGCAAGTTTATACATCTGCGGACAAAAAGCCCCGATGAGTATTGATGTAGAAGCAGCAATTATAGAAGTTATTGCTAACGAAAGAAATATCTCCAACGATGCAGCAAAACAAGTTTTAGAAGATTTAGAAGCTGCAGGAAAATATCAAAAAGACGTATATTAAATTATAGAAAAAATGAGTGAAAAATTATCTGCTAATGAAGCAATGAAGACCCAAAGTGACGGTCTTAGGGGAACATTAAAAGAAAGTATTGATTTAGATAATCATACCGGAAGTGTACGGCCAGATGATGAATTTTTAGTGAAATTTCATGGCATGTATGTGCAAGACGACCGTGATCGTAGAGCTGAAAGAATAGCAAAGAAATTAGATAATTTGTATTCCTTTATGATTCGTTTGCGAATTCCGGGCGGTGTAATTTCTGCTGAACAATGGATGGCAACTCATGAAATTTCAGAACAATACGGAACAGGAACTTTAAAAATAACAACACGACAAACGGTTCAATTGCATGGGTTATTAAAACATCAACTACGCCCAACTATTCAGGCATTTAACACGGCCAAGTTAGATTCAATTGCAGCTTGTGGCGATGTAAATAGAAATGTTATCGCAAGTTCACATCCACAAATTTCGCCACTTCATAAACAAATACATGCTTATGCGGATAAAATATCAACCTTATTACTCCCAAAAACACAATCGTATTATGAAGTTTTTATTGATGGAGAAAAGATATATGAACGTTCTTCTGAAGCTGATCCATTGTATGAAGACCGCTATTTACCGCGGAAATTTAAAATTGCCATCGCGATTCCGCCAAGTAACGATGTAGATGTATTTACTAACGATATTGGTTTGATAGCCATTATTGAGAACAACCAATTAAAAGGATTTAATATTGCTATTGGCGGTGGTTTAGCAAGAACTCACGGAAACCCGAACACTTATTCTCGTTTAGGAAGTATCATTGGCTTTACCGATACCGAAGAAAAAACGTTAAAAGTAGTTTATGAGATTTTAACCGTGCAGCGCGATTTTGGTAATCGTGTAGACAGAAAATTATCACGACTAAAATACACCGTTGATAAATTGACGGTTGAAGGTTTCAAAAAAGAAGTAGAAAATCGCATCGGATTTGAATTAGAAGCTGCTAAACCTTTTAGTTTTAGTGAAAGAAGTGACCGTTTTGGTTGGGAGAAAAATCATGAAAACAACTGGTTTTATACATTGTTTGTAGAACATGGAGTTGTAAAACCAGATCAAAAGCAATTCTTAATAGAATTAGCACAACTAAAAATATCAAACTTCATTTTTACAGGAAATCAAAATTTAATACTGGGTGAAATTGCGGATTCAGATAAGCAAAAAGTAGAAGCTTTATTAAAAACGCATGATATTGAAAAGCAAGTAAGTGCTTTGAGAAAAAACTCTATGGCATGTGTCGCATTGCCTACTTGCCCATTGGCATTAGCTGAAGGACAAAGATACTTGCCCGAATTAGTAACCAAAATTGAACCTATTCTACAAAAATACAATCTTACGAATGATGAAATATCAATCAGAATGACAGGTTGTCCCAATGGTTGTGGTCGTCCTTATGTGTCTGAATTGGGTTTTGTTGGAACTGGTCCGGAGCAATACAATTTTATGTTAGGCGGCGACAGATATGGAGAGCGTTTGAATAAATTATATAAAGAAAAACTAACGGAAACCCAAATTTTAGAAGAAGTAGATTTTTTATTTAAACAGTATGTGAATGATAAAAATGAAAATGAAACTTTTGGAGATTATGCTTTTAGAAAAATTGTAAATTAAATATGATGCATAAAATTTATACAGTTTGTTTTTTACTAGTTTCAATAACTGTTTTTTCGCAAAGTGAAAAAGAGGTTAAAAACCAACAAATAGTATGGTATACTTATAATATAAGTTGGAAATTAAATAATAATTGGCAACAAATAACAGATGTTAGCGAAAGACAGTTTATTAATCCTACTGCACAACATTTATGGTCAATAAGAACAATTTTTAAAAGAGGTATTAATAATAACTGGGATTTGGGATTTGGAGGAAGTTTATTTATAAGAAAATTAAATGATCCCTATAAGACGAGTCAATTAATTGTTCCCGAATTAAGGCCTCACATAGAATTTAATAATACGCAAAAATTAGGATTTGGGATATTAAATAGTCGTTACAGAATTGAAGCACGATTGTATCAAAACACAAAAGATGGAGCGCTTTCGGATGGTTATTATTTTAACAACTTCAGATTTAGATATCTTTTAGGATGGACTTTTCCAATAATTAAAAACAAGAGTTCATCAACCGAAACTGTATTTGTAAAAATTCAAGATGAAATTATGGTAAATGCAGGTAGTAAAATTGTTCGAAACACATTTGATCAAAACAGGATTTACTTTGCGTTAAACTATAAAATTTCAAATAAATTTTCAATAGAAACAGGTTATTTAAATTCTTTTCAACAGCAACCATCAGGGGATGAATTTTTAAACAGAAACATTTTAAGATTAACTGTATTTCAAAAAATAGATTAAAAAAATGGAGAGCACAAACACCTTATTTCCAGTTTTCTTAAAAACAGAAACGGCACACTTTCTAATTGTTGGCGGTGGCAATGTTGGTTTAGAAAAAACGGAAACATTGCTTAAGCAAAACCCTAATGTTAAAATTACCATTGTCGCTACCTATTTTCATGACAATCTAAAAGAAATTATTCAGAAATATAATAATGTAACAGCTATAGAAAGAGTTTTTGGTGAAGATGACTTAGTTGGTAAAGATTATGTCATTATTGCCACAGATAAACCCGAAGTGAATAGAGCAGTTAGAGAATTAGCTCGTTCAAAAGGAATTAAAGTAAATGCCGCTGACCAACCAGCATTATGTGACTTTTATTTGGGTTCTATTGTTAATAAAGGAAGTTTGAAAATTGCCATTTCTACTAATGGTAAATCTCCCGTTTTAGCACGAAGAATGAGAGAATATTTTACCGAAGTAATTCCGGATAATATAGAAAACAATATCGAATCATTAAATCAACTAAGGTCTAATCATAAAGGTAATTTTCAAGAAAAATTAGCCGATTTGAATAAAATAACAAGCGTAATCAATGGAAGTAAAACCAAAAAAACAGAAAGAAATGTAAAAAAACTAGTATTGGATATCACGATACTCTTTATGGTATTCTTTATAGGTTTTGGATTGTCAAAATTTATTTCATACGATGATATCTTATTACATGCCAAGAATATTCCAAACGCTTTTTACGGGATGTTATTAGTTGGTTTCTTTGCACAACTAGTCGATGGTGCAGTTGGTTTAGGTTATGGAGTTACTTGTGCTACGAGTATGATGCTATTAGGAATTAATCTTCCTGCAATAAGTGGAAGTATACATACTGCAGAAATGTTCTCAAGTGGCATAAGTGGATACTCTCATTATAAATTTGGTAACGTAAATAAAAAATTATTTTATTGGCTTGCAATTCCGGGAGTTTTAGGTGCGATATCGGGTGCTCTTTTATTAATCTATTTAGGAAATAAATATCAAACCATTACTTATGCCTTATTATCTATTTACACAATGAGTATTGGTATTCGCTTAATAATTATTGCTTACAGAAAAGTAAGCAAAAAACAAAAAGTAAATCATGCTGGAAGTTTGGGTTTTACTGGAGGTTTTTTTGACGCTTTTGCTGGCGGTGGTTGGGGACCTATAGTAACTTCAACATTATTGGCGAAAGGTAGAAAATCAAGCTATGTGGTAGGCACGGTGAGTTTAGCCGAATTTTTTGTAACATTAGCTGCTGCCATAACTTTTTTTAGTTCACTTGGTATTAGTCATTGGTATATTATTCTCGGATTGATTCTCGGAGGAAGTATTGCTGCTCCATTAGCTGCAAAATTAGCTGGTAAATTGCCTCAAAAAACGGCTTTACTTTTTGTAGCTTTTTTGGTTATTGTTTTCAGTTTAAGAATATTAGTTAAAATAATGTAATATGAAAATAAAACTAAAGCGCTTAAATGAAGATTTTCATTTTCAAGCACTAAATGAACGCGGACATCAAATAGAAATTGACAGCCGTAAAGAATTTGGAGGTAACGATTTGGCACCAAGTCCAATGGAATTACTACTAATGGCTGTAGCTGGTTGTTCTGCAATTGATATAATTTCTATTTTAAAAAAACAAAAGCAGCAAATCGAACTTTTTCAAACAGAAGTGGATGGTACCAGAGTAAAAGTAGGGGAGGCAACTCCTTTCAAAGAAATAAGCCTCACCTTTTTTTTAGAGGGAAAAATAGAACCTGGCAAAGCAGTAAAAGCAGCCCAATTATCCTTTGAAAAATATTGTTCGGTTGCCAAAACAATTGAACCAACTGCCACCATTAAATACAAAGTTATTTTAAACAACATAGAACTATGAAATTTGACGAACATTTCGAAACCAATGCTATAAGAACGCAAATCGAGAGAACACAATATCTTGAGCATTCCGTTCCTTTATACTTAACATCAAGTTTTATTTTTGAAGATGCCGAAGATATGCGAGCGTCTTTTGCTGAGGAAAAAGATAGAAATATTTATAGCCGATTTAGCAATCCGAACACTTCAGAATTTGTAGAAAAAATATGCGTTATGGAAGGTGCTGAAGATGGTTTTGCCTTTGCAACAGGAATGGCAGCAGTTTATAACACTTTTGCCACATTACTGAATGCAAACGATCATATCCTTTCTGCAAGCAGTGTCTTTGGATCTACGCACACGTTGTTTACTAAATATTTTCCAAAATGGAATATAACAACTTCCTATTTCGACATCAATAAACCTGAAACAATTGAAAGTTATATTCAGCCAAACACCAAAATTATTTATGCCGAATCGCCAACAAATCCAGCAGTTGATATTATTGATTTGGAAGTCTTGAGTGCTATTGCTAAAAAACACAAACTCATTTTAATAATTGACAATTGTTTTGCAACACCTTATCTTCAAAATCCTATACAATTTGGAGCCGATTTAGTAATACATTCTGCTACAAAATTAATAGACGGACAAGGAAGAGTTATGGGTGGTGTTGTTGTTGGGAAACAAGAATTAATAAGAGAAATTTACTTGTTCTCAAGAAATACAGGTCCGGCATTATCTCCTTTCAATGCATGGGTGCTTTCAAAAAGTTTAGAAACGCTAGCCGTTCGACTTGATAAACATTGTGAAAATGCGCTAAAAGTTGCTGAATTTTTAGAAACAAATGCAAATGTACAATTGGTTAAATATCCTTTTCTAAAATCGCATCCCCAATATCAAATTGCTAAAAAGCAAATGAGGTTAGGCGGAAATATTGTTGCATTTGAAGTAAAAGGCGGAATAGAAGCCGGAAGGTCTTTTTTAAATAAGATAAAATTATGTTCACTTTCAGCTAATCTCGGAGATACAAGAACCATTGTTACGCATCCTGCCTCAACAACACATAGCAAATTAACAGCAGAAGAACGATTGGCGGTTAGTATAACCGATGGATTGGTAAGAGTATCGGTTGGTTTAGAAACGGTTTCTGATATTATTTCCGATTTAGGGCAAGCTTTAGAGAAGGCATAAACAAACGATTGCAATTTGTAACTGTTTTATATATGGGCGATGAAGGATTGACTTCGTTGATCCTTTTTTGGGAACCCTGAACATTTGATATTAAGAGGAGGACTGCCAGTGGCAGTCAGGTATTTTTATCAAACTTCTTTGCTTTATTGATTGGGATTAACTTCGTTGATCCCGTTTTTGGGAACCCTGAACAAGAAAACCAAAACCTGTTTTGCAACAGGTTTGTTTTTTTATTCCCCAAACCTTACGAAAGTTAACTTTCGACGCTTTAGGGAATAAAAAAACCGTCTCGTTAAAAAACGAGACGGTTTTTATTGTGGGCGATGAGGGATTCGAACCCCCGACCCTCTCGGTGTAAACGAGATGCTCTGAACCAACTGAGCTAATCGCCCTGAATGCGAGTGCAAATATAGACTACTTTTTTGATATTGCAAACATATTTGAAAAAAATTATAAAATTTCTGCAACTACAAATGTGCTTCCGCCCACATAAATAAAGTCATTTTCATTGGCATTTTTCTTCGCGGCCTGATAAGCATTTGATACTGAAATGTATGTTTGACCGATGAGATTAAATTCAGCAGCTTTTTCCTTTAAAATAGCCTCATCTAAACCTCTAAAATTATTTGGTTTGCAGAAATAATAAATAGCATTTCTCGGAAATAAAGGCAAAATTTCATCTAAGTTTTTGTCATTGACTAATCCCAAAACGATATGCAATTGGTCGTATTTTTCCTTTTTTAACTGATTGATGATTATTTTCAATCCATGAGCATTATGGGCAGTATCACAAATAATGGTAGGTTTCTCTCCAAGTTGCTGCCATCTTCCTTGTAAACCGGTGTTTTTAATCACATTTAAAAAACCATTTTTAATATCCGTTTCGGATATAGAAAGCAAGTTTTTGTCCTGCAACACTTTTATAGTTTGTAGAACCGTTTTTTTATTCTGAATCTGATAATCGCCAAGTAAAGCGGAAGGATAAGTTTCTCCAATCAAATCGGAAGCAAAATATATTTCGGACTGCGTTTCATTGGCTTTCGCCAAAAAGACTGGCTTTGTTGCTTCAACATATTCGCCAATAACGACAGGAATGTTTGGTTTGATGATTCCGGCTTTTTCAAAAGCAATTAATTCTAAAGTATCACCCAAAAATTGTGTATGGTCCAATCCGATATTAGTGATAACCGAAACCAATGGCGTAACGATATTAGTTGAATCCAATCGTCCGCCCATGCCGACTTCAATAATGTTGATATCGGTTTGTTCCTTTACAAAATACTCAAAAGCCAATCCAACACTCATTTCAAAAAAACTCAACTCATTGGCTTCAAAAAAAACTTTGTTCTTGTTTATGAAATCAGTTACATATTCTTCTGAAATTGGTGTTCCGTTGATGGCAATTCGCTCACGAAAATCTTTCAAATGTGGCGACGTATACAAACCAACTTTGTATCCGGCTTCTTGTAAAACCGATGCTAATAAATGGGAAGTTGACCCTTTTCCATTGGTTCCGGCTACGTGAATGCATTTCAAATGGCGTTCAGGATTTCCTAAATGTTTTGCTAACAAAACAGTATTGGTAATGTCCTTTCGATACGCCGTGGCACCTTGTGTTTGATACATTGGCAATTTGTTAAACATCCAATCAAGCGTTTCTTTGTAGTTCATAATTTTCGGAAAAAAATTGGCGGTCAATATACTTTTATACGTTTTTTTTCGTTTATATTGTGATGCGTATTCGAAAGCACAAAATTGAAATTATTTTCAGAATTAATTGCTATAAATTAGATAAATATGATAAGCACTTTTTTACAATTACAAGCTGACACCTTAGCTCAAGCACTTCCTACAGTAGACAAAGCAAATGCTGCTTTAACCAATGAAGTTTCGGTTTTAGAATTCATTTTCAAAGGTGGTTTGTTCCTTATTCCAATTGCAATTTTGTTATTTTATACTATCTATCTCGTTTTTGAGCGCTATTTGTATATCCATAAAGCAGCCAAAATCGATAATCATTTGATGAAAGATATTCGCAATCATTTGAATAATTCGAATATTGAAATGGCGGTTTCTTCTGCCGAAAGAAGTGGTAATGCTCAAGGCGCAATCATAAAAGAAGGTGTATTAACGATTGGAAGACATATTGGAGAAATAGAAGGCAATATGGAGCGAGCAGCTAATATCGAAATTGGCTATATGGAAAAGAAATTAGGACAATTAGGACTGATTGCCGGTATTGCACCAACACTCGGATTTATCGGAACTATTTCGGGAGTTATTAAAATTTTCTATAGTATTTCAGTAACCGAAGATATTAGTATCGGAAATATTTCCGGTGGATTGTATGAGAAAATGATTAGTAGTGGTGCCGGTTTGATTGTTGGTATTATTGCCTATAGCGCCTATCACTTATTCAATGGAAGAATTGATGCCTTTTCATTATCGATTCAAAAGCAAGTATTAGAATTTGTAAATATAATTCAACGACCAAATGGCCATAAAGCGAAATAAACGATTTCATGCAGAAGTCGCCACATCTTCGTTGAGCGACATTATGTTTTTCCTGTTGTTGTTTTTCTTAATCATCTCGACCTTGGCAAATCCAAATGTTATCCGAATGACATTGCCAAAATCGAAAACCAATGAAAAGACAAACAAGCAACTTATCACGTTATCGGTAACCGATGAAAAAAGATATTTCATTGACAAAGAAGAAGTGCTTTTGGATCAATTGGAAACCAGATTACTCGAATTAATGGATCCTGAAAAGCAGCAAACGGTAATCATTAGAATTCCGGCTACATTGCAAGTACAAGACTTGGTAGATGTATTGCAAATAGGAGTGAAGAACAAATTGAAGTTTGTTATTGCTACGAGTCCAAAATAAGGTTATATAATTAAATAGTTTAGCTCATGAAACTGAAAACTTTACTGTTGATGGCATTTGTAACGGCATCAACTTTTGCACAAGACACCGAATTTAAATTTTCAAAAGACGGATTGACCGATTTTATTGTAACCATTTATGATGGTGCTGCTAAAGATACTTACACTAGAGCACAAGCATGGGTAAAAGATAATGCTAAGAAAAACTTTGTTGTGGTTTCTGCTGTCGAAGGTGAAAAACTTACCATTGAAGGAACTAAAGAGAATTTCTTGTGCAGTAAAGCAGGAGGAACAACGGTTTGTACTTCAGCTACCTTTACCATCGAAATAAATTTTAAAGACGGAAAATATAAGTTTGCTGCTCTTGGCTTAACTGAAAAAGCGAATAATTCAGCAAATACTACTGTCCATAATCTGGATGATTTTTCAGAGTATTATGATAAAGATGGTACGTTAAAGAAGTATAAAGATGAAGTGCCTGCAGCTTACGAAACACTTTTCAACGATTTGAACAAAAGCCTGATTGCCTTTATGGATAAAAAGAAGAAGGCCGAAAACTGGTAAACTTTTCAAATTAATAGAAACAAAAAATCCCGATTGTGAAATTGGGATTTTTTTATGTTTAATTCAAACTGAAAGTATAAATTATCTTTCCAACTTGCTTTTCCGGGGCGTTGCTATCAGGTTGCCATTTCGTATTCATTGCAGCTATTTTGGCTTGGTCAAGCAAACATTTTGCTGTGTTGGTTGTTCCTTGAACTCCAGCTGTAACACTAATGGTGTTCCCATTTCTATCTACAGAAACCTGAACTGCAACTCTACCTTGCTCTTGACACGTATAATCTGGTTGCGGTTTACTTAATGCTTTTCGGTTGCCCAATGAATAACCTGAACCACTTCCGTTTCCGCCACCGTTTCCGCTGCCATTTCCTGAACCAGTACCCGAACCACTTCCTGAACCTGAACCCGAACCGTTTCCGCCGCCCGAACCTGTTCCGCTTCCGTTACCATAATAACCGTTTGAGTCTAGATTTCCGTTGGCACTTCCTTTATTACCACCTTTTGTATCATTTCCATCGCCGCCTTTATTACCAAGAATACTAGACAAAGCATCATCAGCATTTTTAGAAACCTTTGGCTTTACAATTGCTGGTTTTACATCTTTTTTGACAGGAATGGGTTTTACTTTAATGTTATCTTTTTTCGGCATAACAACCTCGTTATCAGCATTATCATCCGAAATAACGTCTTCGTCAGCTGTTGCTACTGTTGTCGCTTTGACTTGGTCTTTTACATTCAGGACCTCACTTTTGTAGTTATCGCCCATACCAAAATCGCTATCGCCAAAGTTCATTTCGATGCCGCCACCGCCACCGCCGCCCATGATTTTCATATCGGCTGGAGGCCAAAAACGCAATAGGAAAAGTAAAAGAATTAACAAAGTATACACTACAGTTGTAATGGCTAACGATTTTTTGTCATCTTCAGTTAGTTGAAAACTCATAGCTTTTTTCTTTTGTTCGTTACTAAATATAACGCTTAAAAATACAAATTATTGTGTAATTGCAACAGATATTTTTTATTAAACCAATTGTTTCAGAGCAATTTCAAAAGCAGTTGCACTGATATTTTTTTTGTCTGCATGCAAATTGTGTGCCTTTTCTAATGCCGTTTTTATAGTTTCAGAAATGTCATAGAAGATAGCTTCATCAGTCATCTGTACTTTTGCCTCCATAAAGTAGGCAAATACTCTAGCCATTCCACAGTTTGAAATAAAGTCGGGAATCAAACTTACTTTGCTGTCGGTTTCTTCCATAATACTTCCAAAGAAAATTTCTTTGTCGGCAAAAGGCACATTAGCACCACACGAAATTACTTCTAAACCATGATTAATTAAGTTGTCGATTTGGGCTTTGGTTACCAATCTTGATGCTGCACAAGGAGCAAAAACATCAGCACCTAATGTCCAGATTTTTTGATTGATTTCCTCAAATGATATCATGTTTTGTGCTACCAATTTGTTTCCGTCTTTGTTTAAGAACAATCTTTTAATTTCTTCAAATGTGTAACCCTCTTCGTTTATGATTCCGCCATCACGATCGATGATACCGACAATTTTGACTCCCATTTCGGCAAGATAGAAAGCTGCAGCGGAACCTACATTTCCAAAACCTTGTACGATGGCTTTTTTGCCTTGTACATCGCCACCATAAATATGATAATAATGACGAACCGCTTCGGCAACGCCATAACCCGTAATCATATCGGCAATAGTGTATTTGCGTAACACATCCGGAGAGAATTTTGGGTTTTCGATTACCTTGATTACACCTTGACGCAATTGCCCAATTCTATTGATTTTATCAGCTTCAGTAGGTTTGAAATGCCCATTAAAAACACCTTCTTGTGGATGCCACACACCACATTCTTCGGTAAATGGAATAACTTCGTGAATCTCGTCAACATTCAAATCACCACCGGTACCGTAATAACTTTTTAACAATGGAGAAACCGCTTTATACCAACGTTGTAAAACGCCTTTTTTGCGCGAATCATTTGGGTCAAAATTAATACCCGATTTTGCACCGCCAATCGCCGGGCCTGAAACTGAAAATTTAACTTCCATTGTCTTGGCTAACGATAACACTTCGTTCATGTCCAATCCTTTTCTCATTCGGGTTCCGCCGCCAGCAGCACCGCCACGAAGCGAATTAATTACGGTCCAACCTTCGGCCTCGGTTTCGGAATCTTTCCAGTTGAATACTATTTCGGGTGTTTTATCTTCGAATTTTTTTAATAATTCTTTCATTCTGTTATTAGTTTGTTTACTTCGTCAGTTCGACCTTATGGTCTCGTGTATGCTGCAAATATAGGAAATACGATTAGCATAAAATTATAGTCCGCTTAAAATAAACCCAGCAGAATGATCATTTTTTGCGCCAGTAACACTACTCAAAACATTGATTTCACCACGTAATTTTAAAACGCCAAGCAGCGCAAAAATCAAAGCTTCTTTGAATTCAATAGTTTTTTTATCGGGAATGATTATTTCAAGTTGAGGTAAGTGTAACTGCATTCGTTCCATCAAAAAATCATTATAGGTTCCGCCACCAGTTGCTAATAGTTTTCGTTTTTCATTGCGAGTTTCGAAGCAATCTAAAGCCACAGCAGTTTGGATGGCAATATGTTCAGTGAACGTGTGCATCTTATCTTCGATTGACATAGTGTATCGTTCTATCAATGGCAAAACAGTCGTTTTCACAAATTCAAATCCGAGTGATTTTGGAAACGATTTTTTGTAATAATCCAATCTATTCAATTCATTCAATAAATCAGTATTGAGTTTTCCTGAACCCGCAATTTTCCCTTTATCATCATAATCCAATCCGAGTTGATTTGCATAAAAATTCAGAACGGTATTTACCGGAGAAATGTCAAAAGCGATTCTATTCCCATTTTGCTCAAACGAAACATTAGAAAAGCCACCTAAATTCAAACAATAATCATATTCTGAAAACAAAATTTGGTCACCAATAGGAACCAATGGTGCGCCTTGTCCGCCGAGCAAAACATCTTGCACTCTATAATCACAAACAACAGTCTGACCAATACCTTTTGCGATTTTAGGAAGATTTCCAATTTGAAGCGTAATGCCATTTTGTGGCTGATGCAGAATGGTATGTCCGTGAGAACATACTGCATCAAGGTTTTTCAAATCATGTTTTTCGATAAATGTTTTGATAATATTTGCCAAAAGAACGGTATAATCTTCATTCAGTTGCTGCAATTCTGATTCTGAAAAGTCAACGGCAATTTTAAGTTTTTCCAACCAATCCTTGTTATAAGAAACCGTTTCGGCTTCAAGAATTTTGAACCTCCATTTATCATCAACTATCGAAAAATGAATGTGTGCCAAATCGATCCCGTCAAGCGATGTGCCTGACATTACTCCGATAACATTGTAGGTTTCTTTAAACATTGGCTAAATTTACGAAAACGTTTGAAATTTTAACTTTTATATTCTATTTTTGCTCACCAAAATTAAAGAAACAACAAACACAAATCTTCATAACTATGGATTTTAATTTGAACGAAGAACAGTTAATGATTCAGCAAGCAGCGAGAGATTTTGCTGTAGCAGAGTTATTGCCTGGCGTAATTGAAAGAGACGAACATTCCAAATTCCCAACGGAACAAGTGAAAATGATGGCGGAATTAGGATTCTTAGGAATGATGGTGGATCCAAAATATGGTGGCGCAGGATTAGACAGTGTTTCTTATGTTTTGGCCATAACCGAAATAGCTAAAGTGGATGCTTCGGCAGCGGTTATCATGTCGGTAAACAATTCTTTGGTTTGTGCGGGAATGGAAAAATATTGTTCGGAAGAACAAAAAATGAAATATTTAGTGCCTTTAGCAAAAGGCGATGTTATAGGAGCATTTTGCTTATCTGAACCGGAAGCGGGAAGTGATGCGAGTTCACAAAAAACTACTGCCAAAGATATGGGCGATTACTATTTACTAAACGGAACTAAAAACTGGATTACAAACGGCGGAACTGCTTCGACTTATTTAGTGATGGCACAAACTGATGTAGAAAAAGGACACAAAGGAATCAATGCTTTTATCGTAGAAAAAGGTTGGGCCGGATTTGAAATTGGTCCAAAAGAAAAGAAGATGGGAATCCGCGGAAGCGATACTCATTCACTTATGTTTAGCGATGTGAAAGTTCCAAAAGAAAACAGAATTGGTGCTGATGGTTTCGGTTTTAATTTCGCAATGAATGTTTTAAACGGAGGAAGAATCGGTATTGCTTCTCAAGCTTTGGGAATTGCAACCGGTGCTTATGAATTGGCTTTAAAATATTCGCATGAGCGTAAAGCATTTGGCAAAGAAATTTTCAAACACCAAGCCATTGCGTTCAAATTAGCGGATATGTATGTGAAAATTACGGCTGCTAAACTTTTGATTATGAAAGCCGCTTGTGAAAAAGATGAAGGAAAAGACATTGCGCACTCAGGTTCAATGGCAAAATTATATGCTTCGGAAATTGCTTTGGAAGTTGCCAATGAAGCGGTTCAAATTCATGGTGGAAACGGTTATGTTGCCGAATACCACGTAGAGCGAATGATGCGTGATTCTAAGATTACGCAGATTTATGAAGGAACTTCGGAAATTCAAAGAATTGTAATTTCTCGTGGATTGGTATAATTTTTTTTCTTATATTTGAGAACAATAATTCTTAAAATTTAAAATTAATAATCACTAAACCCTTTCAGCAATGAAAGGGTTTTTTGATTTGAAAAAATTACTATTTTTACCTAATGTATGAAGAACTAAAATACTGGTATTTACGTGATCATAAATTGTTTTGGACATTGAGTATGTCACAAATCAAACAATTGTGCATTATCACAGGTTTTAAGAAAGCCAAAAAAGGCGATGTTATTTATTTTTCTTCTTCTGATGTGCCACGTGTTTTTTTACTCAAAAAAGGCAATATTAAAATTGTTTCTATCGATGAAGACGGAAACGAGACCATCAAAGATATTATACAAAAAGGCGATTTGTTTGGCGAATTAGAACTCGAAAACGACAGAAACTCTAATGAGTATGCCAAAGCTTTAACCGATGAAGTTGCTATTTGCAGTTTTTTGATGTCGGACTTTGAAGATTTGTTGTTGCGTAATCCTAGTCTAGCATTGTCTTATACCAAGTTCGTTGGTTTGAAAATGAAACGCATCAAAAATAATTATGCCAACTTAATTTCCAAAGATGCGAAAACGCGATTGCTCAGTTTTATAAAAGAATGGGCAGAACGTGATGGGAAACAGGAAGGAAACCGTGTTGTTATCGAAAATTACCTTACACAAAACGATATTGCCCAAATTATTTGTACTTCGCGCCAAACCGCTACGTCATTGCTAAACGAACTGGAAGGGAACGGATTGATGCATTATGGAAGGAAAGAGATTATTATAGAAGATATTTCGAAATTATAATATTTTTCACCCCAAATGTAAACTACCCGACATTTTCCCGTTTCATATAGATTTAGCTTTGTAGTATCAAAATAAATCGATCATGAAAAAGCTAATTCTATTTCCAATTTTATTCCTGATTTTGTCTTGCCAAGTAGAAGGCGAGTTAACGCACACTTTGGAAAACAGCGTTCCAATTACTCCAGCGGCTATGCTAAAATACCATGGAACTTTTGTGCCAACAAATGGGATTGTAGTTTCTGGCGAAGCCAAAATTTATCTAGAAGGCACTGAATACAAAGTGCAGTTAGAAGATTTTAGTATTTCAAGCGGTCCCGATTTAAAAGTTTATTTATCAAAAGCCGCAACGCCAACAGATTTTGTCAACCTCGGAAATCTGACTTCTCAAACGGTTTATCCAATTCCGTCATCTGTAAACATTGATGATTATTCTCATGTGCTTATTCATTGTCAGCAATACAGTCATTTGTATGCTGTGGCGGAACTAATTCAAAATTAGAATTATGAAAAAGTTAGTTTTGATAGTTGTACTATTTGTAAATAATGCGTTTTCTCAAGGTTGCAGTGATGCCGGAATTTGTTCCATCAATCACGGTTTTACTACCGAAGAAAAAAGTTTTAAAAACCATATTGAAATTGCTGCAATTTTTGGCACAGGTGAATCGGATGTTCGTTATGTTTCACCTTATGTTTTGTATACCAAACGGTTCAATGATAGCTTTTCTTTTACCAGTAAAGTCACTTTTTCTATGGCACATGGAAGTTTTGGCACCAGAAGTCAATTTGGAGATGCATTCTTAATCGGTAATTATACTTTCAAAGAAAATAACAAAAAACAATGGGGCGCTTTACTAGGTTGGAAATTTCCTTTTACGGCTTCTAATTTAAAAATTAATGGTTACTCGTTACCATTGGATTATCAATCGAGTTTGGGAACGGTAGATTTGTTTTTGGGAACTAATCTTAGTTATAAAAAATGGGATTTTAATGCGGCACTTCAAATTCCGGTGTTTAATCTGAATAAGAATTCTTATTTCAAAGAATATGGAAGAACGGATGATTTTCCATCTACGAATTTGTTTGAACGAAAATCAGATGCTTTACTAAGAGCAACCTATTCGATAAAAACACCCAATAAAAAATTTACATTCAAACCCAATATTCTCTTAATTTATCATTTGGGTGAAGATAGTTTTGAAAACATTCTTGGACAAAGAGAAAGCATCAAAGGTTCTGACGGTTTAACCATAAACGGAAACTTGATTACATCATACAATATAAGTAAACAAAGCAGTTTGGAGCTTTCATTGGCAACACCATTTGTAGTTAGAGATGTTCGCCCTGACGGATTGACCAGAAGTTTTGTTGCCGGACTTCAATACCGATATTCATTTTAGTAATAATCTTTTTTGCCATAAATGTAAAGTAGCAGACAAAGGCAATTTTTTACCTGATATATCTTTGTCTTATAAAAAAATAACTAAATTTAACAATCATGAACAAACAAATTTTAATTTTATTAGTTGCCTTTATTTCGGCAACAACTTTTGGACAAACTGCTTCGAAAAGGATAACCGAATTTAATTTGGATAAAAAAGTAGCCATTCAAGGATATGATCCTGTAGCTTATTTTACGCAGAAAAAAGCGGTGAAAGGCAAAGCGACTATGGCATCAACTTATGAAGGCGTGATTTATAATTTTTCTTCGCTAGCTAATAAAGAAACATTTGCTAAAAATCCTTCAGGCTACGAACCGCAATATGGTGGCTGGTGTTCTTATGCAATGGGTGCCAACGGAGAAAAAGTTGAAGTTAATCCGGAAACCTTCAAAATCGTAGATGGAAAATTGAATTTATTCTACAATGCGTTTTTTAATAACACTTTGAAAAGCTGGAATAAAGATGAGGTCAACCTGAAGAAAAAAGCGGACGCGAACTGGAAGAAGTTTATTAACTAGTGTTCAGTCGCAGTTTTCAGTGTCACCCATAGAAGTTTATGCTGAGCTCAGACGAAGTGCATTCGAAGGGCTTTAAAAAAATCAATTTAATTAAAATCTAAACAATGAAAAAGGCATTATTCACTTGGATTGTCAAACTAATAGCGGTAATCATCCTTGTACAAACTTTATATTTCAAATTTACCGGAGCAGAAGAAAGCGTTTATATTTTTACTAAATTAGGTATTGAACCTTTTGGAAGAATTGGTTCAGGAATAGTTGAATTGATTGCTTCGATTTTAATTCTCATTCCACGAACTACTTTACTTGGCGCATTATTAGGAGCAGGAACCATGCTTGGTGCTATTTTTTCACACGTATTTGTGTTGGGAATTGATGTAAAAAATGATGGTGGAGAATTATTTATTTTGGCAATAATTACTTTACTTTGTTGTACGGTGTTAATCATCCAAAACAGAAATAAGATTCAGGATTTGCTAAGGTTTAAAATATAAAAAACTGAGATATTATAAAAATCGTAATTAAGTTATAAAAAAATATGCTCATATCCTCTTTGCACAAAACCTTAAATGAATTAGAGTTGTTGTTAAATCAACTTTCTAATGATGATTTTACCATGCCATGTAAAGGTTTGAGTAATTCAACAATTGGTGAACACACGAGACATATAATCGAAATGTTTCACTGTTTGGAAAATCAATATGAAAATGGCGTTGTGAATTATGATAGAAGAAATCGAGATTGCCGAATCCAAACGGATACTCATTTTGCGTTGCAATGTCTAGCTGATATCAGAAATCAATTAGAAAAAGACAATAAAAAATTACTGCTTGAACAAATTGTTGATGAAGAAGAATTGCACATCGAAAGCAATTATTACAGAGAGTTATTGTACAATTTGGAGCATTGTATTCATCATCAAGCTTTAATAAAAGTGGCAGTTTTGCAGTTGGAGCATTTGAAAATTGATCCTGATTTTGGAGTTGCACCATCTACAATCGAATACAGAAGACAATGTGCACAGTAAGTTTTGTCAATGCCAATGGCAAAATCATCATCACTTCTAATCGTGATGAAAAAACACTAAGACCAAATGCCATTGAACCCAAAAATTATGGCATCAACAACAAAAAAATCATCTTTCCAAAAGACAAAAAAGCCGGCGGAACATGGTTTGCTATTGATGAGCATTCTACTATTTTAGTGCTTTTAAATGGTGCCGATGAAAAGCATATTCTTAAAGAAAGTTATCGAAAAAGTCGCGGTTTGATAGTATTAGAATTAATCAGCAGTAAATCAGCTATTGCGGAATGGAAGAACATCGATTTAGAAAACATTGAACCTTTTACATTGGTACTTTTTGAAAATCAAAAGCTTTATCAATTGCAGTGGAATGAAATTGATAAGAATACGAAAGTATTAGATACCAATCAAAATCACATTTGGTCTTCCTCAACCTTGTATTCAAAAGAAATCAGAGAAAAAAGAGCCAATTGGTTTTATACTTTTCTGTCCCGAGGCTTCGGGAACAAGCCAGAAGTAAATGCAGATGAACTATTTAATTTCCACCGCTATACCGAAGAAGAAAACACCGAACATGGATTGGTTATTAACAGGAATGACACCTTGAAAACCTTGAGCATCACCCAAACAGTTATCGAAAAAAATAAAGTTGCAATTCATTACAATGATTTGATTGCCGAACGGGATTTTTCCAATACCTTTATTTCCGTCTGACAACTCATAACTCATAACTTATAACTATTTGCGACTATTTCTCCATAAACTCTTCCATTGGGAATATTGGCCATTTCAAATTGTCTATATTCCTATTTATTTTTTATGGGTATATTATGCCTTAAAAGCAAGGACTATTTTCTTTTTTAATACCTGTAATCCAACGATGAAAAACGGTGGTTTTGTTATGGATAGCAAAATAGAAATCTATGATTTAATTCCACAAAAGTTTTATCCAACAACAAAATTCGTTAAAGAAAAAATACCTTTTGATGCTGTCGAAAAGTTGCTTGAAACATCAAAAATTAAATTTCCTTTTATTGTAAAACCGGATATTGGTCTTCGTGGTTCAGCGGTTAAAAAAGTAACCAATTTAGAAGAATTAAAAGCCTATCACAACAAAGCCAATTTCGATTATTTAGTACAGGATTTGATTCCGTATGAAAACGAAGTTGGAATTTTCTATGTGCGTTTTCCTAATGAAAAAAGTGGAAAAATCACCGGAATTGTAGCTAAAGAATTTCTAATCATTGAAGGTGATGGTTGTTCGACTATTTCAGCATTATTGAAAGTTAATCCGCGTTACGAATTCCAATTAAAAGCACTCGAAAAAGAATACGGCAATCAACTAAAAACTATTTTAGACAAAGGCGAAAAGCGAAATTTAGTGCCTTATGGGAATCATGCTCGTGGTGCCAAATTCTTAGATTATAGTAATCTAATTTCTCCTGAATTAACGAAAGTTATTGACGTAATGTGTTTACAGATTCCCGAGTTTTATTTTGGCAGAATGGATTTGATGTACAACACTTGGGAAGAATTAGAAGAAGGCAAAAACTTCTCTATTGTAGAGTTAAACGGATCAGCTAGCGAACCAACGCATATCTATGATCCAAAACATTCACTCTTTTTTGCATGGAAAGAATTGGCGCGTCACATTAGTTATATGTTCCAAATCAGTGTTGAAAATCACAAACGTGGATTTCCGTATTTGTCTCATAAAGTTGGAATAGAACAATATAGATTACATTTGAAACAAAGTAATAAAATTGTAAATTTTTAACTCTTTTGTCATTCCTAATCCCTTTTTGTCATTCCGACGAAGGAGGAATCTCACACAAGTTCATGGTTAAAGTAATGATAAATTTAAAGAACATATTCGTTGGTTTTCTGGTAAGTTTCATCGGTTCTATTCCGTTGGGATATTTGAATGTAGTTGGTTTTCAAGTGTTTCAAAAATCTGGACTTCAACCAACAATTTGGTATTTGGCAGGTGTAATTTGTATTGAGTTTTTAGTAATTTATTTGACATTGATTTTTGCCCATAAATTAGCTGCCAATGAAAAACTAACCAAATATATTGAAGGCTTTTCGGTGGTGTTTATGTTTATTTTGGCCGCTGGTTTTTATTTTGGCTCAAATTCAAAAACAGATTATTCCACTTCGTTTGATTATTCACCATTTGTTTTGGGAATTGTATTAAGTTGTTTGAATTTTATCCAAATTCCGTTTTGGACTGGCTGGAATCTTTGGCTTTTAAACGGAAAATATATTGAAGTTTCGAAATCAGGAAAATACTTCTATGTTTCAGGAACCGTAGTCGGAACATTTTGTGGTATGTTGGTGTTGATTCTTTCGCTTCATTATTTTGCTTCTAATGTTGATTTTTTGTCTAAATATTTAATGCAAATCATTATTCCGTTGGTGTTTGTTGGATTGGGAGTTTTTCAGGGAGTCAAGTTCTTTAAAAAGTATTATCGCTAAATTTCAACCGTTTCATTTCCCAACTTTTGTTATATTTACCAGACTTAAAATTGCAAATGAAATCGAAGATTATTAACATCAGTTCGCCCTTTGGGCTCGGGTCACGAACACCAAAAAAACAATTTTTAAATTGTGAGTAATAATATCATAATCACAGGAACTTCACGTGGCATCGGATTTGAGCTGGCTTTGCAGTTTGCCAATGCCGGTCATCACGTTTTAGCCATTTCCCGAAAAACACCAAATAGTTTATTAGGAAACTCAAACATCACTTGTCTCTCCGTTGATTTATCCAAAGAAAATGAACTTATTGCGGTTGACAATTTTATTTCGCAAACATGGAAAAAAGTGGATATTATCATTCATAACGCTGGAAGTTTAGTCAACAAACCGTTTGGAAAAACTACACAAGAAGATTTTGAAAATGTCTATAAAGTCAATGTTTTTGGAGTTGCAAATCTTACCCGAATTTGCTTGCCTTATTTGAAAAAAGGGAGTCATGTGGTTTCGATAAGTTCCATGGGTGGAATTCAAGGCAGCATGAAGTTCGCAGGACTTTCAGCATACAGCTCCAGTAAAGGAGCAATAATTACACTTTCTGAATTATTGGCAGAAGAATACAAAGAACAAGGAATTGCATTCAATGTATTAGCACTTGGTGCGGTTAATACCGAAATGTTGCAAGAAGCTTTCCCGGGTTATGAAGCTCCAATTTCTGCCAAAGAAATGGCCGATTATATTTTCAATTTTGCCTTAACGGGAAATAAATACCATAACGGAAAAATAATTCAGGTTTCATCTAGTACTCCGTAAGTTATAAATTATGAGTTATAAGTTATGAGTGAAAGTATCATTAAGACAAAAAGTTTTGAATTAGCGGTTTCTGGAATTAAATTTATAAGAGTTTAGTTTCGGATAAAAAAGAGTTTGTGATGAGCAAACAGTTTTTGCGTTCGATTACTTCAGTTGGTGCTAATGTGAGAGAAGCAGTTAATGCTCAAAGCAAATCTGATTTCATTCATAAATTATCAATTTCTCAAAAAGAATGTGATGAGACTATGTACTGGCTAGAACTTTTAAAAGAGACCAATTACATTTCAGTTGAAGAATTCAAAAGTATTTACCCACAATGTGAAGAAGTTTTAAAAATTATAAGAAGCATAATTATAACATCGAAAAAAACTCATAACTCATAATTTATAACTCATAACTAATTGAGCGAAGTCTTATCCAAATATCTTCCCGAACACGCCGTAATTTCATGCTTTGAATTAATCAAAGAAAATAACGTGCATCTCAAAATCGTTAACGAGAGACAAACGCGTCATGGCGATTATCGAAGAGCGGTTGGTGGAAAACACGAAATTACAGTCAATGCCAATTTGAATAAATACCGATTTTTAATTACATTAGTTCATGAGATTTCGCATTTGGTGGCTTATGAAAAATATGGAAGGTATATAAAACCTCACGGCAACGAATGGAAAATCACCTTTCAGCGTTTAATGGTTCCCTTTATTCGTCCGGAAATATTTCCACATTCTGTCTTACCTTTAGTAGCGAATCATTTCCGAAATCCAACCGCGAGTAGCGATACCGATGCCCGATTGGCTTTTGCGCTGAAGCAATTTGATGAACGAAAACCTGATGTTCATTTCATACACGAAGTCCCAAGCGGTAGTATGTTCCGAATAAAAAATGGTAGAATTTTTCAAAAGAAAGGCTTACGCGTAAAGCGTTACGAATGTTTGGAAGTCAAAACAGGAAGACTCTATTTGTTTAATGCCAATGCTGAGGTTGAAATTTTACCAGGCTGATAGTATAAAAAACTCAGCAACTTAGTACCTTAGCAACTTAGTTACTTTATTAAAATGAATAAAAATTATTACGCAATATTAATGGCTGGTGGTGTTGGTTCAAGATTTTGGCCGGTAAGCACAGCCGATTTCCCAAAACAGTTTCACGATATGTTGGGTTCGGGCGATACGTTGATACAAAAAACCTTCAGTCGTTTATCGAAATTGATTCCGATAGAAAACATTTTGATATTGACTAACGAGCGTTACAACGACCTAGTTTTGGAACAATTACCAATGGTAAAACAAGAGCAAGTGCTACTAGAACCGGCAATGAGAAATACGGCGCCATGTATTTTATTTGCGTCATTAAAAATTCAAAAGCAAAATCCAAATGCCGTTATGGTTGTCGCGCCAAGTGACCACTGGATTGAAGATGAAGATACCTTTTCAAGAAATTTACAACAGTGTTTTGACTTCTGTCAAAGAGGGAATGCACTGATGACTTTGGGAATTCAACCCACGTTTCCCAATACTGGTTTTGGTTATATCGAATTTGATAAGGCCGATACAAATCCAATTAAGAAAGTAACTCAGTTCCGTGAGAAACCGGATTATGAAACGGCAAAAGCATTTTTAGATTCTGGAAATTTCCTTTGGAATGGTGGGATTTTTATATGGAGTGTAAAATCTATTACAGAAGCTTTTGAAAAATTTCAACCACAAATGAATGCATTATTTCAGCAAGGTTCTGAAAGTTATAATACCGACAGTGAGAAGCAATTTATCCAAACGAATTATGAAAAAGCAGAAAATATTTCGATTGATTATGCTGTGATGGAAAAGGCAAATAATGTTTACGTTTTGCCAGCCACTTTTGATTGGAATGATTTGGGAACTTGGGGTTCACTACATGACAAATTAGACAAAGACGATAACAATAATACGGTGGTGAATGCGACTGTAATTTTGGAAAATGCATCCAATAACATCATTCGTTCTGAAGCAAAAAAACTCGTAGTTATAGACGGTTTGGATGATTACATTATTGTGGATAATGAAAATGTACTGATGATTTATCCAAAAAGCAAAGAGCAAGATATCAAACGGATAACGGCATTAGCTAATAAATTATAAAAGAAAAGGAGCAATATTAGCTCTTTTTTTATTCTTCTTTATTCTGTGCTTTTCTAATTTTCTTGAAAAGATTAGACGAATATACAAAGTCAGTTATGGCTTCGTTGTCGGTTTTGAAAATGTCTTTTTTGGTTCCTTCCCAAGCTAAAATCCCTTGTTTCAGAAAGATTATTTTTTCGCCAATTTCCATTACCGAGTTCATATCGTGCGTATTGACAACCGTAGTAATGTTGTATTCAACCGTGATTTCATGTATCAAGTTGTCAATTATAATAGCTGTTTTTGGATCGAGTCCGGAGTTTGGTTCATCACAAAAAAGATACTTCGGATTGTTCACAATCGCACGGGCAATCGCCACACGTTTTTGCATTCCGCCCGAAAGTTCAGAAGGTTTTTTATGATGTGCTTCTTTCAAATCAACTCTGTCAATTACAAAATTAACACGCTCTTTAATTTCGGCAGCGGTTTTAGTGGTAAACATTTTTAACGGAAACCCAACATTTTCTTCCACTGTCATGCTGTCAAAAAGCGCACTTCCTTGGAATACCATCCCGATTTCGGTGCGAAGCGCTCTTTTTTCATCTGGATTTAAATCGGAATAAATTCTCCCGTCAAAAGAAATTGTTCCTTTTTCAGGTGTATGAATTCCGAGTAAACTTTTGAGCAAAACCGTTTTTCCGGAACCACTTTGACCAATAATTAAATTGGTTTTACCAGTTTCAAAAATGGTAGAAACCCCTTTTAAAACCTTAGCATCGCCAAAAGATTTCTCTACGTTTTTTACTTCTATCATTAGGTCAAAAGTAATTGGGTTAATATATAATTTACCAAAATAATCGTCACTGCTGTCCACACAAATGAAACCGTACTTGCTTTTCCAACTTCGAGCGCGCCACCTTTCATATAATAGCCGTGGAAGGATGGAATAGTAGCAAGAATTAAGGCAAAAGCAAATGTTTTAATAAACGCATAAGCAATATGAAACGGAATAAACTCTTGCTGAAGTCCGTTGATAAAATCATTGCTCGAGGCAAATCCGCCATATACTGCCGCTATCCATCCACCAAAAATTCCTAAAAACATCGCAATTCCAATCACAAAAGGATAGAGTAATAAGGCAGTCAATTTTGGAAAAACCAAGTAGTTCAGTGAATTAACTCCCATAACTTCTAAAGCGTCAATTTGCTCGGTAACGCGCATTGTACCTATGCTTGAGGTTATAAAAGAACCCATTTTTCCTGCCATGATTATGGAGATAAACGTAGGTGCAAATTCTAGAATTACGGATTGTCTTGTTGCAAAACCAATAAGGTATTTTGGAATTAACGGATTGGTTAAGTTCAAAGCCGTTTGAATTGAAACTACACCACCAACGAAAAAAGAAATAAAGGCAACAATTCCAAGGGAACCGATAATTAAATCGTCAATTTCTTTGAAGATTAAGGTTCTCATGACTGACCATTTTGTTGGTTTGTTGAAAATCTCTTTCCACATCAGGAAATATTTTCCTATTTGCGATAAATATCGGACTAGCATCATGAGTTAAAAAATATTGTCAAAAATAGGGAGAAGTTATGAGTTATAAGTTATGAGTTGAGAGTTTTTTTGGGCGTTTCCTTTCAGGTCGGGCTATCCGTTACAATCTTTTGTTTTGTGAAAATTCCCTCGACTGCGCTCGGTATGACAAAACAAAAGGATTTTCACTACTATCCCTAACGCACCTTTCTTAGAATAATTTCTCCTTCATCTTTTTCCAGCGATAATTCCGAATGAATTTGGCTTGTTCCGCTGTAACCAAAAGTGGTTCTTTTGCCGATTTTGCTTTCCAAAACCCATTAATATAATCGAGGAATAATAAAGGTTTTCCTTTTCGCATTGCTAGTTTTAACGAGGCAATTGAAGTGATGAAAAATCCGTAACCTAGACTGTAAAAAGCCTCGCCTTGTTTGTAACGCGCAGTTTTATTGTAATTGGAACCAGTTGGTTTTAGGTGTTTTACTTTTAACATTTCATCGGTGACAACTTTCCAATTGTAAAATTTGCAAAGTAATTCATCAACAGTGTCCCAACCCATGGCTGGTTTTAATCCGCCAATTTGTTGGAAGCATTCTTTGCGATATGCCTTAAAAGCACCACGAATATGGTCTTTATCGGTTAGGTTTTCTAAAATCCAATTCCCATTTTTTTCGATATAAGCAAAGCCTCCAACCATTCCGATTGTTGAATCTGATTTGAAATGAGAAATTATGGTTTCAAAATAATTATTTGGAAAAATCAAATCCGCATCTACTTTTACAATGAAATCATAGTTGTCATCCAAAGTCTCTAAACCTTTTTGAAACGCCTGAATTACTTTACTTCCAGGAAGGTGAATTGCTTCGGAAGTTTTATTGACTAACGAAATAAACGAATAATTTTTAGCAAAAGCTGAAACAATTTCTTCAGTTTTATCAGTAGAATTGTCATTGACCACAACTATTTTTTTTGGCAAAACCGTTTGCTCCACCAACGTTTGTAATGTTAGTGTAATAAATTTTTCTTCATTATAAGTAGGAATGACAATGTAATACTTCATAGATGTGATTATCTTTTCTCGAGCAAAGATAAAATTAAAGCACAAAAAAAGAGATTTCTTAAAATGAAATCTCTTTAAAATTATAGAGTGTAAGGTTAATTAATCTAAGTCTGCTATTTCAGTAGTTTTCTTATTTGTAAAAGCTTCAATACTATCGTATGAAACTGGAACAATCTCTGTTCCTGTTTTATCGATAAATCCAAGTTTTCCTTTAGTGTCTTTAACTAAAGACCAGTTCTTTTTAACAACATCAAATTTTTCCACATAAGTATATTTAATGGCAACAACAACTTTTCCTTCATTGTCAATAAAACCTTTTAGGCCTTTATTTTCTACAAGTATCCAATCTTTGTTGAATTCACCAAATTCACCAAACTTGTCATAAATTGTAGGTACAATTTCTTTTCCTGTATTGTTGATGAAACCATATTTTCCATCTTTCATTACCATAGCCCAACCTTGGTGATAAACATCAAAATTATCTATTTTTTGATATTTTGGTTCTACTACAATTTTTCCGCTTTTATGAACAAATCCATAAAGATTATTTAGTTCTACTTTTGCCCAGTTTGTATGTAGTTTATCAAATTCTTCTATAGCATTGTATTTTGTATTAATGATTTCAATTCCTGATTCATTAACAACACCAAATTTTTCATTTGATTTAACAATAAATAATTTTTGACCGAAAGAAAAAGTGCAAACTGCCAACATCGAATACGTGATTAATTTTTTCATAAATAATAGATTTTAGGGTTTTGTTTAAATACTTTTCAAACATACTTACATTGTCGATTAAATGACAAATAAAATCGACAAAATGCATATATTTTTAAAAAAAGCAAGAAAAAATATATAATAACTTACAATTACAGTTTTTTTAAACTAAAATTTTAACAAATCTTGCACTTTGACAAAATTCTTAAAAAATTAAATTTTAATCAACTATTTAACAATTTTGTAGGCTGACGTTAACGGTTATAAAACAAAAACACACACATGCTGTTGAAATTCAAATGATTATAAAAAATTGTGAAAAAATGACATAAAAAAACCATCTAATTTAGATGGTTTTAGAGGAGCAACTAAAAAGCAACAATTATTTTACTTTTTCAGCATAAACCATATAATAACGTGGAGTGAAATAACGCAATAAAGGACGAAAGCCAAGTTTTTTTACCGGATGTGTGAACTTTTGACGATCTATAATTTTCCAACCTGTTTTTTCTAAAAGCCAATCTAATTGCCAATCTTCAAATTCGTGGTAATGTCTGTCCCATTTGTCGGTTTTACTTCTGTAAGCCGGTGAAAACCATAATCGCAACGGAATCGAAATTAATAATTTGTCGCATTTTACGTTTTCCAAAACTGTATATGGATTTAACAAATGCTCAAAAATTTCAAAACCGGTAAAGACTTTATAGATTTCATTTTGTAATGCTGTTTGGTCGTTGTCTAAGTCTTCACCTTTAGTATTGATGACCGTATAGCCATTTTCTTCCATGATTTTTGAAAATGGATTTGTCACACCAAGATCAAAAATGGTTTCTGAAGTTTGAATGTGTTTTTGCAGAAAAGCTAACGTTAAAGTAAATCGTTTGCTTGGATATGTCTTCTCGTACATTAGTACAGTTTGTGGTTTATAGTTTGTGGTTTTATCAGGGCAAAATTAACTATAAACCATAAACCATAAACTATAAACAGTTAAAAATTACATTTTATAAACGATAGCATTGACATTCATTCCGGCGCCAACGGATGCAAAAAGGATAATATCCCCTTTTTCAATCGAATGATTTCCGAGTTCTCCTTTTACCAATAAATCATATAATGTTGGAACGGTTGCTACACTTGAATTTCCTAATTTGTGAATACTCATCGGCATAATTTCATCAGGCGGCGTTTGACCGTGAAGTTTATAGAATCTTTGAATAATTGCTTCATCCATTTTTTCATTGGCTTGATGGATTAGAATTTTTTTAATATCTTTAATATCGATGCCGCTTTTCTCAAGACATTCTTTCATTGCTTTTGGGACTTGACTTAAAGCAAATTCGTAAATTTTTCTTCCGTGCATTTTGATATAGCGCACATCAGGATCATGCGTTTTATTAAAAGAATTCCCAAAAAATAAATAATAGGCTTCATCATAAGTAAAGGTTGCTGTTTCGTGGGCTAAAATTCCGCCTTCTTCATCAGTAGCTTCAATGATAGTGGCACCAGCACCGTCAGAATAAATCATAGAATCTCTGTCGTGCATGTCAACTACGCGAGAAAGGGTTTCCGCTCCAATGACCAGACATTTTTTAGCCATTCCGGCTTTTATAAAAGCTTGTGCCTGAATAACACCTTCAACCCAACCCGGACAACCAAAAAGCATGTCGTAGCAAACGCATTTTGGGTTTTTTATACGCAAATCAAATTTTACTCTAGTTGCCAAACTTGGTAATAAGTCGGTTTGAATAGCTCCTTTTTTTACGTTTCCAAAGTTGTGTGCAAAGATGATATAATCTAAAGTTTCTGGGTCAATTTTTGAATCTTCAATGGCTCTTTTTGCAGCAATAAAAGCAATGTCGGAAGTTTGCAAATCATCGGTAACATAGCGACGTTCCTGAATACCAGTTATTTCTAGAAATTTTTCTGCGACAATATCATTCGGATGTGGAAAAGGTGTTCCGTCATCATTCAAAAAAACGTGTTCGGCAAAATCTTTATTGGATACTATTTCTGTTGGAATATAACTTCCAGAACCTGTTATTTTTATATTCATTATCTTAAATATTTCATTGCGAAATTAAAAATAAAAGCCATAGAATGTTGCTCAAATTTAAATAATCAAAATTTAATTATGAATATTTTTAATATTGATTACTAAAATTGAGAAAATCACATTTTTTTGCCTTTTTCTTGCGCTATTTTTATCTGCATTATAGTACCAATGCTTAAAGCTTGGGTTTTTATTTGTTCTGCTTTTTCACCTTTGAAACTTTCATCAACAGTAGTAAAAAAATGGGCGAGCCAAATTTTAAACAGCTCAGGCGAAAGGTATTCTTTGGCATTCACATCCAAATGTATTTGAGTCAAATTCTTTACATAACCTCCAGTTCCAAGAATAGCTTGTGACCAAAACGTAACCAATATTGGCAAATGTTCTTCGATTTTAATCTTAACTACGTCCGTAAAAATATAACTTATAGATGCATCCGAAAGTAGTTTTTTGTAAAACTCATCAACTAGTAAATATAGGTCTTCTTGTGTTTGAATGTCGTGCATTGATTCTTTAATTGGAACAAAAATATAAATTACTGCTTTCTGGTTTACTGATTTAAATCAGCTTTTAAAATTAAAATCCCAAACTCACATTTGGAATTTGGGATTTTAGTATTGGAATTTAATCTCTTAAACATATGCTTCTATTGGCGCACAAGAACAAATTAAATTTCTGTCGCCATACGCATCATCAACACGACGAACGCTTGGCCAGAATTTATTATCGTGAATATAATCCAGCGGATAAGCCGCTTGTTCACGTGTGTATGGATAAACCCAAGTATCAGCAGTTAGCATCGCCAAAGTATGTGGCGCGTTTTTCAATACGTTATTTACATTGTCAGTAGAAGCCACATCAATTTCTTTTCTGATGGAAATCATGGCATCACAAAAACGATCTAATTCAGCTAAATCTTCCGATTCTGTTGGTTCAACCATCAAAGTTCCAGCAACAGGGAAAGAAACCGTTGGTGCATGGAAACCATAATCCATTAAACGTTTCGCGATATCAGTAACTTCAATTCCGTTTTGTTTGAACGAACGGCAATCCAAAATCATTTCGTGTGCAGCACGTCCCATTTCTCCAGAATATAAAATAGGATAATGCTCTTCTAAACGCGCTTTCATATAATTGGCATTCAAAATGGCATGTTCTGTTGAACTTTTCAAACCTTGTGCGCCAAGCATTTTGATATAACCATACGAAATCAAACAAACCAAAGCCGAACCATAAGGCGCAGCAGAAATAGCTGTGATGGCTTGGTTTCCACCAACTGAAATCACTGGATTCGTAGGCAAGAAAGGCACTAATTTTTCGTTCACACAAATTGGACCAACTCCTGGTCCACCACCACCATGAGGAATAGCGAAAGTTTTGTGTAAGTTTAAGTGACAAACATCAGCACCAATGGTTGCCGGATTGGTCAATCCAACCTGTGCATTCATATTCGCGCCATCCATATAAACTAAACCGCCATTGTCGTGAATAATTTTGGTGATTTCGCAAATGGCGCTTTCAAAAACACCATGGGTCGAAGGATAAGTTACCATCAAGGCAGAAAGATTATCTTTATGTTCGATGGCTTTTGCTCTTAAATCTTCCACATCAATATTACCGTTTTCCATAGTTTTGGTTACAATAATGTGCATTCCGGCCATTGCTGCAGAAGCCGGATTGGTTCCGTGAGCAGATGATGGAATTAAACATACATTTCTGTGATTGTCACCGCGTGATAAATGGTAAGCTCGAATCGTCATAAGTCCTGCGTATTCTCCTTGAGCACCCGAATTTGGTTGCAAAGTTGTTCCTGCAAAACCGGTTACTACATTCAATTGATGCTCTAATTTTTTAAGCATCGTGATGTATCCTTGTGCTTGCTCAATTGGAGCAAAAGGGTGAATGTTGTTCCAGTTTGCCATTGATAACGGCAACATTTCGGCAGCAGCATTCAATTTCATCGTACAAGAACCTAACGCAATCATAGAATGATTTAACGATAAATCTTTACGCTCTAATTTTTTGATATAGCGCATCAACTGAGATTCAGAAAGATGATTGTTGAAAACATCGTGCATCAGGAAAGCTGATTTTCTTTCCAATCCTGAAACGAAATTATCAGAAGTTGATAAATTAGCAATGGTTACTTTATCTTTTCCGGTAGCTTCCGCAAAAATCGCAATGATTTGATTGATGTCAGCAATCGAAGTGGTTTCGTTTAATGAAATTGAAATCGTATCCGCATCAACATAATAGAAATTTACTTCGTTTTTCTGGGCAATCGCTTTTACTTTTTGCGCATCCGCTTTTACAGAAAGCGTATCAAAGAAAGCTGAATTTGTTTGGTAAACGCCTAATTTATTCAAAACATCTGCTAAAGTTACAGCTGATGAATGAACTTTATTGGCTATATATTGCAATCCTTTTGGTCCGTGATAAACCGCGTACATTCCGGCCATAACGGCTAGTAAAACTTGTGCCGTACAAATATTAGAAGTCGCTTTTTCGCGTTTGATATGTTGCTCACGTGTTTGCAACGCCATACGCAATGCACGGTTTCCGTTTGTATCAATCGTCACACCGATAATTCTTCCCGGCATGGAACGTTTGTATTCTTCCTTGGTTGCAAAAAACGCGGCGTGTGGTCCGCCATAACCCATCGGAATTCCGAAACGTTGAGTTGTTCCAACTACAACATCGGCGCCCATTTCTCCCGGAGAAGTTAGTTTTGCCAATGATAAAATATCGGCAGCGACCGCAACTTTTATTTCGTTTGATTTTGCTTTCGCGATAAATCCGGCGTAGTCATTTACTTGACCGTATTTTCCCGGATATTGTAAAATCGCTCCAAAAAACTCCGTAGAAAAATCAAAAGTTTCGTGGTTTCCAATTACTAATTCGACACCAATTGGAGTAGAACGTGTTTGTAAAACGGATATGGTTTGTGGCAACACTTCTTCCGAAACAAAGAATTTATTAGCGTTGTTTTTCTTTTGGTCACGAGAACGAACATCGAACAATAACGCCATTGCTTCAGCCGCTGATGTTGATTCGTCTAATAAAGAAGCATTTGCGATTTCCATTCCAGTTAACTCGATAACTGTAGTTTGGAAATTCAAAATGGCTTCCAATCTTCCTTGTGCAATTTCAGCTTGGTAAGGCGTATAGGCTGTGTACCAACCAGGGTTTTCAAAAATATTCCTTTGAATAACAGCTGGAACAATCGTAGGATGATAGCCCAAACCGATATAGGATTTGAATACTTTATTTTTTTTGCCCAATTCCTGAATATGATTTAAATATTCATATTCTGTCATTGGCGCATCCAAATTCAGGTCGTTTTTCAAACGAATATCATCCGGAATCGTTTCGTAAATCAGTTGGTCAAAGTTTTCAACTCCTATGGTTTCGAACATGTGGTTTAGGTCACTATCACGTGGACCTATGTGGCGTAGTGCAAATGCATCTGTTCTCATTAAATTGTATGTTCTAAGTGTGTTTAGTTGTGCCTTGTTCCGTTGGCGAACGGTATTGTTTTTAGCAACGGAAACAAGTTCGTTTTAAAGCAGACAAAAGTAATTATTAATGTTTTAATTCTGTGCTAAACAAAGTCTAATATTTTGACAAATTTTCAACCAAAACGACTTCTTATTAACAGTTTGCGTATTTTTGAAACATGCACTATTTAAAGAAGCTTCTCGACTTTTATATCAACAGCAGTATTCATGTTGCGCTATCTGTTTATGCTTTGGTGCGAATGACGGGTTATTTGTTTGATATAGCCAAAATAGATGCGTCAGCTTTATTTGCTTTTTTTGGTACAATCGTCGGTTATAATTTTGTGAAATACGATGCTTTGGCTCGAATACAAAAACTACAAATGCGGAGTGAATTAAAGGGGATTGCTGTTTTGAGTTTCTTATCTTTTTTAGCAACGGGTTATTACTTTTTCCAACTGGAAGAAACTACAAAAATTATTGCTTTTGTTTTTTTGATTTTGACAATATTGTATACTTTACCTTTTTTCCCAAATCGAAAAAATGCACGAAATTGGGCTGGTGTCAAAATTTATATTGTTGCTTTGTGTTGGGTTGGAGTAACCTTGTTTTTACCAATCATTAATGCCGGAATTACATTAACGCTATATGTTTTTGTGATTGCAGTCCAGCGGTTTATTTTAATTTTTGTGTTGATATTGATTTTTGAAATCATCGATTTGCAGGTTGATGATCCCAATTTAAAAACAGTACCACAGCAAATAGGTGTGGAAAAGACAAAAATTGTTGGTGGTTTATTATTGTTACTTTTTATCTTGTTATGTTTTTTTCAAATTGATTTTAGCTTTCCGTCATTGTTTGTCAGATTGGGAGTAGCTTTTACCATTTTTCTTTTTCTACTTTTTGCCCACGAAAAACAATCAAAATATTACAGCACATTTTGGGCAGAAAGTATTCCGATTTTGTGGTGGGTTTTACTTCTGGTCTTCAGCTAAATTTGGGCGTTTCCTCGTTCCAAAAAACGAGGTCGGGCTTTCCGCGCTACATGGTAGCTAGCTCCAATCCCTAACGCAAACAACTTAAAGTAAATCCTAATGTCCACTGGACATTCTCCTCTTAATATCAAATCTAACGCGAAAAATCAAAGCATAACTCCAGTTCTAATTATCTATAAATCTAATCAATCTAAAAATTTAAGAAGTCTAAATCAATCCTGCTCGTTTTAACAACGCTTCAGGTTTTGGTTCCTGTCCACGGAATCGTTTGTATAATTCCATTGGCAATTCGGTTCCGCCTTTTGACAATACGTTTTCTTTGAATTTAGTGGCGACTTCTTTATTAAAAATTCCTTTCTCTTGAAAATACGCAAACGCATCGGCATCCAAAACTTCTGCCCATTTATAGCTATAATAACCTGAAGAATAACCGCCTTGAAAAATATGTGAAAACGAAACACTCATGCAATTTTCTTCTACATCAGGATATAAAGAAGTTCCACCAAAAGCTTCTTTTTCAAAAGCTTTTACATCGGTAATTTGGTTTGGATTATTGCTATGGAAAGCCATATCCAAAATCCCGAAACTTAGTTGTCGTAACGTTGCCATTCCTTCTAAAAAGCTGGCGCTTTCTTTGATTTTGCTGACGTATTCCTGTGGGATGACTTCTCCGGTTTCATAATGTTTGGCAAAAATCGCCAAGGCTTCCGGTTCGTAACACCAGTTTTCCATAACCTGACTTGGCAATTCCACAAAATCCCAATACACTGATGTTCCCGATAAACTTGGATAGGTTGTATTGGCTAACATGCCGTGTAAGGCGTGACCAAATTCATGAAACAGAGTGGTGACTTCATTAAAAGTTAGTAACGATGGTTTGCTTGCTGTTGGAGGTGTAAAATTGCACACAATAGAAACATGTGGTCTTTCGTTAATTTCATCCTTTATATATTGTGGTTTGAATGAAGTCATCCAGGCACCGTTGCGTTTTCCTTTTCTTGGAAAAAAGTCAGCATAAAAAACAGCAATCAATTTTCTTTCGAAGTCGAGCACTTCAAAAGTTTGCACGTCTTCATGGTATTTATCAATATCAAAAACTTCTTTGAATGTGATTCCAAATAACTTTTCAGCAACAGTAAACGCTCCGTTCAAAACGTTTTCCAGTTTGAAATAAGGCTTTAGTTGTTCGTCATCAAAATCGAAAAGTTTTTGTTTTAGTTTTTCCGAATAATAAGCACCATCCCATTTTTCTAATTGGTCAATTCCGTCTAATTCCTTAGCGAAAGCTGTTAATTCAGCGAATTCTTTTTCGGCTGCTGGTTTTGCCTTTGCATGTAAATCATTCAAAAACGATTTTACCTTTTCCGGAGTTTGCGCCATTCGTTCTTCTAAAACAAAAGCAGAATGCGTTTTATAGCCCAATAAATTGGCGCGTTCAAAGCGTAATTTGGCAATCTTTAACGTAATTTCCTGATTGTCGAATTCGTTATTCTGAAATGCTTTTTTTCCGTTGGCAATTGCGAGTTCTTTTCGAAGTTCACGATTGTCAGCATATGTCACAAACGGAATATAACTTGGATAATCCAAAGTAAAAACCCAACCTTCTAGATTTTTTAATTTTGCCAGACTTGACGCAGCTTCAATTGTTCCTTCCGGCAAACCTTTTAAATCATTTTCATTGACAATGTGTAATTGATAATTGTTGGTTTCTGCCAAAACATTTTCACCGTAAGTCAGTTTTAGTTTGGCTAAATCCGTATCAATTTCGCGTAAACGTGTTTTTTTATCTTCTGATAAAAGTGCTCCGTTTCGGGAGAAACTTTTGAATTTTTTGTCTAATAAAGTGGCTTGTTCTGTTGTTAAATTCAGCGTATCTTTTTGTTCGTAAACGGCTTTTACGCGTTTGAATAAATCCTCGTTTAAAGCAATATCATTACTGAAAGCGGTTAGTAAAGGAGAAACATCTTGAGCGATTTTTTGCATTTCGTCACAGGTTTCAGCCGAATTCATGTTGAAGAAAATTGATGATAATCTATCCAAAGCTTCGCCTGAAAAATCTAATGCTTCTATTGTATTTTTAAAAGTAGGTGTTTCAGGATTGTTGGTTATGGCATCAACTTCTGCTTTGGCTTTCGCTATGTTTTCTTCGAAAGCAGGTTGGTAATCTTCTAATTTGATTTGGCTAAAAGGCGCTGTATTGTGTTTAGTATTGAATTTTTGTGTTAGGACTTTCATTGTGACAATTTATTTTTTTAACCATTAAGGCATTAAGGTTCATTAAGAATGATAGTAAAATCAAAATCTTAATCTTTCTTAATCCCTTAATGGTTTTAATTTTTATTTTTTCAGTTCGTCCGATGATTTATTCACTGCGTCTTTCAGGCTTTCTTTGTAAATAATAATTTTATCAAGTATCATTTTGTCGTGGCTTCCTATAATTTGTGCTGCCAGAATTCCTGCGTTTTTTGCACCGTTCAACGCAACAGTTGCCACAGGAACACCACCGGGCATTTGTAAAATAGACAAAACCGAATCCCATCCATCGATAGAATTGCTCGATTTTACAGGAACCCCAATTACAGGCAATGGCGACATAGACGCTACCATTCCAGGTAAATGTGCAGCGCCGCCCGCACCGGCTATGATTACCGAAATGCCACGCGTGTGCGCTTTTTTACTGAAATCAAATAATTTTTCCGGAGTTCTATGTGCTGATACAATGTCGACTTCTGTTTCGATATCAAAACTTTTTAGGATGTCGATGGCTTCTTGCATGATTGGCAAATCGCTTTGGCTTCCCATGATTATGGCTACTTTGCTCATTTTGTTTATGTTTTTTTACCACGAATTTACTTTGTCTGTTCGACCTTTGGTCTCGAGTCACAAATTTCCACAAATTAAATTCGCGCTAATTTGTGAAATTTGGGGCTATTTTTTTTAGCTGATTACTCTAATACTATTCTTCACTTCTTCGGCAATTCTTCT
This sequence comes from Flavobacterium sp., assembly GCF_031381455.1. Lineage (GTDB taxonomy): Bacteria > Bacteroidota > Bacteroidia > Flavobacteriales > Flavobacteriaceae > Flavobacterium. Next base: position 15,410 of record NZ_JANMXZ010000044.1, on the reverse strand, counting down.
GGCTTTAGTCATATCTTCATTCACGATGGTTACGTGGCCCATTTTGCGGAATGGACGAGTTTCCCGCTTGCCATAAATGTGAGGAGTTACGCCTTCGATTGCCATTATTTTTTCGATGTTTTCATAGACTACATTTCCTGAATACCCTACGGCACCAACCAAATTTACCATAATTCCGGCAACTTTGCTAGCGGTATTTCCCAAAGGCAAATCCAGAATCGCTCGCACATGGTTTTCAAATTGGGAAGTATAACTCGCTTCAATGCTGTAATGTCCTGAATTGTGTGGTCGTGGCGCGACTTCGTTTACCAAAATTACATTGTCATGCGTTTGAAACATTTCTACGGCAAGTAATCCAACATGGTTAAAGGCGGAGGAAACCTGAAGTGCTATTTCAGTTACTTTTTGTGCTACTTTAGTATCAATTCGGGCAGGACAAATTACATATTCCACTTGATTGGCTTCTGGATGGAATTCCATTTCTACGACAGGATAGGTTTTTACTTCGCCAGAAACGGAACGGGCGACAATTACAGCCAGTTCGTTTTTAAACGGAACCATTTGCTCAGCTATACATTCTACATTCGGCAGATTTTCGATATCATCAATTGAACGAACTACTTTTACACCATTTCCGTCGTAACCAAACTGGGCAGCTTTCCAAACAAACGGCAACTCTACCGAAGTTTCGGTATCACTCAATGTGACTGCAGACTTTAAATTATTAAGGTCTACAAATCGTTGGTGTGGTGAAGTTGGGATATTGTTTTCAAAATAAAAATCTTTCTGAACGCCTTTGTTCTGAATGAGTCGCAATGTTTTTGGTGATGGATAAACTTTTAGCCCTTCAGCTTCCAGTTTGTCCAAAGCGTCAAGATTTACATTCTCAATTTCGATGGTTAGCAAATCGACTTTTTGTCCAAATTCATAAACGGTATCAAAATCCATTAAATCACCAATAAAGAAATGAGTAGCACCAAATTGTGATGGAGCTGCTGCACTTGGATCTAAAACATAGGTTTGAATATCGAATTTTCGGGTTTCGGCCAATAGCATTTTGCCTAATTGTCCACCACCGAGAATTCCCAGTTTGAAATCGGAAGAGAAATAGTTCATTCGTCTTAGTTATTGTGTTGTAGTTGTGTGTTGCAAATATACTATATCAAATCCAAAAAAAATCGTTATATTTTTCTTAAAACTTCTCTAGCCGCAGCTTTATATCCAGCCGATTGCAACTAAATCTTTTAAGTATTCCGGATTTTCTACAACAAAATCACGAATGTCATTTCTGCAAATGGTGGAGGTGTTGCTTTTTGCAATTCGGTTAAAAAAAGTCATATCCATTTTGTAAATATAAAAAATCCATTTTTATTTAACATTTTCACTTCTAAGGTCTAGCTTCTAACTTCCAAGTTCTTATCTTTGCACCTTATTTTAAATTCCAAAAAATGATACACCTTCACGACAAAACTTTCGAGCCATTTATTTCTTCAGAGGAAATTGATTTTGCAATCAAGAATATGGCTAAACAAATGGATGATGATTTTTTTGATGAAGTACCAGTATTTATTGGTGTTTTGAATGGCGCTTTTATGGTGATGAGCGATTTGATGAAACAATATCGTGGCATGTGTGAAGTGAGTTTTGTAAAAATGGCTTCGTATGAAGGAACTGAAACGACCAATGAAGTAAAACAGTTGATTGGATTAAATCAGGATTTAGAAGGAAGAACAGTTGTGGTGGTAGAAGACATCGTTGATACCGGAAATACGGTTGAAGAATTGAAAGCTATTTTCAAGAAAAAAAAGGTAAAGCATTTAAAAATTGCAACACTTTTCTTCAAACCTGAAGCTTATAAAAAAGATATTAAAATTGATTACGTTGGTATCAGAATTCCAAATAAATTCATTGTTGGTTATGGTTTAGACTATGATGGATTAGGAAGGAATTTACCGGATATTTATCAATTAGCGCAGTAAATAAACTTTTAAACTCATAAACTTTTTTCAAAAATGATCAACATCGTTCTTTTCGGAAAGCCAGGTGCAGGAAAAGGCACACAAGCTGAATTTTTAAAAGAAAAATACAATCTGACTCATCTTTCAACGGGAGATATTTTTAGGTATAATATCAAGAACAATACTGAATTAGGTCAACTTGCCAAAACGTTTATGGATAAAGGTGATTTGGTTCCGGATGAGGTTACCATTCAAATGTTGCAAACCGAAGTAGATAAAAATCCACAATCAGCTGGGTTTTTATTTGATGGTTTCCCAAGAACATTAGCACAAGCAGCAGCTTTGGATGTCTTTTTGGAATCAAAAAATCAAGGCGTTACGGCAACTGTAGCGTTGGAAGCTGATGATACTATTTTAGTAGCACGTTTGTTAGAAAGAGGTAAAACTTCGGGAAGACCAGACGATCAAGACGAAGAAAAAATCAGAAACCGTTATGACGAATACAATCAAAAAACGGCTCCATTGATGGATTATTACAAAGCGCAAGGCAAATTTCATTCAGTGGACGGCATTGGAACAATTGCAGAAGTAACGGAACGTTTGACTAACGTTTTCGACAAATTTTAAAAAACAATTTTTTGTTATTGGTTATTACAACTTATAACTTATAACTTATAACTCAAAATGGAAATACTCATCATACTTTTTTTAATACTGCTTAACGGCGTTTTTTCCATGTCGGAAATTGCGTTGATTTCGGCGCGTAAAAACCGTTTAGAAACCGCAGCAAAAAAAGGAAATAAAGGAGCAAAAACTGCATTGGATTTAGTCAATGCACCAAACAAATTTCTGTCAACGGTTCAAATCGGAATTACGTTAATCGGAATTTTGACAGGTATTTATTCAGGAGATAAAATAACTCATGATGTACAGGCATTTATAGCAGGTTTTGCTTTTTTGAAACCTTATTCGGATTCTATTGGAGTTGGAGTTGTCGTGGTAATTTTGACTTTCTTTTCTTTGGTTTTAGGCGAATTATTACCAAAAAGAATTGGACTAAATCATCCTGAAAATATTGCCAAAGCTGTCGCTGTTCCAATGAAAATCATTTCACAAATTACAGCACCGTTTATTTGGTTATTGACCATTTCTACAGACGGATTGTTAAAAGTGTTAAATATAAAACCAACTGCGGACGGGAAAGTAACCGAAGAAGAAATTAAAGCCATCATCAAAGAAGGAACCGAAGGCGGCGAAGTGCAGGAAATAGAACAAGACATAGTGGAGCGCGTTTTTCATATCGGCGACAGAAAAATCAATTCGTTGATGACACACCGACAATCCATTGTTTATCTTTCATATGAAGATTCGATAGAGGAATTAAAAGCCAAAATGCTTGATGAATTACATTCTATATATCCTGTTTGTAAAGAGAGTATGGACGATGTAGAAGGTGTGGTTTTGCTAAAAGATTTGTTTGCTAATTTTGAAAAAGGAAAATTCAATCTAAAATCGATTACGAAATCACCAGTTTATTTGATTGAGCATACTTCGGCATATAAAGCATTAGAGAATTTCAAAAAATCGAAAGTACATTATGCTTTTGTTACCGATGAGTACGGCGTGTTTCAAGGGATAATTACACTGAATGATATTTTGGAAGCTTTGGTTGGTGACGCGTCGGATTTTGATGAAGACGAATACCAATTGCTATCACGTGAAGATGGAACTTGGTTGGTTGATGGATTGTATTCATTACATGATTTCTTGACTTATTTTGATATGGATGAGTTGACCAACGATTATGAAGTTACTACTGTAAGCGGATTAATAATGACCGAAATGGGTAAAATTCCAACAACGGGAGAAAAGTTAGTTTGGAACAAATTAGAACTAGAAATCATTGACATGGATGGCGTGAAGATTGATAAAGTGCTAGTGAAAGCAATTAAAGAGTAAAATAAGTTGACAGTCGCAGTCGCAGTTTACAGTAGTTGTAAATAGCGAAACTGAGACTGAAAACTGATTCCGAAGCTTCGGGATAAAAACTGAAATTATGACAGAGGGAAATTTTGTAGACTACGTAAAAATATATGTTTCATCCGGAAAAGGAGGAAAGGGTTCATCGCATCTACATAGAGAGAAATTTATTGAAAAAGGCGGTCCTGATGGTGGTGATGGTGGTCGTGGCGGACACGTTATATTAAAAGGGAATAAAGGTCTTTGGACGTTGTTTCACCTTAAGTTTGCCCGTCATGTCAAAGCAGGTCATGGTGGCGATGGCGGAAGTTCTAGGAGTACAGGTCACGATGGCGAAGATATTACGATTGAAGTTCCGTTAGGAACGGTTGTTCGTGATAAAGAAACAGATGAAGTTTTGTTTGAAATAACCGAAAATGGCGAAGAAAGAATTCTAGCCAAAGGCGGTAAAGGCGGATTAGGAAACTGGAATTTTAGAAGTTCTACCAATCAAACGCCGCGTTATGCACAACCTGGAATGCCACCCGAAGAATTGGATATTGTCTTAGAGTTGAAAGTTTTGGCAGATGTTGGTTTAGTAGGTTTTCCAAATGCAGGAAAATCGACTTTGCTTTCTGTGTTGACTTCGGCCAAGCCAAAAATTGCAGATTATCCGTTTACTACTTTGAAACCTAATTTGGGAATTGTTGCCTATCGTGAATTCAAATCATTTATTATGGCAGATATTCCCGGAATTATTGAAGGTGCAGCAGAAGGAAAAGGATTAGGACATTATTTCTTACGTCATATTGAAAGAAACTCTACGCTATTGTTTTTGGTTCCAGCCGATGCCGATGATATCAAAAAAGAATATGAAATTTTGTTAGACGAATTACGTCGATACAATCCGGAAATGTTAGATAAGGATAAATTATTAGTTGTTTCAAAATGCGATATGTTGGATGACGAATTAAAAGCAGAGCTAAAAGCACAACTGAAAAAGGAAATCAAAGGAATTCCGTTTATGTTTATTTCTTCTGTTGCACAGCAAGGATTAACGGAACTAAAAGACAAACTTTGGGAAATGCTCAACGTTGACACCGAAGAACCGGAAAACAGTCATGGTTTATAAATACAAAATCCCGTCTCGTTTTTTTGAACTAGACGGGATTTTTGTTTAAAAATTAATCATTAATGTATTAGTTTTTTGGCAACCACAATACCATTATCTAAAGTAATTTTGGCAATATAAACTCCATTAGGGTAATTGAATGCGTCAGAAAATTGCTTTTTAATCTCGGTCAAAGAATAGTTATTTATAAGTTTACCAGCGATATCGTAAAGACTGATTTCTTTAATAAACTCATTAGATTCTATTCTGATTACATTATTGTAAATCGAAGCAAAAGTATTTATTTCATTAGGGTTGTTTGTTCCTAAAGCATTGCTGACAAATACTAAGTCAAATCGGTTGTCAAATGTACCGGCTACAGTAGTAAAACTATAAGGCGCAGCTTTTATATCATGGTCAATAGCCAGTAATTTGTCTCTCAAATAAACGTTTTGATTACCATTAAAAATACCATCCAATTCATCTATTTTTATAGAGTAAATCCCACCGTTTGTAATTTTGTAACCTAACGGAATAATATCATTTTCATCAAATGGTAATGCTTTTCCTTGAATCACTAATTTTCTATTATCCAACAAAGAATAAATATTTATTTCATTGTTTGTAAAGGCGTCACCATCATACAATCTGTCATGGCCATTAGTAGCGCCATCAAGATAACCCACTAACATTTGTCTAAAAGTAGTATCGCTGTAAAGGTTCAGCCAAATTCTGTTTTTCTCCTCGCTTTGGGTCGTATTTCCAGTTTTAAAAAATTGAGAGTTAAAATCGGGAACACGCATGTTGTCGTTAAAACTAATTTGTCCATCGGCGAAAGCCTGAGCAAAGAAACCTTGTCCGGCGGCAATTTTACCGTTAGGTTTTAAACTAGTATTGGTTGGGTCGCTACTTGGAGATGTTCCAACACCTCCGGATAAATTCCAACTTCCATAATCTGTCAAAGAGTACGGGCCACTTCCAGAATATAGTGTAACTGATGTCCAAAAGAATAAAGTACCACCTAATTCTGTATTGCCAGCAAATGTTAAAAGGGAGCTGCCATTAATTGCACTTGGATAAGTATTTGCCAATAAAACAGTATTTCCTGCTACCAATGAACTCGAATCATAGCTGTCAACATTTACATTAACAACTCCATTTTTTGGAGTTCCCGTATATACAAAATCAATAGTTCCTGTTCCTGTGCTAAATGGAGCAATATTTTTAACTCGGGCAATAAAACCTTCTCCCGAAGTTAGTGCAGAAAGTCCAACCCAAGATCCATTCATTGTACCCGATGTCCATCTGTATTTAAAATCAAATTGTGTTGGTATTTGACTAAAAGCATTTTCGGCAATTGGTGAACCTGCATAAACATATGCAAATCTGGTCATTGCTCTAGTAGTTCGGGTCATTTTTATACTTCCGGTATTAATTGCCGCATCGTTTGTTTGCAATAAACTTGCACTGTTTTTTATGTCAAATAATCCGCCATTATTTACTGTAACCTCATCAGTAATTGTTATGTTGTTGTCTGAATTTACAGTTAGAATTCCACCTGATTTTACCTTAATATTTTTCCCAAAAGCATCATAACTTGTACCTGATATAATTGGGTCGAATGTAGTATCTGGTATAATTATACAATTGCTAGCGGAAGGAACTCCGTTAGGTCTCCAGTTAGCTGGATTTTCCCACTGAGTTTCAGCACTTATTGTTCCACCTGACCATACTTTAGAATTATTTGTTACAGTAATAACTTTTGTTGAAATACATCCATTATCTAGCTCAGCATTCACTGTAAAGTTAAAACTAGTAAGTTCTAATTGAGCCAAAGTTGGTTTAACATATATAACGGAAGCAGTGGTTAAAGGGTCATATGCATTTTGACAAGCAGCATCTGTAAATATTGGCAAAGTAGTTGTCCAATTCAAGTTAACATTTGGTCTGTTACCATACAATTCAACATCGTCAATAGCAATTCCATCGCACCAGTTGTTATTGTAATATCTCACTCTTACTTTAAGTTGACTTACACCAATATAAGAAGACAAATCATAAGTTAATGTTTCAAATTTTGTTCCTATTCCTATATCTTCAGTAAAACGTTTTATTTCTATCCAGTTAGTTCCATTATTAGTTGAAACATCTATGGTAATAAATTCTTCTGCGGGATACAAACCATCAATAAAGTATCTTGAATAAAACATTCTCAAACTCAAAGTTAAACTTGTGAAATTTAAAGTACTAACTGTCGCAGAAGCAATTTGGTTTTGAACGTATGGAAAAGCATCACCAAAATCAGAAGTAGCCATAGCAAATCCGTCTCCATTTATTCCGGAAGCTATTGCAGGATACCATGTATTTGTACCTGATATAGCTGTTGGAATATAGGTACTTGTTCTATTTTGCCACTGAGTATCGGCATTACGAACACTAGAAGTAATATTGGTGTTCGTAAAAGTTCCCAATCCTGAATCAAAATCCTCATTGATTAAATATACTTCCTCAACATCTCCTGTAGCAGATATTTCAACACCAACATCTTCCCCGCAAGAAACTGGACTTGCCGGCAAATAATTAAGAACAGGAACAGGACTCACAATAGCTTTTACCGGAGTACGAACCAAGGATTCGCATCCATTAAAAGCCGTTACATAATAAGTAGTTGTTGTATTGATAGGAGGCGTAGTCCAACTTCCAGAAAAGTAGGTTGTGTCTACAAGAGTTGAGCCAGTAGGAGTAGTGTACCATCTAAATTCTGATACAACCGGCACTACAACTGAACTTGTGGCTTCCAAATCAACAGTTCCTGTTCCGCAGGTTTTACCATCAGTTACTGTTGCTATTATTGCATTACAATTGGCAACTACGGTAAAAATATAATCTTCTGTTTCACCAGGATAATTGATATTTCCACATGAATTAAAATTATTTGTTGAATTTGCATCAAATGGAGAAGTATTATCATAACTATTTGCACGTATTCTAACTCTGTAATTTCCAACTGGTTGATTTGCTGGTATAACAAAACCAAAAGTGGCTGAGCCAGTACCAATTATCCCAGAATCATATACTAATTCTGAAGAAGGAATTAAAGGTGGTGTTGCACCATCATTAAAATCACCATCCTTATCCCAATCAACCCAAGCTTTCAAGTAAGAAGAATTGATAGCTTGAACCGAAACATTCACACCTTGTCCTTGGGCTTGACTAGCTATATTGCTTAAGCCAGTAAAGTCTTGATAACCCCATGGTGCGCTCAAAGAATAAGTTGAAAAATTAGAAGTATCATTTAAAGTACCTATAAAACTAACTTCGGAAAAATAACCCAAACTTTGTTGGCCACTTGTAACAGTTGGTGTACAGTAATTATTAGCAATTGTTGTAACATTACCAGTCAATGGACTAACAAGGTTATAAGTTGGGCCGCCAGTACAAATTGAATTATAACTAAATACAAAAATATAGTAAGTTGTTATCGTTGTGCTTAATCCTGAAATTACAAAAGAGGTATTGGCATCATTATCAGCTAATAAACCACCAGGTACTGGGCCTCCAATTATAGTGTAACTTGTTCCGTTAACAGGAGTTGGTGTAGTTGGTGATGTACTGTAAACAACTAAATAATTATTTGGTGCTGGACTTGCTGCTGTAAAATTACCTGTAATAGTTGTTTCAGTTGCATTTAATAATAAAGCTGTTGGTTGTGCTGATGGCGCAACACAAGCTATTGGTGTAGAAATAGTTACAGTATAATCTTCTGTTTCTCCAAAACTTCCACTCATTGTACAAGGCAAATTATTTGCCATGGTAACTTTTTGAGCATAACGAATTCTCATACGAGTTTGTCCTAATGTTGCGCCAACAGGAATAGCGACCGCAATTGTATTTGTAGAGTTGGCAATAATATTATTACCAATTAAGAAGTATTCTGTTGTGTCAAAAACGCCATTTTGATTAAAATCTATCCAAACGGCTGCACCATGTTTTTTGTTAGCTGGTCCAGTACTAATGCTTAAATTAAAAGTATTTCCACGAATTAAAGTGGTAGTAAGACCGCCAGAAACGGGATAATTTATATAACCACCAGGAGCACAAGTACTACTATTGTTTAAGGTGTTAAAGGTAACATTAGCTATATAATCGCCACTTGTACAGTCTAAACTACCTGTTGGAATACAATAACTTGTAGCCAATGTAGTAGTGGAACCTGTTAACGGGCTTGTGGTAAAATAGGTAGGCGTAGTTCCGCTACAAATTGAATTATAAGAAAAGACAAAAACATAATATAATGTTGAAACGTTTAATCCTGTCGCTACAAAACTAGTATTAGAATCTAAATCAACAATAAATCCTGCACCAAAAGCACCTGTAGAATAGGTATTTCCATTTACTAAAGTAGGAGCAGTATTTACTTGACTTATATAAACCAAATAATTATTAGGTGAGGGCGAAGCTGCTGTAAAACTTCCTGCTAGCGATGTTCCACTAGGAGCTAAAACTAAAGCTGTTGGTTGTGCTGTTGGAGTTATACAAGCTGGTGGTGCAACAATATTTAAAGTATAATCTTCATATTGTCCATAATTTATCGGTCCACAAGCTGGAGCATATCCCGTTAAAAGTCTATTAATAACTCTCATTCTTGTATTGCCAATAACAGCCGTTGAAGGAATTGTTATGGTAGTGGTAAATGCATTAGAAGAGGTTGTATTTGTTCCTAATTGAGTTTCTTCACCTGCACCAAAAGTTCCGTTATTATTCCAATCAAACCATACGCTTGTATAATGGGGATTTGGTGCTAGTCCAATTATTAAAACCGTTAATGTGTATGAATATCCTGCTGTAACAGTTGTAGAAATTGAAGAAAAATTCTCATAACCAGTTGTGCCAGTTGAAGCATTATTGATCGTGTTAAAACTAACAGATGTTATTGGAACAGATGGAGATAAAATTGCTACACTTGGTGTGCAGTAATTCCAGCAACCAGCACCAATTGGTGAAGTAATTATAACATCGTCAATAGTACTTCCACACCTTCCATTGTCTATTGTCCAACGTAAAGTTACTGGAGTTCCTGGTATAATTCCTGTTATAGTTGATGTTGGCGAATTAGGAGAAGTTATAGTTGCTGTTCCGGAGATAAGTGTCCAAGTTCCTGTGCCATAAGTTGGTGCATTTCCAGCTAAAGTAGCTGTTGTTGTACAAGCGGTTAAGGTTTGATCTGTTCCAGCTGCCGCAATAGTATTTACAAGACAAGTAAAAGTTACTCTTATATATCCGCCAGCACCATCACCTCCAATACTGTTTCTAGTACCACCACTGCCTCCACCACCATAATTCCCTCCAACTAAACCTATTGCAGTATTGGCTGCACTTCCTAATCCTCCTGCGCCGGCGTTTCCACCACCCGATGTTCCTGCAGCTATGGTTGTGGTTGATCCTCCGTTTCCAGTTGTACCTGCACCACCGCCACCGCCACCGCTATTTGTACCAGTTCCTGTAGCTCCTGTTCCTCCAGTTGCTGTTCCACCAGCACCACCAGCACCACCAGTTGGGGTATTATTATATCCATTTCCTCCAAATCCAGGGTTAGCTGTTACTGTTATAGCTCCAAAAACTGCTGTAGAGGCTGTTCCGTTTGAGCCGTTAGCAGTTCCTCCAGTACTTGTTGATCCACCAGCACCTCCAGATCCAACCGTTATAGTATATGGTGTTCCAGGAGTTACCGCAATGTTTGTGATTATTCTATAAGCTCCGCCGCCGCCGCCGCCGCCGCCATCACCATTTCCACCACCGCCGTATCCACCACCACCACCACCACCGTATGCTTCAACCTGGATAGTAGTAACTCCAGCAGGACAAATCCATGTCCCTGATGTTGTAAAGTTTGATGGTGATTGTGCTTTTACAGAAGATATAGCACAAATGAAAAATAGTATTGTGGTTAATATTTTAATTCTTAAAAGCGGAACATTATTGCGTGTGTATTTGTTTTTCATAAGCATTTTTAATTTTCATTGCAACAATTTTTAATTTTGACATATTAAACAAATTTAAGAAAAAAAGCGAAATAAATTTATTTAATAGATTGATTATTAACGTAGTTGTTAACATATTTAGACTTTTAATATAAAATTGTCAAATGTTTAAAAAAATGACTGTTTTTACTATTGGGATTAAATTATTAGCACAAAAGCATAGGCTTTGTGGCGATATTACAAATGGCGAAATGCTTCATTTTGAAGCATTTCGATGATATTTCAACTATTTTTCAAAAAATTTAATTTTTAATTATTTTTTGACTGTAAATGTTATGGTCATCAGTTATTGCTTTTACTATATAAGTTCCACTAGATAAATTTAATAAAGGAATTTGGATGGTTCCTGTTACTTGATTTTGAACATCATGTTCAGAAATAAATTGACCTAATAGGTTATATAATTTTACTGTTTTTATGATATATTTTGTATCAATATTTAAGATGTTATTACTATTTGTAAAATAGATTATTGGATTACTATTTTGTTCAGGAATATTAGTTCCTAATGCACTTCCAGTGAAACGTAGAGAAAATCGATCATTGTAGATGCCAATTGGTAACGAAATACTAAAATCGGCATTTTTAATATCATAGTCCGTTCCGGTTTCAGCATCATGAATGTATAATTGCGTATCTTCTGATATGTTTTCCAGTGTATCCACTTTGATTGTACATATGCCAGCTATTGCAGTTTTTAAACCAAGAGGCAAAATTTGATCTAGATTAAAATTTGAAACAGCCTGAATAGTCAATTTGGCATCGCTGGCATTCCAATACAAATCTTCTGCATTTTCATCAACTATCGGAGCATCATAACCAACATCAAAATAACTGGTAGCGTTTTCATCAACTCCCACTAAAAGTTGTCTATGTATATTGGAAGGCGACTGATACAACAATCTGATTTTTTGTCTAGCATCATCAGTGTCATTTACAGTATGATTCTGATTATTTGTTTTGAAAAACACAGAGTTGCTTGCCGATTCTATTTTGAAAGTTCGTTGACTGTTTTTAAAATTAATAGTTCCACCAGTAACCGCTGTACTCAATCCAGGATTGTTTCCGGTTAATGCTGCATTTGAACCCGTACCAATAAAAAATCCTTGGGCTACAGGGATGTATCGTTTTGCCACTCTTGTTCCCATTGAGCCGTTAGCATTTACCAATGGATCGTTCGAAATGCCTACTACGCCGCCCATTAATGTATAACTTGCATAGCCACCAATATATTGATTTAAAATATGCGTTTGTCCTCCAAAGTGATCCCAAAAATATAAAGTACCATTAAAAATATTGGTTGCAGCTCTTCCGGCACCATCTTTTATGTTGTCTTTTATGAATTCATCAGCATCTAAGGCAGATGGATAAGGGTTTCCAACTAAATAACTTTGATTTAAAGAAATTGACAAAGGAATAGTTCCATTATTTGGTTTACCAACAAAAACATAATTCTGTGGAGTTGTAAATGGTGCAATTCCGGTAACGCCTTTCATAGTAAAGCCTTCACCAATATTTACGGTTCCTGTATTTCCAATAAATTGCCATCCTGCATATACTGTACTAACGCTGGTATATTTAAATAACCACCTTGTACTTAGTTTTACAGGAGAGGTAATTGCGCCATCGGCAAAATAAGCGCCACCGCCAAACGTTATTGGACTCGGATTAAATGAATTTGTAGCCGAGTCAGTACCATCTCGTAAAACACCACTTAAAGAGTAATTTGTACCATTCGTAGTAACGGGAGATGACCAATAGTTATAATGATAACTGCTTCTATTACCTTGTTGGTCTTTCAAAATTTTTCCAGTTCCTGATGAAGGATTTGCCGCTGTACCATTTTGAACAATTTGGGCTTCACCCACTAATCGTATATCGCCACTCAATAAGGACAAATTGTTTGCAACCGTCAATTCAAATCCATCAACAACGCTAATTCCAATGGCACTATTGGAAGTATTTGTAGTCAAGTTATAAAAAGTTTCATTCGTTTTAATGCCCAAATTGATATTATGTATTTGATTCACAGAAGCGCCATTAAAAGTGACTGTTCCTGTTCCAGGGATAAAGCTTCCACTATTTTTCCAATCTCTACTTATTTGTAATTCAGAATTATTTGTAGCCACCATTGTTACAGAAGCGCCAGTGGCAACTATTAAATCACGTGCTGTAGCGATGAAGCTATAGGCAGCAGCAAATGGAGATGTTCTGTCAATAACTGGCATTCTACCAGCAACAGTTATGGTTTGAATTTGTGCATCAATTGTGCTTGAAGGTAATCCTCCAGCCCAGTTTTTACAATCAAACCAGTCAGTGCTAACAAGTCCTGTCCATAAACCTGGAATTCCATTTAATACTGTTACAACAGCTGCACCTGTTAAATCTTGACTTCTAGCAGTACATCTTGTATCACTTAAAGCCGTTACAGTAAATGTTCTATTAACAGTCATTCCGCTTACACTAAAAATATATGGACTAGTAGTTATTCCATTAACTGTAGTTGCGGCGACACCATTACTATATGTTAAGTTCCATGGACCAGTTCCTTCAAGTGTAATGCTAAATGTTGCTGTTCCGCCATAACATATTGTTTGAGATGGTTGGATATCTGCTTTCGGTCTTGGGTTTACTCTTGCCTCTATAGTTCTTGAAGGACCAATACAACCATTTGCTGTTGGAATGATTGTATAAGTGACAACACCTTGAACCATTCCAGTAGCTGTTAAAGTTTGATTGATTGCACTACCTGAACCAGCACTTGCACCGGTAGCATCAATTTGTGCTACTAACCATGTAAATGTTGTTGAAGTTTGTGTTCCTACTACAGCACTAGATAATGGAATACTGCTCACATCACCCGAACAAATTGTTGGAGACGAAGCTGTTACTATTGGTAGTTGATTTACTGTGACTGTAATATACGTAGTTCCTTCTGCCCCATAACTAGTACAACCATTAAGAAAAGAGGTTACAGCGTAGGTAGTAGTTACTGTTGGGTATACTGTTACATTGGTAGCATTAGTAACGCTGACAGTAGCATTCGATGTGATGTCTGTCCATAAAGAAGTAAGTGCTGGTACTGGAGCTTGGGGAATAGTTACATTATCGATAACCCATGCATCACCATTAATTCCTGGTGCTTTAGCCTGCAATCCATGAAAGTTAAATCGTATTCTTAAGTTAGCATATCCTAAATAGGCATTTAAATTGATACTTATAGCAGTGTTAAATTGATTGTACGGACCTTGATTTCCAGTGTAAGTAGCCAATGTTACAGGATAAGTTGCTCCACCATTAAATGAAAGTTCTACTTTGCCCCATGCACCAGGAACCAATTTATGAGCATGATTAAATGTTAGATTTGCTGAGGATAATCCAAAAAGATCAAAAATTGGAGTTTGTAGTGTGCTGTCTAAATTTCCTCTTGCCATAGCAAATTTATCATTACTTGTCGTATCATATTCAGCGGAAGCATTCCCATTTGTTTCTTTAAAGAAAGTTGGATTTCCATTATCTGCACTTGCACTAAAAACTCCATTTCCATCCACTAACCAACCTGCAGGATTAGCATTATTAAAAAGTCCACCATATTGTATATTTTGACTAGTTGAATAACCGCTTAAAGAAGTTAAAGTAGTAGATTGTCCTGCACATATAGTAGACGGACTCGCACTTACAGGCAAAGGCTTAATGTTTGGAATTACAAATAATATAGCAGGTGTAGAATAGGTAATATTACAAGATGCATTTTGAACAACAGCCCTAAAACTAGTAGTTGCTGTTGCATTAATATAATTAAAAGTAGTATTACCAGCACCACCTAAATTCAGCCAAGTATTTCCTGCATCTGTTGAAGATTCCCATCGAAGAACGGAGCCTGTTTGTCCGTTAAGAGCTAAAATTCCGGAAGAAAAATGACAATCGGTATAAGTACTTACTGATGAAGGTAAAGCTATCATGGTACCACTAGAATTGGCCGTATGGGTTATTGTTGCTGATCCTCCAACCGATAATGAGTTTACAATTAATGTAGCATTGTTAGAAGTAACACTAGGGGAACAAGTTCCGCTAACCACACAATTATAAGTTGTAGAAGCATCAGCAGTAGTTGTAGGATTGATTGTTAAGGTTGCCGATGTAGCACCAGAAACGCTACCGCCATTATTAATTTGCGTAGCACCTTTAAACCATTGATAAGTTAAACCAGTACCCGTTGCAGTAACAGAAAAACTAACGGCAGCACCCGAACATACTGTTTGAGTAACTGCAGGATGAGCCGTTATGGCAGGAAGTTGGTTAACCACCAACGCTGCATTATTAGAATTTACGGCAGTACAC
>NZ_JANMXZ010000041.1:0-175844 GCF_031381455.1 Flavobacterium sp. | reverse complement strand
GAAGTAAAAGGAAGAAACGTTGTCCTTGTGGATGACATGATTGATACCGGTGGAACGCTTGCAAAAGCTGCCGATTTGATGATAGAAAAAGGCGCATTGAGTGTCAGAGCCATTTGCACACATGCGATTTTATCGGGTGATGCGTATGAAAAGATTGAAAATTCTAAATTATTGGAATTAATCGTAACCGATTCTATTCCTTTGAAGAAACAATCAAACAAAATAAGAGTGGTGAGTTGTGCGCCTCTTTTTGCAGAAGTTATGCACATGGTGCAACACAACAATTCCATTAGCGGAAAATTTTTAATGTAGAATTTTAATTATTAACTATATATTTTTACAATGAAATCGATTACAATTAAAGGATCAGAAAGAGAAAGCGTGGGCAAAGTTGCGACTAAAGCCTTACGTAATGCTGGAATGGTTCCTTGCGTTATTTACGGAGGAAGTCAACCAGTTCATTTTGCAGCAGAAGAAAAAGCATTCAAAAGCTTGGTTTACACTCCAAACGCACACACAGTTGTGATAGATTTGGATGGAAAAACTACCAATGCCGTTTTGCAAGACATTCAGTTTCACCCAGTTTCAGACAGAATCAATCACATTGATTTTTTCCAATTGGATGACAACAAAGAAATCATTATGGAAGTACCTGTAAAAGTAACCGGAACTTCTCCAGGTGTACTTTTAGGAGGTGTTTTGAACTTGAACCAACGTAGATTAAAAGTGAAAGCTTTACCAAAAAATCTACCTGATTTTGTTGAAGCAAACATTTCTGAAATGCAAATGGGAAATAAATTGTATGTAACTAAATTAGCTGCATCTAATTACAAATTAATGCACCCAGACAACACTGTTGTGGCTCAAGTTAAGATTTCTAGAGCGGCTATGAAAGCAGCACAAGAAGCAGCAAAAGCAGAAAAAGGTGGAGCAAAAAAGAAAAAATAATTCATTTATTTTTACACTATCAAAAGCATCAGTTTTACTGGTGCTTTTTTTATGAAAACAAATTAGTTTACTTTTACAGCATGAATTGGTTGACCAAATTATTTACTAAAAACAAAACTTCAGAAAACACAGAGGTAATGAAAAAATTTCTCGTTGTCGGCTTAGGTAACATTGGTGCCGAATATGTAAATACACGCCACAACATTGGCTTCAAAATAGTAGATTATGTCGCTTCAAAACAAGGTGTCTCTTTTGAAACAGCAAAATTGGGAGCTGTTGCAGAATTCAGTATAAAAGGAAGAAAATTGATACTGCTGAAACCGAATACCTATATGAATTTGAGCGGCAAGTCGGTTCAGTATTGGATGCAAAAGGAAAACATTGCCAAAGAAAATGTTTTGGTCATTACCGATGATTTGAATCTGGCTTTTGGCACCATTCGTATAAAAGCTAAAGGAACCGATGGCGGACATAATGGTTTGAAAAGCATTCAACTTATTTTAAATACTTCTGAATATCCGCGTTTTCGATTTGGAATAAGTGATGAATTCAAAAAAGGACAACAAGTAGATTATGTTCTTGGCGAATGGAGTGATATTGAAAAAGAAAAACTTCCGGAACGATTTGAAGTAGCCAAACAAATCGTTGAATCTTTTGCTTTGGCTGGGTTAAACGAAACCATGAATAGCTTTAATGGTAAATAATAACGGTACTCTTTTTGAGTATCTTTAATCAATAAATTTTGGAAAAATGAAAAGACTTTTTTTTATCCCACTAGCATTTATGATGTCATTTTGTAAATGTCCAAAAGCAACCATTGCAGAATCTAATAAAAATTCAATAGAATCGGTTTGCCCTGAAAATGGGAAATGTACTATTGAGCTACTTAGGAATAAAAGTTTGGCTGTTAAAGCTGATGAATTTGGAAGTGTCTATTATCAAATTTTAGAGTCAAATGAAACTTCTGTAGTGATATATAGATATGACAAAGATGTTCCTAAAGACCTTCAAGATGCGAATTACAGAGAAGAAATTATTTTCGAAATCAATAATAAAACGCAAAGCTTAAGCCTTAGTGGAAAAGATTTACAGCAATGCAAAATGCTTTTTGGTCGTTTTTGTTTTTGCAAAGGCCAAACTGGATATTATAAAGTAGAAGACGGGATGATTAACCTAATTCAAAATGACAATGTTGTCAATTTTAATTTAGATTTTACCATTACCAAAGTGCCACAAATCATAAAATCAATACAAGTAACGGTAAAATAAAAAAGTCCTATTCGTTACCGAATAGGACTTTTTTGTTATACTGCGTATTAATTATTCTACAATAATACGTTTTACTAATTTAGTATCACCACTTGAGATAGAAACCAAATAAACTCCCGCTTGGATAGTATTTAAATCAATACTTTCGTTAAAAGTTCCCGTATTAGAAAATTCATTAGCATAAATTTGTCTACCTCTCATATCATATACATCTATAGTAATGTCTTCACTACTGGTAGTTGAAAATTTAATTGTAAAATTACCACCATTTGGATTTGGATATAATGAGAAATCTTGGAAGGTGTTTTCTTTTATTCCTAATGTTGAACAAATATCTAAACTCCATGCATTTATTGCACCGCCATCTTGATTAAATCCATCAGTAACTCTTAATGTCCATGTTCCTGTTGAATTAAGTCCATTAAATGCTGATAATGGATTATCTGGTATTAGATTTCCTGAAATCCCTGCAGGATTTGGCCCAGGGTTACATACTAATGCTGCTCCTAAGTCATCGTAGGTTGCCAATACATTTATATTTCCGTTTACAGGGTCACATTTTGCCGTAAATAGTTGTACCGCAGTACCTGAAGGACTTGTTATGGTAACCGTTAAATCATTTACCCATGTATGAGCAATATTAAGATTTACATTTACATCACTAATTACGCCACCTGATGGAATATTCAAAGTAGAAGTAACTGTAGGTGTTCCTGAAGCAGAAATAGCCACGGGCACATTTGTAGAAGCTACATTACCACAATTTACAGAACCAGTAGTAAATTTAAATGCACCACTAAAAGTTCCATTACCACATGGGATGTTTTTAGGTAATACTCTCCAAAAGTAATCCGTATTTATATTTAATCCTGTTGCTGAATAACTTGTTGTAGTAACATTACCCGAACTAACAATAGTTGTAAAGGTATTACTTGTGGCAACTTGAACATCATAGGAAGAGGCATTAGGATTTGCAGCCCAAGTAAGTGACAATGTAGTTTGTTGATTTGTTGCATTATTAGCAGGTGATGTTAAAGTCATGGCAGGAAATGCTGCAAATAAATCCAAATAGAAAGGAACTGTTTTAGTAGTAGCACCAGATGTTGCAGTTACTAGTATAGAATAAAACCCTGCAGGACTAGATGCTGTGTTGCTTATTGTCATTACTACAGTACCGTTTGCACTTATTGAAGACGGAGCAAAAGTTGCTGTTGCACCTGCTGGCAATCCAGAAGCTGTAAATGTTGTTGCAGCACTAAATCCTCCAAGTGCTAAATATGAAATATCAAAAGTAACATTTGTCCCTTGACAACTGGCTTTGTTTTGTTGTTCTGCAACTCCTGAAAAAGCAGCTGAAAAAGTTGCTGGTGCAGCTGTAATAGTAAAGTTAGTATTAGAAATATCATAAAAAATATGCTTGTATCCTCTAATCATTATTCTTTTAGTAGTTCCAGCATTATTAGGAACAGTTATTGTTTCAGAACCATCATTAGGCACTTTACTAGCTAAAATAATTGGATAAGTATTACCGCCATCATTAGATAATAAAATATCTACAAAAGCAGCATTGATATTGTTAGCAGTGGTTCCTGCAACTGTCCAAGTAACTGTTTGATTTGATCCAGCAGCCCATGAAACAGCAGTATTTGGAACATTAACTAAGAATGGTCCAACAGCAGCAGTTGTTACAACCATATCATCTCTATTAGTTTGTCCACCATTTGGAGATCTATTATCTCTAACTGTTAAAGCAAAATTCATTGTTCTTGCAACAGATGGCACAACCTCCCATGTTGGTGTTAAATTATTAGCAATTACACTAGTTAATACTGGCATATATCTTTGAGGCGAAGCAATTGGATCTTTAGATCTAAAATTAGGTCCAGAAGTAGAAGTTGCTATAGGAGATTGAGTTGAAACTTCATTATTTGTTTGTTCCCAACAATACGTTAATGAATCATTATTTGCATCAGTTGCAGCTCCAGTAAGTATAAAAGCTGTTGATCTTGGAATCGTGTAATCTAATCCAGCATCAACAACAGGGGCAAAATTACCGTTAGCAGTTGAAACTGGACATGATGTCCCTTGAATAACTGCTTGTGCTTCCGCTAAACTAATGAAGCTAAAATAGTCATCAGAATTTGATTGTACATCTTGTGGCGCACATAACCCTGCATAACCCATTACTGTCGAACCACTACCTGGTTCTACGGCAGTTCCATTATTTCTGTTTCCAAAGCCACATTCACCCTGATCTCCATTAAAAGTATGGTTACACCCAAATTGATGCCCCATTTCGTGTGCAACATAATCAATGTCAAAAGGGTCTCCAACAGGAGCTGGAGAACCAGTAATTCCGCTTGCTTTTTGTGAATTATTACATATTACACCTAAACCAGCTAATCCACCACCACCAGTACTTACTGTGTGACCAATATCAAAGTTTGCAGAACCTATGATATTAGTAATTGTAGTTTGACTTTGGGTAATTAATGTTCCTGCATTGGTGTTATCAAATGGGTCAGTCGTGGCATTTGTATATATAATCGAAGTGTTATTAGCCACTAAAACTAACCGAACTGATAAGTCACGTTGGTAAACTAGGTTAACTCTGTTAACAGTAGTAACAATAGCCGCTTGTGCTAAAGCAACTGTTCCACCATAAAAAGCAGCATATTCTCCAGTACAAGCCACCGCTAATCTGTATGTTCTAAAAGTACTGTCGTTTGTTCTTTGAAGAGGCATATTTCTCTTAGAAACAGCATCAATTGTTTTAGCACTTTCTTCATTAAATTCACATTGGAAAATTCTTGAAGCAGTGATATCAGACTTTCTATAAACTATAAAATTATTTAAATCTCTAGTATAGGTGTCAATATATACACTACTTGACTTTCCAGAAAGTGTCATAGCATGTAATCCAAATGCTGTAAAGCTAATTCTCATACTAGCAGTAGGATCATCAATCCCAAAAGCACTATAGGTTTTAATATCTGGGAATTGATCTGCCAATCCTTTTTCCATGATTGGTGACTCATAAAATGCATATCTATCAAATCCACCGTCAGGGTTTGGAAAAGATAAAATAACATTTGAATTTTGTCCCGAACTGTCTAAAGGCGCAGCAACTAATTGATTTTTTAATGAATTCAAATTAAGAGAATACAATTGGTATTTACTTGGCATACTGGCACGATCCATTTTTGGCAAATTATTTATTTTACTTTGTGAGACTTTTTCCCAAAGCGAATTTTGCCCATTACTGTTAGTGAAAAATAAGACAGCAATAAATGTTAATAGTAACGTTTTTTTCATAATATTATTGGTTTGTTATAAGCTTTCAAAGATAGCTATCTTTTAATTATTTGCAAGTTACGATGCTGTTTTTTAGATTAAGACCTATAAACTTTAACAAATTCCTATTTATTCGTGTTTTTTAGGTGAAAATTATTATATTAAATTTCTAAAACATATTTTTGCCGAATACATTTTACCTTTGAAAATATTCAATTCCATAAAGTCATTCAATGCCGTTAAGCCAACAATTGTAACTATTGGCACCTTTGATGGTGTACATCTAGGACACAAAAAAATCTTAGCGCAAATTACCAAAAGCGCTTATGATTTAAATTGTGAGAGTTTGGTTCTTACTTTTTTCCCGCATCCCAGAATGGTGCTTCAGGAAGACACTGAGATGAAACAACTCAACACCTTAAATGAAAAAATCGAACTACTTGATAATTTAGGAATTGACAATCTCGTTGTGCATCCATTTGATAAAGAATTTTCCAGACTAACCGCTGAAGAATTTGTCAAAGAAGTTTTAGTTGATGTTTTCAAAATCAAAAAAATAATTATTGGTCACGACCATCGTTTTGGTAGAAACAGAACAGCCAACATTGATGATTTAATTAGTTTTGGTGAAACCTATGGTTTTGAAGTAGAACAAATATCGGCAGAAGAAATTAATGAAGTTTCTATTAGTTCCACCAAAATAAGAAATGCGCTTTTAGAGGGAAATATTGAATTGGCTACTACTTATTTGGGCTACAATTATTCGCTAAGCGGAATCATTTCTAAAGGCAAACAATTGGGAAGAACTATTGGCTATCCAACAGCAAACATCAAAATAGAAGAAGAGTATAAACTCATCCCACTAAATGGCGTTTACATTGCCCAAAGTATCTTAAACGAAAAAACTGTTTTTGGCATGATGAATATTGGTACTCGACCAACTGTAGATGGGACGACTCAAACCATCGAAATTAATTTTTTTGATTTCAAACAGAATCTATACGGACAAAAAATCACGGTTTCTCTTTTACACCGAATGCGCACTGAACAAAAATTCGAATCTTTGGACGCATTAAAAAGCCAATTAAGCAAAGACAAAATCAACGCCCAGAGTTATATCCGTAAAATACAATAATCGAATAATTTCTTATTTTCGGTTTGTCATTTTTTTCCTTTTTTGTTAAATGATTAAGATTGTAAAAGATAATTTCTTAAATTTGGTAGACTACTATAGTATTCACTTAAACGCTACCAACATGAAACTGCCAAAAGAACTTATCAATGCAATTATAATATTTGCCGGAATTTCTATTTATTTCTTAGTTATAGATTTCTTAGGATTATCAGACGTACTTTGGTTGAGAATGGTAAACGTCCTTTTTGTATTTTATGGGGTTACCCGAACCCTGAGTTCTAACATAGCTGAAGGAAAAACAGGATATGTTGCCAACTTACTTTCTGCAGCTACAACTGCGTTTGGAGGCGTTTTCTTAAGTGTCATAAGCTTAGTAGCTTATATCCATATAAGAGGTGGTGATGAATATGTTAGTAATCTTTCGGCAGACCTACTATTTGGCGGAAAACCAGCAGCCAATCAGTATTGTATCGGGATTTTGTTTGAAGGTATTGCTTCTGCCTTAATGGTTGTTTTTGTTTCAGTACAGTTTTGGAGAAGAAAAATGGCTGCCCAAGACTAAAAAATACAATCCTATTAATGTATTACAAAATTGTAACTTACATACAATTTAACTACTTTTGGTGCACGATAAAATTGCATCTATGAGCATCACAAAACACAATTGGACTAAAGAAGAGATTATTGCTATTTATAACAAACCTTTGATGGATTTGCTGTATGAAGCAGCAACAATACATAGAGAACAACACGACCCAAATGTTGTTCAGGTTTCCACTTTACTATCTATAAAAACTGGTGGTTGCCCCGAAGATTGTGGCTATTGCCCACAAGCTGCTCGTTATCATACCGATATTGAAGGCAATGATTTAATGTCGGTAAGCCAAGTAAAAGCTCAGGCTTTACGTGCTAAATCAAATGGTTCATCTCGTGTTTGTATGGGTGCTGCATGGCGTAATGTAAAAGATGGTGAAGAATTTGACCAGGTTTTGGAAATGGTACGCACCATCAACAAGCTTGATATGGAAGTATGTTGTACATTGGGAATGATAACCGAAAATCAGGCGCAACGTCTGGCGGAAGCGGGTTTATATGCCTATAATCACAATTTAGACACATCCGAAGATTATTATAAAGAAGTAATTTCCACCCGAGGTTTTGAAGACCGATTGGAAACTATCGAAAATGTTCGTAAGACCAATGTTACGGTTTGTAGCGGTGGAATTATCGGAATGGGAGAAAGCATTGAAGACAGAGCCGGAATGTTAGTGGCACTTTCTACTTTAAACCCACAACCGGAATCCGTGCCAATAAATGCTTTGGTAGCTGTAGAAGGAACTCCGATGGAAAATGAAAAGCCAGTTGAAATTTGGGAAATGATCCGAATGGTAGCTACTACTCGAATTGTAATGCCTGAAACTCAGGTTCGCCTTTCTGCCGGAAGAATGGAAATGTCTCGCGAAGGACAAGCTATGTGTTTCTTTGCCGGAGCGAATTCTATTTTTGCAGGCGATAAATTATTAACTACACCAAATCCGGATGTAAATGAAGACATGAAGATGTTTGAAACTTTAGGTTTGGTAGCTCAAAAACCATTTATAAAAATCATGCAACCTACAACTGTAGAAGCGGCAGATTCTCAATATCAGGCTTTGGGAGAAAAACCAAAATGGTCTCGACCTGGTCATGCGATTGAAAGAAATTTAGAAGCCTCAACAAAAGGAAAGTAATATTACCTACTCTTTTTAAGCTTTTCAAATAAAAAAAACGGTCTCGTTATTAGTAACGAAACCGTTTTTTTTATTCTTTGTTCTTTTCTCTTTGTTCTTTTCTCTACTCTTACAGAATAATTTTTCTTGAAATCGTCACACCATTTTCCAGCTTAATTTTGACAATTAATGTTTGTTGTTTTGCGTTAATAATGGACGTCACAAAATTAGTGCTGTTTATGGCTTTTGCGAAGAACAATTGTCTACCTAATACATCATATACCGTTACCTCATCAATGTTTTCAATATAAGACTTGATAGTCATTTCACCATGATTGGTGGCTAATGCAACACTACTGGCAAGATTTCCAAAATCCGGATTACCCAATGCAGTGTTAGTGTATCGCAATACAAATCTATCGTTGATTATCCCTGCAGCAGAGGTGAAACTATATGGGCTTTGTCTTAAATTATAAATTATATTTAATGCTTTATCTTCTAAATAAATTGGTTGGTCATGTTCAAACAATCCATCAACAGCAGCTATCCCTATTTTATAGTCTCCGGCTGACATAATACGAACTCCCATTGGGACTTGATCATTTTGGTCAAAGGGCATTGGACGCCCTTGTATAATTAAAGTAGAATTGTCTACTAAAGTATAGATGCTCTTTTCGTTATCGATATTTTTAAATGCATCATACATTCTGTCTAAGCCTAACGTAGCTTCTGCTGCGTAACCAACTAAAGCGGAAACGGAATTGTTATCTACATCTATTAAATCAAGCCAAATTCTGTGTTTCTCATATTCTAAAGCACTATCGCTATGTGATGAATTTTTATAAAACTGAGAATTATCATTAATAACATTAGTCGTTTTGTCTTTGCGCATGGTGTTTTTAAAAATAACTGTTTGATTGGCAAGCGGGTCTGGTGCGCCCGGTCCGTCAACCATGCTGACAAAGAAACTTTGCCCAGCAGC
Source organism: Flavobacterium sp. (assembly GCF_031381455.1). Classification (GTDB taxonomy): domain Bacteria; phylum Bacteroidota; class Bacteroidia; order Flavobacteriales; family Flavobacteriaceae; genus Flavobacterium. The sequence continues at coordinate 166,507 of NZ_JANMXZ010000041.1, read as the reverse complement.
TATTTTACCATTAAATCCAGCTGGACTAGAACCCAGGGCATTGTATGATATATAGCCGTTAGTATTATAATTACTAGTAGAAGTTCCGTAAAATACATTACTTACCGTTGTTGGGGTAGAGTTGTGCCTCCATAACCATACAAATCCGTTTAGAGTTAAATTACTGTTATCGGCTAAAAAACTCAATGCATCAATCGCTGATGGATACGGATTTGCAACTAGATTCCAATTATCATCAAGATTAGTGATTGAAGCTAAATTTATTCCTGTTTGACTTGCTATTGTATTACCACCCCTTGATATAGGAGTCAAAATCTGTCCATTGTTCGGAATACCTGTGAAAACAGCAGGTATATTCGTTGCCACCATTCCATAAGAACTTGACCCTCTTATTATATAGCCTGTTGCAGGAGTCATTAAACCAGATGCTGGTCGCCAATTTCCTGATGTACCTGTACTTAGTGTATTGATATTTGCCCATATAGGATTCCAAAAATATTTATACCCAGGTGATGGGCTACTATATATCGTACTTATATCCTGCCCTGTCACTGGTGAGCCCCAGTATACATAATCGTAACCCTTAATGGATGAGGCTGTTCTATTATAAATAATATTACCGGTATTACTGCCATTATAAATGTTGGCACCATTTACAATATCATCAACTTGAACCAGTTGTCCTTTGTCCTTAATTTCAAAAGTAGCTCCTGTTGCTGAGGCGACAGTAACCGCTTTTTTTACCTCAATTACTTCACTTGTTTTTATCACTAAATTACTGGCATTTACATTCAAATTACCAGTCAAAACAGTAGGTGTGCTTAATAATGATTTTGTGCCTGTGCCTGATATGGTTACATTATTGTAGGTCATTGCTACTCCTGAGTTAATGACATTTATAAACGTTTGATCTGCCCCCCCATATTCAACAGTGCCTGTTGTGTTAACCACTGCATTCATAGAAAATCTTGGAAGTGCACCGGTTAGTTTCAATGTACCAGCTATAGTCAAGGTACCAGCTCGAGAACCTCCAGTCCTTTGAAATACATTTGTTCCTGCTGTCGAATCCGCGCTAGATATCAAGGTGGTCCCAGCTCCTATTGTTACATCCCCTACAGCAATTGTTCCAGTATCCGCGCTTATTAGTGCGCCGGAAACTGTTCCCGTTACTAGACTGAATGAAGTGGTTTTAATATTGGTTGCGAATGTAGCTATTTGACTATTGTTTGTCATATTAATTTCTAGTGGAAATACCCCTGAAGATGAATTAGTTATAGACGCACCCCATTCTCCAGTATTTAGAACCGTTCTTGTAATTCCTACAATACTCACTTTGCCGGTTGTTGCTAAAAATGGATAGCCATAATAGCCATTGCCTTGATTTGTACCTGGAACAGTTCCAACGGTGCCCCAGTAATCTCTCATCTTTCCATTAACACTTAACCCAAAAGAAGCGAGGTCGATTTTGCCGGGAATTGCTGTCATTGACACTCCCACTGTGGCTCCTGAAGCTATATTCAAATCATTGCACGCTTCATTTTGTGTTAATGTTACAGTGTATCCGCTTTGAATATATACCGTATTATAAGCATTTGGTGTAAGAGTTGCATTTCCCCAACCTGTTGAACCGTTTACAGAACTTTCCCAAGTTGTGGCTACATTCCAATTCCCCGATGCTTTACTTCTATAAAAATCAGTGTTATTTGTTATCGTTATATTGCCACTAGTATCAGTAGTCAAACTTCCTGAACTTGTGATTAAAGTATAAACGGTCGCAGTATCAAATTGTGCGGTGCTAAAAGTAGCTACTCCCGCAACAGCAGCAACAGTCAACGTTCCGGATAAAATCCCAGATCCTGTCACAATAGCAATAGTTATATTCCCGGTAAAGGAAGTATCTACAGAATTATCCGTTCTCCGGGCTTCCACAGTAAAAGAGGCTATAGGAACCCCTACATAACCCGTTGCCGGCACTCCAACAAATGCCAATTTTGAAGCCGGTGGTAACACAGTAAATAAACTACTGGTTCCTGCGGTCAAAGTGTCTCCGCTTGTTCTAGTAGCGGTAAGCGTTACTGTATTTACTGCACTTGCAGTAGGAAGAATTACGCCTGTTACTGTAATAGTACTTGTTCCTGCCAGGATTGTACCGGTTATAGTTCCTGCAATTGCACCTGCAGCACCGTTTGTACTTAAGGTAAAAGCAGTATTAGCGGCTACATTTGAAAAATCGTTATAAACATCCTGAGAACGAACCGTTACGCTAAATCCGATACCGGCAGTTGGCGAGGTTGGAGATATAGCTGTAATTACCAATTTGGTTGCAACGGATATAAACGCATTGTCTTTACCAATAGCAAAATATTGAGTTCCTGTTGTTAAATCGCTCGGCGAAGTGTTAGCTGTTGATGTTGCAGTAAATGGATTGGAGCCTGCTAAAGTTGCCCCAACTTGTGACCATGTTGAACCATTGTAAAATCCAATATAAGGTGTCGTTGCTGCTGCAAAACCGGTATCGGGTTCGCCAGTATTATACTGTGCAACCACTGATAAGATGCTATTTCCAGCAACTGCTTCAGTCGTTACCCAACTTCTTTTAACTGTTTTTGTATTACTTGATCCTGTGGTGATAGCACCATCAAGTACTCGAACCCCATAAGTATCAGACGTTCCTGTGTTGGTAAAAGTAATTGGATTATAAGCTGAATTTCCAACAGGAAACAAAACTGCACTTCCGCCAACAATTTTTTTAAACTGCCCTGTGTTATTGGTTACCACATAATTTGAAGTAGTAGCTCCGGAAACAGTTCCAACAAGCGTCAAATTGGATGTGCCTAAAGTAATTTTACCCGAAGTAAATACTAAATTTTGATTGACAGTTATGTTGTTATTTAATGTTAATCCACCCGTTCCATTCATGGTTACAAAATCAAAGGCAGTTGCACCTGTAAGGGATTGTGCTGATGAACCTATAAAATTTACGGTGCGAGAATTTGGCGTAAAGGTTCCTGTTCTGGTCCAGTCGCCACCTACAAATAAATCACCATTAAGAGCATTCCCTAAAGATAAATTCCCTGAAATCGTTATATTTCTTCCAACTGTTAATGACCCACTCTTGTTAAAACCACCATAATCCATGTAGAGGAAAGAGCCCGCGTCAATAGTTAAATCTCTATTCAAACCAAGATTAGAAGAAAATGCTGCCGCTCCTGTGTTTGGGAAATCTAAAGTAGTAGTATTTGTGATTTGAATATCATTAGGATAACCGGGAGTGGTTCCTATAGTCCCTGCTGTGGTTGTCCATTCAAATCCTCTTCCATAAGTACCATTAATATTGTATCGCAATAATGATGAGGCACCATAAATAGGAGAATTATTAAAATATCCTCCTGAATTAATCTGACAGGTTCCGTTGAGAGTCAATGTAGAAGAAGTCAAAGTAACCGCAGCTGCGGTAGCGAAAGTTCCGGAAACTGCCCTGCTGGCGGAGTTCATAGTTAAACCACCTTGCAGCACATTCACATTTACCGGGCTATTGCTTGAAGGCCAAAAAACGTCTGTATTATTTACCGTGTAGGCTGAACCCGCATTAAAATTTAACGTTCCTGCAGCTCCATAAGTAAAATTAGTACCGTTACCTGTAGTAGCCCAACCGCCTGTTTCTATTTGAAAAGTACCATTTACAGTAGTTGCTGCATCACTGCTATAAGTAAAAGCTCCAGTTGATAAACTTCCGTTTATAACGGTTGTTTTTGTACCTCGCGAGATAGTAGCGCCGCTAGTAACATTGGTAACAGTGTGATTAACTATAACATTATCAGCGTTGGTTGGTACAACCAAACCTGTCCATGTGTTGGTATCATACCAAGGTCCATTTTGTTTGGTAATTTTAGCAGTTGCAGCAGTTGTCCCATTTAATTGAACATTGACAACGCTAATGGATACATCAAAACCTCCGCTACCTGCAGTTGCTGTTGCCCCATAACCATATAATCTAAAGGTAGTGACAACTGTTATATTTGTTAGTCCAGATATGGTTATAGTGTTACCTGTGGTTATTGACGCTGCTAATCCTGTAACAGCTCCTAAATCAGCTACATAACCATCCGCAGAGGAACGAAGCGCTAAACTATTTGGACCAGTAGCTGAATGATCCCAACCAAAGACTAATGAAGTTGGTGTAAAAGAAAATCCGGCATTTGGTGTTACAACAAATTGAATATAATCATTACCTGCTATAGACTCTGCCAGAGTTGTGGGATTGGTGTCTCCTGTATCAAACCAGTTTGTCCCACCAAAGCGGTTACTATTTGCAGCTGTTGTAACACCTGCTCCTAATGTTAAATTAGCAGCAGCAATATTAGCGTCATTAGCAACACTTGGTTCAGTAGTTTCTGTTCCTAAATTTCCAAAAGTGTTCCATTGCAATAATTGAGCACTGGAATAATTAAAGTTTAACAAAGCAAAAAGCGCAACAAGTAATTTTTTATAATTCATAATATGATATATCGTATTTATTTCCATAGTATTATCGTTTCTTTTGAGTGCGCAAAAAAAGGTCAAGACATTTTAGTAGAAATGGGGAAACAAACTTACATGTAAATTACTAAATTACAATGGGTTTAAGTTATTAAAACATTATGATTTTAAACTATCTTTTATTAATTGACACCAATTCTTTGAAAGAAGACTTTATAGTTCAGATTTTCTTTACTAAAAATGACCTCCGATTTTATAAACAAAATCTTAAAATAGTATTTTCTTAGTAACTATCTCATTGTTTTCCAAGGTTATTTTTAGAATTACGGGTTGATGATTTATGCTAGTTAAATTAACCGTAACTTCCTGATTATTTAAATCTATTTCTTCGTCTATTGCTCTTCCCAACATATCAAATACTTTGATGTTGGTTATTTTTTCTGAATAGGAATACGCTGTAATTGTATTTTGATTGGAGTAAACTAAGACTTTTTCAATAGTAATATCGCTTGGTTTATTCTCTTGTGATTGATTACGGTTTTGATAACGCAATTTGAATCGGCTTGTGAATTTTCCGGTTTCTGAAGTAAATACATAAGGTGCTGCTTTTAAATCATGAATAATACCTGTCATAGTATCCTCTATGTATATATTTTTACCAGCACTTTCGAATAAACCATCAATAGCTCCCAAAGCAATAGAATGGGTTCCTGCAGAACTAATTTTAACACCAATAGGAACTACATCGTCCTTTTTAAAAGGTACTGGTCTTCCCTGAATATCCATCGCTTCCTCATTTATCATCGAAAAAATACTCATGCTGTTTCTCACTTGAAAAAAAGCATCATATAATCTGTCCTTTGCTAAAGTTGCTTCTGGTATGTAACCCACTAAAGCTCTACTAGACTTGCTTGTACTAGTATTGATAAGGTCAAGCCAAATTCTTCCTTTTTGATTAGAAAAGGAATTGTTAGTATTATTTCTATAAAAGTAAGAGTTGTCATAATAAGTGTTTGCTGTTGCTACAGTTGCTCTCAATGAATTATTGAAGGTTACTTTTTGAGTAGTATCAGCGGGACCATCATTCATAATTACAAAAAAACCTTGGCCCGAAGCAATATACCCATTGAAAGCACTTGGCCCACTACTTGCGCCGGTAACGTTATAAGTAATGTAATCACTTGGTTCATAGTTGTAAACGAAGTTTCCATAAAAAGGATCTAATACAGCAGCACTTGGCAATGTACCATGAGTCCATAATCGGATATTGCCATCAATATTGGTGTTAAGTGTCAAAAACTTAATGGCGTTGATGGAACTGGGGTATGGATTTCCGAGTAAGTTCCAATTATCGTCCTTTATAGTCCTCATAATTCCATTCGGTCCAGCGGAACCGGCATTAGTATCATTACCTCTGTAAATAGTTGGTTGGCACTCTCCGTTAAAAGGAGTTCCGGTAAATGTAGCCATGTAATCAGCCGCGGTGGTATTATTATAACTATCAGGACCGCGTACAATGTAGCCTTTGCATTCCTGCATTGTTTCATTGGTGTTTTGCCAGTTGCCTTCTCCACCATTAGAATTGATTTGTGTAGTGTTCCATTTCCAAATAAGGGAAGCGGGAGAACCTGGCGATATGCTTTGAACTCCGAATCCTGAAACCGGTGAAGACCAATACACGTAATCAGTTTTCTTAATTGTTGCCACTCTCTTTACATCAATACTTCCTGAATTAACTCCAGAATCATCTATCTGAATTAATGAGCCATTGTCATTTACAATAATATTCCCTGTTGGCTTTACCGTTAAATTATATTGGATAGCTACATATTGATTAGCAGTAATCGTAAGTGTTTTTGCGGCCTTAACAATAAGGCTGCAAGCTTCAAAACTGCCGTTTGAGGTCGTATTATAAGCGCCGTTAATAATAGTTAATTTAGACAGTGTCGGCGTTCCGTTAGACCAAGATGTCCCGTCCCAAGTAGTTGAAGAAGTCGGGGTATAATTGTAAATGCCGATATCTGAGTAATCATTTGTTGAACAAGCTCCGGAACCAGTACCTACCCAGTTTATTACAGTCCAGTCAGAATTACTATAAGTGGTGCTTGGTAAAGTTGTAGCAGTGGGATTTCTTCTAAAATCAGCGCCTTCAGTACTAATGCCTAAAGAAGAGGACCAGTTACCGGTGGCATCGCCCCAGCTGTCTATTTTTGTAATGCCTTTGTAAAGAACTATTTGGTCATCTGCACCGACCCCAAAATTAACGCCATTTACAGTAGTAATTAAATTAGCCAGAGAGCCATTTCCTCCTGTTATCCCGCATTGAGAGGCACTGGGTGCTGTACTTACCGTATAGGTTTGATCGTTGGCAAGCATCCCGGAAAAAGCGGGAACTCCACTAAGCCCTGTTGTGGCGTATGGAGAACTTGCACCGTTAGAATAAAATTGTAAATTATAAGAAGAAAGATTAACCGAAACTCCGGTTCCGTTATAAATTTCAATATAACTAAGTCCACCATAATTTGTATCTGTAACCTCACTTATTATTAAATCCGAAAGAACTCCGCAGGCTGATGCAGTTGACAGAACAGTAAAAGTTGTACTAGTTGAGCAGGGTTGTGTATCAGTAATAACTAAACTTCCTGAAGTAGCACCTGTAGGAACGATAACGACCAATTGAGTAGCAGAACTTGAAACAGTGGTTGCAGCTACGCCATTAAAAACAGCTGTAGCTCCACTAAGACTGCCTGAACCAGCAGTAATAGTAACCTGACTGCCAACAATTCCTGCAGCTGGTGATAAAGAAGCAATGGTAGGTGGAGTGCACGAAGCAGTTGTTGTTCCGTTTAGGGTTACATTGACTATATTAGTGCTAATATCAAACCCTCCCGTACCAGAAGTACCTGTAGCGCCATAACCATACAATCTGAATGTAGTTGCAACTCCGATATTAGTTAAACCTGAAATAGTGATAGTGTTGCCTGTAGTTATTGATGCCGCTAAACCCGTAATCGTACCTAAATTAGCTGCATAACCATCTGCAGAGGAACGCAGTGCTAAACTACTTGGGCCGGTAGCTGAACGATCCCAACTAAACACAAAAGAAGTTGGGGTAAATGTCGCGCCCGAATTAGGTGTAACAATAAATTGAATATAATCATTACCTGTTATAGACTCCGTCAGCGATGTAGGATTAGCGTCTCCGGTATCAAACCAATCGCTACCTCCTAGTCTATTGGCATTACCTATTGCAGTTATAGAACCTATTGTTAAATCAGACGCACTGACATTAGCATTATTATAGATACTAGATTCCGAGGTCTCTAAACCAGTATTCCCATAAGTATTCCACTGTAATAACTGAGCATTTATCTCACTAGAACAAAGGACATTAATCAAAAGCGTAATAAAGAATATTTTTTGTTTCATTATAAAATGAATTATGTTATCTCGTTAATTATCTAAGCAATAGCCCTTATTTTTATTTCGCAAAAAAAGGTCAAGACATAAATAGTAGAATTTGGGACAACAAATTTACATCTAAATTACTAAAACACAAGTAGTTTACCTTAATAAATTATTAATAAAACGCTATGTTTATTAATATTCACGGCTAATTGCATATAAAATGATGTTTTTATTTACGTTATCTTTATTTATTTAGATTTTTAAAGCACTGTTTCCGTGAGTTTAATCCTAATTACTATTTTAGCATGAAAGTATTCAGGGCAATTCCCTAACTTTGTTTTTGAAATTTGTACCCAAAAATGAACGAAACATTAACACTAAAAGAAGCCCAACTCAAGCTAGAATATTATTGTTCTTATCAGGAACGTTGTCATCAGGAAGTGGTTCAGAAAGCAAATGATTTGGGTATGAAATCTAATGAAACGGACGCTATACTGGTTCACTTAATTCAACATAATTTTCTAAACGAAGAACGTTTCGCCCGAAGTTTTGCTAGAGGAAAACACCGCATCAAACTATGGGGCAAAAACCGAATTGTTAACGAACTCAAACAGCGTCACATTTCGGCACCCAATATCAAATACGCTTTAACCGAAATCTTGGATGAAGAATACCAAGAAACTTTTGACAAACTAGCCGAAAGGCATTGGGAAACTATCAAAGAAACCAATGTTCAAAAAAAGAAAAAAAAGTTTTGTGATTACCTTTTGCGTAAAGGTTGGGAAAATAGTTTGATTTATGGGAAGTTGAAAGAGTTGTCTTCGACAAGCTAAGAATAAATCTTCGACATCCCGAAGCTTCGGGACAGACTGAAACCGCGATGGCAATTGTATCAAGCATTGTCACACTGAGCCTGTCGAAGTGCATTAAATCATACACAACATAAAAAATATTTAAGTAATTTAGTACAAAATAAATTTCACTATGAAAACATATTTTGTCTATATCTTAAAATGTAGTGACGATTCATACTACACTGGCTTTACAAATAATCTTGAAAGAAGAATGCAAGAGCATCTCTCGGGGAGAAATAAAGATTGCTATACTTTTGATAAAAGACCTTTGAAATTAGTTTGGTTTGAAAATTTCAACGATGTATTAAATGCCATTGCAGTAGAAAAACAAATAAAAGGCTGGACGCGAAGAAAAAAAGAAGCCTTGATAAAAGAGGACTGGGATAAATTAGTGTTATATTCTAAAAACTACACTCAGTTTGGGTCTTCGTTTGGGTCTTCGACATCCCGAAGCTTCGGGACAGACTGACATTGTGCATCTTGATTGTGTCTTCCTTAACGTTGTCACACTGAGCTAGCTTGTGCTGACGAAGGAAGTAAAGTGCAATTTGCTTAAAGAGATTGTCTTCGACAAGCTCAGACTGACAAACCTCTGTTTAATTGTAATCCCGGAAAATAGAATAAGAAGCACATTCCTCCAACCATAACAACAAATAGAATAAGAACTACAATTGTCACACTGAGCCTGTCGAAGTGCTCAACAAAATACTCACCGCATTACCCCCAAATCCAACCGCATTTATCAGAACGTTTCGAATCGCTTTGCGCGGATTTTGTTCGGTAACAAAAGGAACTCCGATAAACTGTTGGTGTTGCATCATCAAAAGCGCCATTTCAATATTAAGCATTCCGGAAGCACCAAAAGTGTGGCCTACTTTCCATTTGTTGGTCGTTACCATTGGAAGGTTAGCCTGTGCTGAGCTGGTCGAAGCACCGAAGACTTTTTGTATCGCTTTGTATTCAGATTTGTCTCCTTTAATCGTTCCCGGCGCGTGCATCACAATTACGTCAACTTCGTCTAATGTAACATTTTGCAACGCCATTTTCATTGATTTCTGAAAACATTCTGCTTCATCGGTGATGGATATACTGTGTTGTAAATCGTCAGTGGCATAACCAAATCCGGTAACATAACCTAAGGCATTTTTTTGTTCTCCGATTTCCAAACACGCCATTGCGGCGCCTTCTCCTAATACCATAGCGTTTTTGGTTTTCTCTAAATCCAATGCCTTACATGGATAATATAAAAGGTCTTCGACAGGCTCAGACTGACATTGTGCATCTTGATTGTATCTCTCCTTATCATTATCACACTGTCCCGAAGCTTCGGGATGTCGAAGTGGAGCATAAATCTTCAACGCCTGCATTTGAGCAATCGTAAACGTAGTTAAGGGTGCTTCACTTCCGCCAACCAAAAAGGCATCTGCCATGCCGGCTTGTAGCCAAGCGATTCCGTTTAACAAAGCATGAAGTGCTGTGGAACACGTTATCGAATGGGACAATTCCGGGCCATTTGATTTTAAATCATGAGCCACCCAAGTGGAAATGTTTCCTAAAGTTGTTGTTGGCGAAGCTAGCGTTGGTGTCTTTCCGGTTTCTAAAAATTCCTGATGATGCTTTTCGAAAAGTTGTGTAGCACCACGCGAAGAACCAATGTTGATGCCAAATTTTGAATCGTTCCAACCCGCTTGTTTCACCGCTTCTCTGGATGCCAAAATAGCATACAGCACCGAATTGTCAAGGGATTTATACTTTACATCCGAGTTTCGCAATGCCTGAACTTCTTTAGCCAAAGTTTCCGATAATGGTGCAACCAAAGCCGAAATATTCCCTAGTTGCTTTTCGACAATCAACGATCTTGGATTCAGATATTCCTTCCAAACATCGGCAGTGGTTTTTCCTAATGGAGAAAAAGAAGCAATGGAAGTTATGGCAATGGGTCTTTTCAATGTTTTGTTTTATTTAACCGCAAAGGTCGGGAAGTTTTGGGTTTGTTTCACAGAGATTCACAGAGAAAAAATGAAGATTCACAGAGTTTTAATAAATTATTTTTCTCCATGTATCTCTCCAAAACCTCTGTGCATCTCTGTGTAACTTAAACTATTTCGAGTGCTTTTTCGATTGTAGCGTATACTTTTTTTAATTGTGAATCTGTAATAATATAAGGCGGTAGAATGTAAACGATATTCCCAACAGGGCGCAGAATTATTCCATTTTCAATAAAGAAATTGTAGAGTTTATTGCGCATCGTTCCATAGTAACTTTCCTCATTTTCGGTCTTAATTTCTAAAGAGAAGATGACTCCGAGCACACGAGTTGTTTTTACTTTGGGATGTAATTTTATTTTGGATTCAAAAGCCAAATGCAATTGGTTAATTCTGGCGATATTGTCTTGCATTGCTGCAGTCTGCAATAAATTAATACTTGCCAAAGCTGCTGCGCAACCGGTTGGATTTGCGGTAAACGTATGTCCGTGAAAAAAGGCTTTATTGGTGTCATCGTCATAAAAGCCCTCAAAGATCTCTTGGGTAAAAGTGGTAATAGCCATAGGGATTGTTCCGCCAGTCAGCGCTTTTGAAAGACACATCATATCGGGTTTATTGTCCAGATAATCTGCGGCAAAAGTTTTCCCAGTTTTCCCAAAACCTGTCATCACTTCATCGGCAATGGTAAACACCTTATTTTGGTTGCAGATAGCAATCATTTTATCTAAAACTTCTGGAGAATACATTACCATTCCCGCCGCGCCTTGCACCAACGGTTCAAAAATAAATGCGGCAAATTCATTGGTTGCAACCAAATTCTGTAATGCTTTCAAACCCCGTTCTTCATTGCCATTTGTCGGTACCGGAATACGGATTACTTCAAGCAACGAACCTTTGAATGCTTCTGTAAAAAATGTAATGCCACTACTCGCCATGGCTCCAAAAGTGTCGCCATGAAAAGCATCTTCAAAAGCAATGATTTTTGTTTTTTTGATTCCTTTGTTATAATTGAATTGCAGGGCGCATTTCAAAGCGACTTCCACCGCAGTGGAACCGTTATCAGAATAAAAGAGTTTCTTTTGGTTTTTGGGTAAAATGGTCATCAACTTTTCAGCTAATAAAACAGCTTTGTCATGCGTGAAACCACCAAACAAAACATGCTCCAAAGTGGTTAACTGTTTGTAAATAGCATCCGCAATAACTTTGTTAGAATGCCCATACGGATTCACCCACCAAGAAGCAATCGCATCGATATATTCGGTGCCGTTTTCGTCCCAGAGCAAAGCACCTTCACCTTTGACAATCGCCGGAAAGTTAGCAGCGGTTTTGTGTTGCGTGTAGGGATGCCAGTTATATAGTTTGTCTCTTTCGGAAAGGGTCATTTTTTTTAGATAATAGATGATAGACTAAGAGATGATAGATGACTATAGATAAAATGTCTATTATCTATCCATCTATTATCTCTCATCTCTACAAATTTAAAAGATTGTCACGAAATTTATCCGCATAATATCGAATAACATTTTGGTCAAAATAAGGTTCGTTATCAATACGCCCAATGAATTTAACACCAGTTTTATTCAATATAATTTCTTCTGTCGCTTTGTTTTCGTCGCCTGAAAATATAATTCCGGCTACTTTTATTTTTCTGTTTTGTAATGCTTCTATTGTCAGCAATGTATGATTTATACTTCCCAAATAATGACGCGAAACAACAATAACTTTATAGTCTTTTTGGATTATATCAATAATACAATCCTTGTCATTTAAAGGAACTAGAACGCCACCTGCACCTTCAATAACCAGATGATTATCAGTTTTTGGTTCTTTGATTTGTTTTAAACCGATAGTAATCCCGTCAAGCTGCGCGGCCAAATGTGGACTTGCTGGCGTGTTTAGTGCATAAGCATTTGGATGTCCTTTCGACTTTCGACTTTCGACTTTTGACATAACCTTATGGCTATCCGAATTGTCTAGATCTCCGGCTTGTATGGGTTTCCAATAGTCGGCTTCCAAAGCTTCGACTACTATTGCTGATGCTATCGTTTTCCCGACATCGGTTCCAATTCCTGTGATGAATAGTTTCATTTTTTTAATTCTGTAATCTGGTTTCTGGCAAAAGTTTTAATTTCTTCATCTCCAAATTGAATAGTTTTCTCGTAATATTCAATAGCCTTGGCTTTATTACCTGTTTGTTTGTAACCATTAGCAATATTTGATAAAACAATGGAATCTTTTGGATTGATTTTTTCTGCCTTAAAAAGCGCGTCCAGACCTTTATCAAATTCTCCCCATAGGAAATAGGTAACTGAAAGATTGGACAAACTTTCGACACTCTCAGGATAATATTTTAAGATTGTCAAGGCTATTTCTCTCATATTAGGGAGTAAGTTATCATTTTCAGTGTCATAAATCTGCACCTGATAACTTTGGAGTGATGCTAAAAAGAACTTCTTTCCATCGTCTTTTTTTATGTTATTTGTCCAGGTCCAATTGTTTTGGTTTGTTGCCGAATAGTTTACTGCCTTTATAATTTCAGAAGTGAAATTTGCCCAATCCTCAACTTTTCCAAGAGCATAAATTTTTCCAAATCTCATGTCAAGCCTATCCGGATAAAGGCTTATTCCTTTATCGATTTTAGCAAACGCATTTTTTAAATCTGTGTCGCCATAGTTTATAGTACTGCCTAAATAACCCTCCGTTTGGTTGATGCTGTCTTTCAAAATCAAAGCTTCCCCTTCAGGCTCTTTCTTAGTTAAACTTAAAATTTCTCTTTTTGATTTTTGAAAATAGTAATTAAAATAAGAAGTGAACAATTCTGCATCATTTGGTCTGGCTTGTTCCCATTTTAGAAGTGTTTCGTTTTGCTTTATAATATCCTTTTCCTGAAAATATTTTCCAAAGTCTGATTTATAATCTTGTGAAAATGAATGGCTCGTAAGCAATATTAAAATTAATGCGAGAAGGTTTTTCATAATGTTATTTGCATTTAATCAAATTCGAATTTACAGTTTTGACATTTGTATTTATACTTTGAAAAGAATTGAGCGAACGCACCAAGAATTGCAATCTGAAAAAAGGATTTTACACCATCAATAGAAGTTTCCATATCCACTTGTTCGGCACCACATTCCGGACATTTCATGAGCTCATTGTCATCATCAACAGAATAAAGACTTACGTCACCCAAGATTTCATTAGCCTTATCAAAATCTTCTGTTTTGACAAACATTTTCACGCCACCAACTGCATTACTATACAACGGATTGGAATCAACAATATTGTTGTCTCTCATAAACACTTCAATACCTTGGCTTTCTAATTTACCTTGGTAAATTATAGCTTCACTAGAATATTGAAATCGGCGTAAAAATGTAAATTTTTCTTCTTCCATAATTAGAAAACATTTCTGTTTTAATTTTTTGAACACAGATGACACAGATTTTTTAAGTTTCACAGAGATGCACAGAGGTTTAGCAGAGATTCACAGAGTTAATTTATTGCTCAGTGTATCTCCTTTTTTCTCTGTGTGTCTCTGTGTAATCCTTATTTTTAATTTATATCGAACACAAAAGTACTTAACAATTCCAAGACATTAGCAATTTCGGATTCCGAATTGAAGCTGTGTAGACAAAAACGCAAACGCTCTTGTCCTTCGGGAACCGTTGGTGAAAGAATTGGTCTGACATCAAATCCCTTTTGCTGAAGTTGGTTTGCAATATTTTTCACCCTTTCATTTCCCGGAATGATAGCGCATTGAATGGCAGATTTGCTATAAACAAACATTGGTTTCAAACCTAATCGCATTTTCTCTTGATTGAAGAATATGATGTTGTCTTTCAATTTTTGTATGGCATTTTTTTCTTTTGTCAAATTTTTATACGATTGCAAAATAGTAGCAACGCTATGGGGCGAAAGTCCTGTGGTGTAGATAAAACTTCGAGCAAAATTGACCAAATAACTTTTCAGATTTTGACTTCCTAAAACTGCCGCACCATGACAGCCTAATCCTTTTCCGAAAGTCATAATTCGGGCAAAAACTTTGTCTTGCAATCCTAAACTTTGGACTAATCCTTCGCCATGTTGACCAAAAACTCCAAGCGCATGCGCTTCGTCAACGACTAAATAAGCGCCATACTTTTCGGAAAGATTTGTAAGCTGTTCCAAGTTAGGGCAATCGCCATCCATAGAGAAGACGCTTTCGGTTACTATATAGACTTCGACAGGCTCAGTCTGACATCGCTGTAATAAGCGCCCTAAATCTTCAAAATCATTATGCTGAAACTTATAGGCTTTGGCATGGCTCATTTGGAGACCATCTCGAATAGAAGCGTGACATAATTCGTCGTACAAAATCACATCATTTCGTTGCGGCACTGAGCTGAAAAAGCCAATATTGGCATCGTAACCCGAATTGAAAATGAGTGCGGCATCAGCGTGATGAAATTGGGCAATAAAGTCTTCTGCTTCAGTATATAAACCATGATTCCCCGAAAGTAGGCGCGAACCTGTTGCTCCATTTACTTTTATATTTTTATCTAAAAGAAATTGGTGCGTTTCATGAAAGAGGATTTCGTTTTTGGCAAAGCCGATATAATCATTGGAAGCAAAATCGATTAAATCATTGGCAACAGGCAATTGGCGTAAAGCATTGTTAGCTTTGCGTTGCTCGAGTTTTTGTTGGAGTGATTTTGGGAGTTTCATTACTACAAATATAAGGAACGATTTTTTATATAAATTCAAATTAATTATTGTTTTTAGAATATTTATTATTGTTTATCAATAATTTTTATATATTTGCTGTCAACTAAAACTATTTTACCATGAAAAAATTACAAATTTTAAAGAACCTATTGGATCTATTTTGGCTGTTGTCTATGATTAGTTTATTAGCCATATTGCTTTTCGTTCCTTTTTTACTAACCGGAAACATCGGTGATTATCCGGTAAAAATAAAAGGACAAGAAATCTTGAGTACCGATTTTTTTTCCAAAACTGTTATTTTAGTTAATGTTGTTTCTGGAATTTTATTCATCTATAGTGTTTATTTATTACGAAAAGTGGTAAACCATTTTCAGCGAAGAGATATTTTTAACGAGGAGGTGATTCGCTATTTTAACTTAATAGGTAAATTAATCATTGCTTCTTCATTAATTAGCAATGTAAGCTTATCTGTTTTTAATGCAGTAAAAAGAAATCATATAGGATTGTCTTTAGATTTTGGTGGCTATGACTCATTTATTTTATCCATTTGCTTAGGATTGTTTTTTATGGTTATTAGTGAGGTCTTTAAAATTGCCAAAAACATAAAAGAAGAAAACGAATTAACTATTTGATTATGCCTATTATCTTAAATCTTGATGTGATGCTGGCCAAACGCAAAATGCGTTCCAATGA
This sequence comes from Flavobacterium sp., assembly GCF_031381455.1. Taxonomy (GTDB): domain Bacteria; phylum Bacteroidota; class Bacteroidia; order Flavobacteriales; family Flavobacteriaceae; genus Flavobacterium. Next base: position 150,384 of record NZ_JANMXZ010000041.1, on the reverse strand, counting down.
ACTGGCAGAAAAAATAGGAATTACAACTGCCAATCTTTCCATACTTAAAACCGGGAAAGCCAAAGCCGTTCGCTTTTCTACGCTCGAATCCATTTGTGATGTATTGGAATGTCAGCCCGGTGATATATTAGAATATGTAAACGAAATAAAATAGTAATTATGAAAAAGGAACTTATCTTATTAGTACTTGGAATGCTCTTGGTTATAATTGGAGCTCTATTAAAGATTTGCCACTATGAATTTTCAAAATTTGTATTGATTGCAGGACTGGCGATTGAGGCATTAGTATTAGCCTCGTTAGTGATTAAGTCACTAAAAAAAGTAAAATGATTTTAGCCCGGATGGCAGCGGCATCCTTTTTCTTTTTTGGAAGAAAAAGATAGAGCGAACAGCCGGAATAGCTTCTAATAAAAAAAGCCCAATCTCGTTTTGTGACGAGACTGAGCTTTCTTCTTTTATTTTACTGCGTACAATTCGCTACGCTTGGGTTGAATTGTCTTAGTCTGCTAATACAATTACCTTATTGTCTTTCATTTCAATAGTTCCTGAATTGATTTCCAAAAGGTAGTTTTGCTCGTTTACTTTGGTAAACTTGGCTGCTACTTCTTTATCAAATTTAAAACTTGCCGCCTCGATTTTTACGACGCCATGTTTTAAAATAGAAACTATTGGTGCGTGGTTATTCAAAATTTGGAATGAACCTGTTACGCCTGGCAAAGAAACCGAAGTAACTTCTCCTTTGAATAATGTAGCTTCTGGTGATACTATTTCTAAAATCATAAATTTATATTTAGGATTCAGGATTTGGGATTTAGGAATTAGTTAAATCCTAATTCTTAATTCCTAATTCCTAATTCTATTACGCTTCCGCTAACATTTTTTGTCCTGCTTCTATAGCTTCTTCGATTGTGCCTTTAAGATTGAAAGCAGCTTCTGGCAAGTGATCTAATTCTCCATCAATAATCATGTTGAATCCCTTGATTGTTTCTTTAATATCAACCAATACTCCAGGAATACCTGTAAATTGCTCTGCCACGTGGAAAGGTTGCGATAAGAAACGCTGTACTCTACGTGCTCTTGATACGGATAATTTATCTTCTTCTGATAACTCTTCCAAACCAAGAATTGCGATGATATCTTGAAGTTGAATCCAATGGATCCACCGCAGGATAAATACCAAGCTCAGCAATTTTACGTGACAATACTGTTGTTGCATCTAAGTGAGCAAACGTTGTTGCCGGTGCCGGATCCGTTAAGTCATCCGCAGGAACGTATACCGCTTGTACCGATGTAATCGAACCTTTGTTTGTTGATGTAATTCTTTCTTGCATCGCACCCATTTCTGTTGCCAATGTTGGTTGATACCCTACCGCAGATGGCATACGACCTAGCAGCGCCGAAACCTCAGAACCTGCTTGTGTAAAACGGAAGATATTGTCAACGAAGAAAAGTACGTCTTTACCTTGATCTGAACCTGCACCATCACGGAAATATTCAGCGATAGACAATCCTGATAAAGCAACACGTGCTCTTGCTCCAGGTGGCTCATTCATTTGTCCGAAAACGAAAGTAGCTTTAGAATCTCTCATTCCTGGTTTATCCACTTTAGATAAATCCCATCCTCCATTTTCCATAGAGTGCATGAAATCATCACCATATTTTATAATTCCAGATTCCAACATCTCACGAAGTAAATCGTTTCCTTCACGTGTTCTTTCACCTACTCCTGCGAATACAGAAAGTCCACCGTGACCTTTAGCGATGTTGTTAATCAATTCCTGAATCAATACTGTTTTACCAACTCCAGCTCCACCGAACAATCCAATTTTACCACCTTTTGAGTAAGGCTCAATCAAATCGATTACTTTAATTCCGGTGAATAACACTTCTGTAGAAGTTGATAGATCTTCAAATTTTGGTGCCTGACGGTGAATAGAAACTCCGTTAGCTCCGTCTTTTGGCAAATCTCCTAAACCATCAATGGCATCACCAATTACATTGAACAAACGTCCGTAAATATCGGCACCGATTGGCATTTGTATTGGAGCACCTGTAGCGTTTACAGCAGTTCCTCTACTCAAACCATCTGTTGAGTCCATAGAGATTGTACGTACTGTGTTTTCACCAATATGTGATTGCACTTCAAGTACTAATATTGAACCGTTTTTGTTAATGATTTCAAGTGAGTCATAGATTTTTGGTAGTTCAACATCTTTAGTATCAAATACTACGTCTACTACTGGGCCAATGATTTGGGAAACTTTTCCTATTGCTTTTGACATTGTTTATGTATTTATTAAATAGCTGTTTAGGTTTGAATAAAACATTCTTTTTTCAGAGCGCAAAGATAATTTTTATAAATCGAATAATCAATAATTATTTTATAAAAAAAGGAAGATTTTTTGAATCGTCATAAAAACAAAAAGCCATCCCAATTAATCGGGATGGCTTTTATAAATTTAACTAATTTAATTTTTATAAAACTGGAGGGAACATAATTCTAAAATCTGAAAAATTATACCCTTTAAAATTAGAACCATATCTGAGATTTATGGCTTTTAAAAATTCATTTGCAATCAAAGAATAACCTCTTGGACTTGGATGAACTCCGTCAAGAGAGAAAGCACCGCCTGTTGCATAGGTTGAATTTACTGTATAACCACCATTGGATATCCCAAAATTTGCAACTTGATTTAAAATCGCATTGGCGTCTACGAAAGCCAAATTCTTAGCAGTTACTGATGCTAATGACTGAATAGTAGTATTATAAGCAGTAGTTGCTGTTTTTACCTGCAAAGTTTCGTCTGCTGTTAAAGTAGTTGAATCTTTCATTGGATAGGTAACACCAATAACACTAAATGAAGCTGGTACTGCAGGTTGTGTTGTTCCAATTACAGTTCTTGCCGTTAATAAAATATAATCTCTGTCTCCAACTGTCTTTCTGGCATGTCTTGCTCTTCCATATAAATTTCCCAAATATCCAGCGGTTGGAGCTCCTAAAGCTGGAGTTAGCGCTCCTGTGATGTATGCTGCCAAATTAGGTAAAGATTCATCAACAATTAATAGTGGATTTTTTTCAACTGTAGCAGAATTTCCATCGTCTGAAACCAAAACTGAAAATCTACTAGGCTGACTTAAAGCAGTTGTTATTTGATTTATAGCGCCAAACAATTGATTTAGTTGCGCAGCACTTGCTGGTGCTAATCCTGGTATTGGATCAGTTGGAACCGTAGTAAAGAAAGGTGCAGAGGTTACGTCTGGTATATTCGCTACAACACCTCCAGCACCGTTAGCGGTTAATCCGTCTAACAATGTGGAATAAACATTTGCAAATACAGTCGGATCCGTAATGTCGTTAGCACCATAGGTTGCTGGATTATAATTCCCTAATTGATTTACACCTGTACCACCAGAAGTAGCGTAGGCTAAAACGTCATTATTTCCAATCCATAAAGAAAAGAATGTTGGGTCTTGCGCCACAGCGTCACCTAAAACAGATGCTGTTGGGGAAGAAGCAAATCGAACAAAATAAGGATTTGCTTGTCCGGTTAAAACTCCGGCAACATTACCATATCCTGACGCTAATAAGTGAAAACTTTTTGCTCCAGGAACTCCCATATTATTAAAGGGTCCAGTTAAAACATTTGTGATTTCAGTAGTTACTGTTCCTGTAACTGATGTTGGAGTAGGCGAAGCTCCAGGTGCTGAAGGCGGAGCTAAGTATAATCTAGGCCCTTGAATTTGGAATCCTCCAAGCAACAAACCTCCAATATTATCACTAGTGTAAGGGATTTTGAATTCCCCACCACCAACTAAAGCAAATTGTTGGGATAATAAATTAGGATAGGAACCTTTTTGCCCTTCCATAAAAAGCGCGCTATCAGAATAACCTGCAGTTAGAGAATTTCCTAATGCAACATATTTAGAAAAGTCGGCCGTACCTGCTGTTAAAGGCAATCCATCTGATGAGTTAGTTTCAACAACCGTTTCATCATCACTGCTACATGCTACAAAGGTTAGCGAAACCAATAATAGCCATTTGAAATTTTTTATCATAATATTTTAAATTTATTAGTATTGATTTTTTAAGGCGTGATTGTTAAAGAAACAAAATATTGTTGTCCAATAAGTCCTGATCCTATTACCTGTCCGTATTCTTTTCCACCGATATTTGTTGCTCCAACTTTAAGTATTGATTTCAATGATTTTATAGTATAGTTCGCTTGCACATCAATAACAGTTGCTTCATCTATCATTCCATCGGCAAAAGAAGATTCCCATAAATATTCTGAATTCCATCTTGCACTAACTGAAAAACCTAAATTTCCAAACAATTTATCATTGCTTAAAGAACCCTTTACTCTGTGTTTAGGTGTGTTGAAACTTGACTCAAAATTTGGGTCTTCAGCTTGATCAAAATCAAACGCTGAATAATTGTAGTTTCCACTAAGTTCAAAATTCTTGTAGATTTTTTTTGTTAATCCTAAACCAAAACCATATGATTTTACTTCCACATCGGTATTAGTATATAGTTGATACTCTCTCGAATCTCTGTTAGCAAGCGCAGCTGAAGCCGAGCCTGCTGAAACATCTGCCGGATTCGTTTCTGCAATTCCATAATAAGGTGTGAAAACATTCACATTCCCAATAAAATCATTGTAAATATTATAGTATCCATTAATATCTAATGAGAATCCTTTTACGTTGGCTCTATATCCTAAATCAAATGCTTTTACTTGTTCTGGTTTTACTAAAGCTACATCTGCTTTTACTAACAAGTCTGCTGCTGCATCTATTCCTGCAGGAGGTCCTGATCTATAGGCAGCATCAAACAATAAATAAGATTCTTTTGTAAATGAATTATGATAAGCCATATCACCATTTAAGGTTGTTGTACCACCACCACCAGCAGGAGAGATTGTCAATGTTTCCGTAAATCTTAACAAGTTGTCTGGCGCAGAACCTATTAGCACTCTGCTTCCAATATTAAATCCGATGTATTGATCTTGTGTAGTTGGGTTTCTGAAACCTGTTTGGAAGGAACCTCTAAGGTTATGGTTTTTCTCTTTATCTAAAGCATAAACAAATGAAAGTCTAGGCGAAAAATTACCGTCGAAATTTTTTGCTTTGTCATATCTGACAGATCCTGTTAATTTCAATCTGTCTTCCATTAGCTTTTTCTGAACTTGAGTATAAACCCCATATTCATTGTAATTGATTGCACTTTCTGCATCAGTATAAATTCTTCCAAAAGAGTTCAACTCATACACTCTGTAAGAACCTCCTACTTGGATTTCGGCTGGTTTAAATAAGTCTTTGAAGTTATAATTGGCATCTGAATGATAAATTTTTGAATTATCTACTAGTTTAGATCCTGTTAATACACTTGGATCTGCTATTACCTGATTGAAGGCGTCTTTGAATTCTTGAGTTCCCGGTCTTAATCTTCCAATGTCAGCTCTGCTTCTTGCGTATGCGTGTGCCTCAGCAGGAGTTGTTCCAACGCCGGGAACAAACCCTAAAGTTGCAGCCCCAAACGCACCTCCATAATCAGCAAACCATTGTTGATCTGACTTCCATAATCTATTGATATTGATTGCGGTAAATGTCATATCGTATGATTTCCCACCATCCTCAGAAGTTGTATATCCTCTAAGAAAGAAGTTCTTCCCTTTAAGCTCAATTTTATGTTGCTGCATGAAGAAACCATTCAAATTATATCTACTTGCACCTTGGTAAACTGAATTTCCAAAACCAAATTTAGATTGCCAAATAATTTCGATATCGTTTGCCCAAGGTTTAAAATGTAAAGAGAAATCAATTTTTGCATTTTTAACCTTACTTTCGGTTAAATCAGTTTCGTTATATCCTGTTCTAGAAATGTCGAAGTTAGGCAAAATATTATATGCTGATGATCCAAAAGCATTTCTGCTTTTAAGATTAACGGCAACCTCATCTCCGTAGATGTTTATACCGTTATAGCTTGGGTTATTTCTGTCTATTCCTGAAACTTCATCGCCGTTTGCGTCAATACCATTATAATTAGTAGCATACCAGTCTGTACCTTTCATAAATGTAAAGTTGGCTTTCCCGGCAAAATGTTTTGAAAATGCATGAGCCACTCTTATTCCGTAATCATAAAAATTATTTACTCCCGCCGCTTTTTGTGATGTTTGCCCGAATTTAGCATAAGCAGTAATTCCTTGATTTGTCCATGGATCCCGACTATTCATAAATAGAATTCCGTTAAATGCATTCGCACCATATAATGCTGAAGAGGCTCCTGGAAGCAATTCTACACTTTGAACATCTATTTCTGAAATTCCTATAAGGTTCCCCAAAACAAAGTTTAATAGCGGAGAAGCATTATCCATTCCGTCAACTAACTGTAAAAATCTTGTGTTGGCAACTGTAGCAAATCCACGAGTATTAATCGATTTGAACGACAAACTACTCGTATTCATTTGAACTTCTTTTAGATTTTCCAAACCGTCATAAAAGGAAGGAGCTGCCGCTTTTTTGACATCTTTTATAGTAAATCTTTCAATAGTAACTGGCGACTCTCTAATTCGTTCTGGTGCTCTAGATGCCGAAACAACGATTTCATCTAGTTTATTTTCTTCATCATCTAATGCTACACTAACATTTTGATTGTTTGATGTGACGTTAACCTTTTTGACCCCCAACCCTACACTCGAAATTTCGACATCAAAAGGAGGCTTTTTTGTGGTTGTTAATGTAAAATTTCCATCACTGTCCGTCACTGTTCCTAAATTTTCGCCAGCTACTTTGACATTAGCCCCAGGAACTGGTTGGTTCTTACTGTCTTTTACCGAACCCGATATTGAAGTTTGCGCAAAGGTTATGCCGCAAAAAAACAATGAAACGATAAATAAATAAATCTTCATTTGGTTATAATTTTGTTGGTTTATGATGCCAAAGTACAAATATTTTTTTTACATTATCAAAAAACCTTTGGTATTTTTATTAATAATTTATTTTTTAGTTTTCTTAGTGATAATATGGCATTGGGGCGTTTTTTAAGTTTTTATTAACGATTTAGCATTATTACTAAAAAAAATACTATGCACACATACAAAATGAAACTTTCATTAAATTAATCCTAAAATTTTAAGCAAAAAAAAGCGAGACAATGTCTCGCTTTTTAGCTATTTTATGTTGATAACTATTCTACCGTAACCGATTTTGCCAAGTTTCTTGGTTGATCCACATTGCATCCTCTCATTACAGCGATATGGTAAGATAATAATTGTAAAGGAATTGTTGTAATTAGTGGTGATAATGCATCCGAAGTTTCAGGAATTTCAATAACGTGATCCGCTAATCCTTTTACCTGTGTGTCACCTTTGGTAACAACAGCAATGATTTTTCCACTTCTTGATTTAATCTCTTGGATATTACTTACCACTTTGTCATAATGCCCTTGTTTTGGTGCAATTACAATTACAGGCATTTGTTCATCTATTAAGGCAATTGGCCCGTGTTTCATTTCAGCTGCAGGATATCCTTCAGCGTGAATGTATGATATCTCTTTAAGTTTCAATGCGCCTTCCAAGGCTACTGGAAAATTATAACCTCTTCCAAGGTACAAACAGTTGGTGGCATCTTTAAATTTTGCTGCTATTTCTTTTGCTTTTTCATTAGTTGATGCTAATGCTTCCGCTACCTTCTCCGGGATAACTTCTAATTCTTGCAAATAACGATGAAAGTCAGAATTTGATAATGTCCCTTTGGCTTTTGCCAAACGCAAAGCTATCATTGTTAATACTGTTATCTGAGTTGTAAAAGCTTTAGTAGATGCTACCCCAATTTCTGGTCCGGCATGAGTATATGCACCTGCGTTTGTTTCTCTTGAAATAGAGGAACCAACCACGTTGCATACTCCAAATACAAAAGCCCCTTTTTCTTTGGCTAACTTAATTGCTGCCAAAGTATCGGCTGTTTCTCCCGATTGTGATATGGCAATCACCACATCATTTTTATTGATTATCGGATTTCTATATCTAAACTCGGAAGCATATTCAACCTCAACAGGTATTCTTGCAAACTCTTCTATAACATATTCGGCAACTAATCCGGCGTGCCATGATGTACCACAAGCTACGATTAGGATTCTGTCGGCATGAAGAAATTTTTCTAAATTGTCTTCTACACCTGCCATTTGAATAATACCTTGATTGGCCAAAAGTCTTCCTCTATAAGTATCCTTTATAACATTAGGTTGCTCGTAAATTTCTTTCAACATGAAATGATCATATCCGCCTTTTTCAATTTGCTCCAAATTCATTTGAAGTTCTTGAATGTATGGGTCGACCAAAGAATCATCTTTGATTTTTCTAATCTTCAATGGTTTGTGCAATCTTACAATAGCCATTTCCTCATCCTCTAAATAAATAGCATTGGAAGTATATTCAATAAAAGGAGAGGCATCTGATGCAATAAAAAATTCATCTTCTCCAACTCCAATTGCAATTGGGCTTCCCAATCTTGCCACGATAATTTCGTCTGGATTTTCTTTGTCAAAAACACAAACAGCATACGCCCCAACAACTTGGTTTAAAGCAATTTGAACCGCTTTTCCGAGTTTAATTTTTTCTTTCTTTTTTACGTCTTCAATTAAGTTAACCAAGACCTCTGTATCTGTATCTGAAGTAAAAGTATACCCTCTTTTTAGTAATTCTTTTTTTAATGGCTCGTAATTTTCAATGATTCCATTGTGAATGATTACTAAGTTCCCTGAATTGGATACATGCGGATGTGAATTGATATCATTTGGAACACCGTGAGTTGCCCAACGAGTGTGTCCCATTCCAATAGTAGCTTTAGAGGAAGCAATTGCCTTTGCCTTTTCTTCGAGGTCAGAAACCTTTCCTTTGGTTTTAACAATTTTAAGGTCATTGCCATCACATAACATGACTCCGGCACTGTCATAACCTCTATATTCTAATCTTTTTAACCCTTTTATTACAATTGGGTACGCTTCTCTAAATCCGATATAACCAACAATTCCACACATAACATTGAATTAATTAGGTTTTGTATAATAAATTTTTAGCTTCAATTTTTTATCATCTGGAACTACAGGGCTAGTTCCGTATAATACAGTTCCTAGCTGATTCAATACCGACATTGAGGGTGCGCTATCGAAGTTAGTGTTTGGAGTTCTTAGCTTAGAAAGGCCAATACTGTTGATGTTTTCGGTAACAGATAATCCCAAACGAACATTGGTTGAATCATTTTTAATTAAATTTCTAACATAGTTCGTTATTCTTATTCTATATCTTTTGCCTCTGGCTCCTCTTCCATCACTTACATCTTCAGTATGAAGAATTCCGTCATGAATAAATTTACTGAATTTAGGAGAACTCCCGTTACTTGTATAATCATAAGTATAATCTACCAAGACATTTTTATTTGTCAGGTCATATAGAAAAATACGATTCGGTTCCACAGGCAGATTAGTTGCCGGGAAATTGTTTGACATTGCTGCTTTATCTACATAAAAAGTTAGATTTGCTTCATTAATTAACCAACCATTAAATTTAATGTCATCAATCTCATCTGAAATACCATTTGGTCCTGTGAGGTTATATTTAGGATTGGTAGCACTAATCGGAAGATTCTCATTATAACTGTTATTAAGAACATATCCTTTCAAATCAGTTGAACCAAATAAATCTATAAAGGCCATTGCCCCTTCTCCTCCTTTTAAATATAGTCGCGACGCTTCTTGTGAACTATTGGCGGCATTCAAATAATCAATATTTTCATTAGAATTTTGTAATAAACTAATCGTATTTCCACTTAGGTTTAACGGAAATGATTTACTTACTCTTTCCTTTCTGTATTCATTTACATCCGGCGTAGTTACATTATCAGGAGTAATTTGGTCTTCTTTGTAAAATATAGTAATTTTCCCTGCTTTGAAATTAATCATAGACATGTTGCCAGGACTTCCGTTTTCAACTTTAAAATAAATCCCTCTAAAATAATTTTTAAATAACGCATTGTTAGCCAATTGACCTGATGGAGCATTTAAAATTTTATCATGAAAAACATCTGTTCTCAAATGCAGTCGCATTGAAGGCACTGATCTTGGGCTCGGAGTTATCTTGGTAACACCATCCGATTCATAGGTTGTTAATGCATGTTCTCTTTTGTCGAAATAAAAATTCTCGTTTTCACGCCCATCGGCATTATGTGTTCCTTCAGAGCCAACAGGCGGATCCGTAAGAGGTGCATTGTTCAACAAAACCGGAATTTTATTATTATCAATCAGACTGTTTTGATCGGTATAAAACAATTGTTGTTCTGCTAAAGATTGATTGGGATCCAAATCTCTCAAGTAATAATTAGATTGATAAACACTCAACTTAAACTTCGAATTCGCCGTAGCAGAAGTTTGATCATATGGTTTTGCTCCATAAATTGAATCTAACTCATAGTCATTAGTGTTATTAGAATTCGCTGTTTTTAAGGTTTTGAAATACGGAATATCCATAACCACACTATCAATAACTGGAAGATCTTCATAAAGTGTAGTATCGGTGTTGTTGAAAACAGGATTAATACTCGAGAGTTCTAACTGAGTTACAACGTTGGCTTGTGTATTCCCAAAAGCAGGATTCGAATAAAAACCAAGTGGATTTATAGGTAAATTATTTGAGGCAATAGCGCCAAGTTTTTGATTGTATGCTTTTACGGTCAAAGTACTGTCAACCTCAAAACCGAAGTGGTTATCACCCACAATGTCAGTTCCTAATTCATTAAAATCTTTATCGCAAGAGGCGAAAATTATAGTTATTATTCCAACAATTAAAATTGGGCGTAAAAATGTTTTTTTGTACATAAAAATTATCTATTTTTTAAGAAAGCATCCCTTTATAAAAGTTTGTATATGCTTCGATCATTTTGTCTTTCGGGGTGAAAGATAAAAAAGGTTTTCCTGAAGATTCTATAAATTTTGTTAAACTTGACGACACATTTTCAGAGGCAATTATAACACCATCTGAATGGTTTACAGCAGATTTAATTAGGTTTTCATAATTAGGCAATTCTAATTCCTGAATAGCATTTTGAGGTACGCCGTCAAACTTTATTTTGTTTATCATTTCTGTATCTAAACTACCATCAAACGACTGGCTGTATACTGAAGTAACGATTTTAGTTTCAGAAAACAAAGCTTCATCTTTATAATAATGCTTCATGTAAATAGGCAACAAACTCGCCATCCAGCCGTGAACATGAATAATATCCGGAACCCAATTTAATTTCTTAACGGTTTCTACAACACCTTTGGCAAAAAATATCGCTCTTTCGTCGTTATCAGGATATAACACACCTTCTTCATCACTAAAAGTGGCTTTCCTCTTGAAATACTCATCATTATCTATAAAATAAACCTGAATTCTTTCTTTAGGGATAGACGCTACTTTGATTATCAAAGGCATGTCCAAATCATTCACTACTAAATTCATTCCCGACAAGCGAATTACCTCGTGTAATTGATGTCTTCTTTCATTAATATTGCCATATCTTGGCATAAAAATTCTAATCTGTCCTCCTTGATCATTTATCATTTTGGGGACATCATATGATAGTAAAGAAACCTCATTTTCAGCCAAATACGGCACCACTTCAGATGATACATACAATATCCTCTTATCTTCCATAATCTAATCTACTTTATTTATTGGCAATAAAAAACAGGCAAAAGTACAAAAATTTATGCAGTTATTTATGAAAATGGTAAGTTTGCAACTCATTTACCGAAAGCCAATGCTCCTTTTTAACACTCAAAACGAATTAGTATCGCATCTTAATTCTGTTTCCAACAAACAAACTTCTATTGGTTTTGTGCCTACAATGGGTGCGCTTCACGAAGGACATCTTTCTTTAGTGGCAGAAGCGCTTCAACACAATTCATTGGTTGTCGTAAGTATTTTTGTCAATCCAACACAGTTTAACAATGCTGAGGATTTGACAAAATATCCCAAAACATTAGACAAAGACATCGAAAAAATAAAAAAGGTTTCCAGTGACGTTATCGTCTTTGCACCTAGCGTCGATGATATTTATGAAGGGAAAACAGTTTCACAACATTTTGATTTTGATGGATTAGAAAATCAGATGGAAGGTAAGTTTCGTCCCGGACATTTTGACGGTGTTGGCACTATCGTAAAACGACTTTTCGAAATAGTAAAACCTACCAATGCCTACTTTGGCGAAAAAGATTTTCAGCAGTTGCAGATTGTCAAAAAAATGGTGGAAAAAACCAAGATGCCTGTCACTGTAATTGGTTGCTCAATTCATAGAGAATCCAATGGTTTAGCCATGAGTTCGCGCAACGAAAGATTATCAGATGCTGAACGAAAAGAAGCAGCTGTCATCTACAAAACTATTTCGCAAGCAAAGAATTTATTCAAAACCAAATCGGCTAAAGCTGTAACCAAATATGTTTTAAAAACATTCGAGAAGCACAGTCATTTTGAATTAGAATATTTTCAAATTGCCGACGAAGCAACCTTATTGCCATGTGTCAGAAAAAACAAATCCAAAAAATATCGCGCTTTCATCGCAGTTTTTGTTAACAAAATCAGATTGATTGATACGATTTCATTAAATTAATTTACTTTAGCGCCATGCAAATTGAAGTAGTAAAATCTAAAATTCACAGGGTAAAAGTTATTGGTGCCGATTTAAATTATATTGGAAGCATCACTATTGACGAAACTTTAATGGAGGCAGCTAATCTGATTGAAGGTGAAAAAGTTTCCATTGTAAATGTCAATAACGGAGAACGTTTTGATACGTATGTTATCAAAGGCACAAAAAATTCGGGTGATATTACACTTAATGGTCCGGCAGCACGAAAAGTTCACAAAGGCGATATCATCATCATTATGTCGTATGCTTTAATGGATTTCGAAAAAGCAAAAAATTTCAAACCTTGGTTGGTTTTTCCAAACGAAACTACTAATTCCCTGACCTAAAATCTCTTGAAAAAACAAATCGGCAAATGGTTGACTATTCTCATTCCTCTTTTGATAGGAATCGGAATCATATACTATCAATTTACGACTTTGACTGCTGAAGAAATTGAAAAGATAAAAATCAGTTTTGAAAAAGCAAATTACTATTATATTTTACTCTCACTTATGATTGCCTGTGTGGGCTATTGGTCGAGAGCTTATCGTTGGAAATTTGCACTAAATCATTTGGGTTACCAAACCAAATTCTCCAACAATTTATCTACCGTTTGTATTTCTTATTTGATGAATCTGACTGTTCCTCGCTCTGGCGAAATTTCGCGTGCTGCCTTATTAAAAAAATATGAAGATGTCCCTTTTGACAAGGCATTTGGAACCATAGTTGCCGAAAGAATCGTCGATTTACTTATCTTTTTTCTTTTTGTTTTTATTGGTTTTGTTTCACAGTTTGACAAAATTTATCTATTCCTTTTGAGTCAGCATGTGTCGTTGCAATCCCTAATTATTACAGGATGCGTTGGTATACTAATGTTCTTTATTTTTATCTTAATTTGGATTTATGCCGAATGGAAAATCATCTTAAAGCTAAAGAAAAAATTGTCCGGATTGGTGGAAGGCATTACCACTGTGTATAAAATGAAAGACAAATGGAAATACATTTTTCATTCGTTTTTTATATGGCTTTCGTATCTGGCAATGTTTTACGTAGCCATTTTTGCCTTGCCTGAAACTTCTGGAATCAGTTTTGACATCGTAATCATGGGCTTCATTTTTGGTAGTCTGGCTGTAGGTTTTTCGAACGGTGGATTAGGTGCTTACCCGTTTTCCATTGCTTTGATTTTTTCCCTTTACGGAATTACAAAAGATGTCGGCACCGCTTTTGGATGGCTGGTTTGGACTTCACAAACCATTTTGGCAATTCTTCTCGGATTGATTTCGTATGTTTTGCTTCCTGTTTTAAATAGAAATAGATAATTTTGTTATATTGCTAGTCCATTTAACAAAGTCCTATTTTATTCCTACTGTCATGAAAAGAACTATCCTGCTTTTATTTTTCATTTGTTCCAATGCTGTTTTTTCTCAAAAAGTAACCGATACTATAGCGTCTAAAAGACTTAACGAAGACCGGGAAATTACTATTGGTTTACCGCCATCATACGAAAAACATCCAAACCAAAAATATCCTGTTTTAGTATTATTGGATGGTGATTTTCTTTTTGATGCTTTTCAAGGCGCATTGAGTTATGGCAATTATTGGGACGATTTGCCTGAAGTTATTATAGTCGGGATTTCTCAAAATAAAAATAACGAACGCGAAACCGACTGCGCTATAGATGCAGAATCAGGTTTACCAACAGAAAAAGGGGAAGCTTTTTTTGAGTTTATTGGATTGGAGTTGTTGCCTTACATAGAAAAAAAATACAGAACAGCACCATTTAAAATGATTGCAGGATTAGACACAACAGCTACTTTTTTGAATTGTTATCTCTACAAAGACATTCCTACTTTTGATGCCTATATTTCAATGAGCCCGGAACTTCCGCCAGGAATGGAAGAACAAATTCCGGAGAGATTAGCCGCCATCCAAAAACCTATTTTTTACTATCATTCTTCAGGTGATGGTGACATGAAAAGAATGCGAAACCGAATTATCGCCTTGGACGAAGTGGCAAAAAAAATCAACAAACCAACACTCAATTACAGATTTGACGATTTCAAAGGAGCGTCGCATTACTCATTGGTTTTGAATTCTATCCCAAGTGCTTTATACCAAGTATTTGCTGTTTACCAACCTATTTCAACTACAGAATTTAATGAAAAAATTGCGGTGTTGCCTTCAGGATACGTAGATTATTTAGCACAAAAATATGATGTAATTGAAAAGTCTTTTGCACTAAAATTACCGATTCGTTTAAATGATTTTAAAGCGATAGAAGCCGCCATACTCAAAAACAAAGCCTACAACGAGTTTGATAAATTGGCGCAATTAGCCAAAAAAAATTATCCGAAATCAATGCTTGCCGATTATGAAATGGGTCAGATGTATGAAAAAACAGGGGAGAATGCAAAAGCTGTTAAATCGTATATGACCGCTTTTCAACGCGAAGAGATTGGCGATTTGACGAAAGACATGATGATGGATAGAGCCGATGAATTGAAAAAATCATTGCCTAAGAAAGGGAAAAAAGGAAAAGAAGAACCTGTAGTAGAAGAAACGCCAACAACAGACGCGCCAACTGAAGTAGTTCCATCCGATACGCCAGCAACCGAAGAGAAAAAGCAAGAGTAATGTCTAAAGTAAAAACTACCTTTTTTTGTCAAAATTGCGGCGCTCAATATGCCAAATGGCAAGGCCAATGCAATTCGTGCAAAGAATGGAATACCATTGCTGAAGAAATTATTCAAAAGGAAGAAAAAACGAGTTGGAAGCCTTCGAGTTCCGATTCTAAACGAGTTTCCAAACCACTGCGAATAAAAGAAATCGATTCCACACAAGAGGTGCGAATGGACAGCACTGATGGCGAATTAAATCGCGTGCTTGGTGGCGGAATTGTTCCGGGTTCACTTATCCTTTTGGGCGGAGAACCAGGCATTGGAAAAAGCACATTACTGTTGCAGATTTCTTTAAAATTGCCTTATAAAACCTTATATGTTTCGGGCGAAGAAAGTCAGAAGCAAATCAAAATGCGCGCCGAAAGGATTAATCCGAATAGCGACAATTGCTACATTTTGACCGAAACCAAAACCCAAAATATCTTTCGGCACATTGTAGAAACCGAACCCGATATTGTCATCATCGATTCGATACAAACATTGCACACCGATTATATAGAATCAACGGCGGGAAGCATTTCTCAAATTAGAGAAACAACCGCTGAGTTAATAAAATTTGCCAAAGAAACCAATATTCCTGTTATCTTGATTGGTCATATCACCAAAGACGGAAACATTGCCGGGCCAAAAATTTTGGAGCACATGGTCGACACGGTTCTCCAATTTGAAGGCGACAGGAATCATGTCTACCGAATACTTCGTTCACTCAAAAATCGATTTGGTTCTACTTCGGAATTGGGGATTTATGAAATGCAAGGTTCAGGTTTGCGCGAAGTTTCGAATCCTTCTGAAATTTTAATTTCCCATCGGGAAGAAGAACTTTCGGGAACAGCCATTGCTTCAACACTGGAAGGAATGCGACCGTTAATGATAGAAATCCAAGCTTTGGTTTCGACCGCAGTTTATGGAACTCCGCAACGAAGCACAACAGGTTATAATGCCAAACGACTGAATATGATTTTGGCCGTATTAGAAAAACGTGCTGGTTTCCGTCTCGGAACTAAAGATGTTTTCCTAAATGTAACTGGCGGAATTTCCGTTGATGATCCTGCGATTGACTTGGCTGTTGTGGCTGCTATTTTGTCTTCCAACGAAGATATTGCTGTGGGCAAAGATGTATGTTTTGCAGGCGAAGTTGGTCTTTCGGGAGAAATTCGTCCAATAAATCGTGTTGAGCAACGCATTCAAGAAGCTGAAAAATTAGGGTTTTCTACGATTTTTGTTTCCAAATACAATAAAATTGCAACCAAGTTTCCCGGAATAAAAATCGTTTTGGTTTCCAAAATTGAGGAAGTTGTGGAGCAATTGTTTGGTTAAATTGTTAAATGCTATAAATTCTTTCTTAAATTATATAAGTCAAAAACCTGTCTTTATAATTACTTTTAGGCGAAGCAATAAAAGTAGAAAAATAACGTTTCAAATAGATACAAATGAACTATTTATGAAAACAAAGACTTTCCTCTTACTATCCTTATTTGCGATTTTAATTTCTTGTTCCAAACAAAATCTATTCAGCCGATTTGATACGTTTGGAGAAGAAAACCGCTGGCAAAAATCCGATACTAAAGTGTATGATTTTACCATTGATGACGATTCTCAATTATACAATGTTGTATTCCGCTTTAGTCATGTTTATGATTATCAGTTTCCTAGTGTTCCTTTAAATGTTCTAATTGAAAGTCCCGATGGTAAAACAGAAGAACTCAAGATAGACGTTCCGATTAAAGACGATTCAGGAAAAGATCTTGGTGAATGCGCAGGCGATGTCTGCGATTTAAAATATACCATTGAAGAAAAAACAAAACTCCAAAAAGGAATATATAAAATTACCATTTCGCATAGTTTCGAAGGTCCATATCTTCCCAATGTAATCGGAATTGGATTGAATGTTGAAAACGTGAAATGAAAAGAACAAGACAAAAAGTAATCCTTTCTCTCAAAATAATCGGCGTTTTTTTGCTGTTGGGTTTGGTATTGCTTTTTTCATTTCGGAATACGATTTTAGACAAGGTCATTCATCGCATTGATGCTAAACTTGAACGCGAATACCAATGTAATTTTACCATCCAAAAAGCCGAATTTAATGGCTTGACTAATTTAGAATTCCATGACATTTCTCTAGTTCCTCATGAAAAAGACACTTTAGTAAGTATAGGAGAATTGAAAACCAGCGTTAGCTTCTGGAAACTTTTAGTCGGCGATATTCAACTCGGAAAACTGGAAATCAACAAAGGATTTATCCAATTGGTGAAAACAAAAAACGGCAGCAATTTCGATGCTTTTCTGCATTCCAAAAAAGAGAAAGATTCAACTGCCGAAGTGAATTATGCCAAACTTCTAAATCGTATTTCTTCTAATTTAATGGATTTGGTTCCAACAGATATGCAAGTCAAAGGCTTTGCTTTCAGAATAGATGACAAAGGCAATAAGGTGGTTTTCGATTTTAATGAATTGTCTTTGTCTGAAAAAAAACTCACCACCATAATTCAGGTAACATCCGATAAGTTTTCGCAACAATGGAGCATTAACGGTTTCGCCGACCCAAGAGATAGAAAAGCCGATTTGACGTTTGCCAATACTAAAAACGATACCATCAGAATTCCATATATTGATAAAAAATTTAATCTGAAAAGTGGTTTTAAATCCATTCATTTCAACTTGGAGAATTTAGCAATGAATAATGGTGAACTGCATATTGACGGCTATTCTTCTATAGAAAATTTATTTGTTAATCATGCCAAAATTGCCAGTAAAGACGTCATTATAAAAAAGGCCCGTTTTGATTATCACTGGATAGTTGGAGAACGTTTTATTGCTTTAGACAGTACTTCTACAGTGCAATTGAATAACATCAAATGCCAACCTTATCTATCGTATACCAACGAAAAGGATAAGGTTTATGCGCTCAAATTGAAAATTCCAAAAATGAAAGCGCAGGATTTTATATCCTCATTACCAGCAGGTTTATTTCGTCATTTTGAAGGTATGGAAGCAAAGGGAAATTTTAGTTATGCGTTGAATTTTGAATACAATGATCACAGACCAAATAATGTTGTTTTTGATAGTAAACTCAAACCTGAAGGCATAAAAATTACAAAATATGGCGAAGCCAATTTAAATAAAATCAATGGCGAATTTGTTTATCGCGCTATTGATAAAGGAGTATTGCAACGCCCGATTACTATTGGTTCGGGAAATGGGAATTATACACCTTTAAGTCAGATGTCGCCCTATTTAAAAAAATGCGTGCTCACTAGTGAAGATCCTTCTTTTATGACACATCGTGGATTTATAAATGAAGCTTTTAAAGAATCGATTACCAAAAACATCAAAACCAAGAAGTTTACACGTGGCGCCAGTACAATCAGCATGCAGTTGGTGAAAAATGTTTTTCTGACACGTGAAAAAACATTGTCGAGGAAATTAGAGGAAATTCTGTTGGTTTATATTTTGGAAAATAATCATATCAGTTCCAAAGACCGAATGCTGGAAGTGTATTTTAATGTCATCGAATGGGGACCAAACGTATACGGAATTGCCGAAGCATCGCAGTTTTATTTTCAAAAAAGGCCATGGGATTTAAACGTAAACCAATGCTTGTTTTTGGCAACTATAATTCCAAATCCAAAAGGGTTTATGGCAAAGTTTGACGCTAACAATAAATTAAAACCGGCAGCAAAACAGACAGAAAGATTCCTAACCAACCTAATGTTCAAACGCAATATTCTGATGGCTAATGACACTATTGGAAATTTTCCATTGGAAATATCCGGTCAAGCTAAATTTTTTCTAAAACAAAAACCGATGAGTATTGAACCCAATAATACTCCGGTGGAAGAATTTGAATTTTAGGTAAAACCCCACAGAATCATTGACTATCCAGATTTTTAAAAGATACTTGATCTTTTATATAACAACAGTAGGATAAGTTATAATTTCTAATTTTCGAAATATTTCTTAAAACTAGTATTTCTATGAATCTGTGTGGTAAAAAAATAGTATTTTAACTGAATTTAATACTAAATTGAATTCGTATCTAACCTTTTTACATTATTTACGATATAAAGAGTATACAACTTAATAAAAAACCCATGAAAAAAATCTTCTTCACCTTTTTGTTTTTGACTTCCGCTATAGCATTCGCTCAAAAGCCAATTTTTACAACCGCCAAAGTCAAAGCAGCAACAGTTTATTTTAATGCTGCCGAATTATCGCAAACCGCTTCTGTAAATCTTCCTTCGGGAACGAGTGAAATAGTGATAAAAAATGTCGCTGATTATTTAAACGAAAGCACTGTGCAAATTGGCGCACCCAATTCGGTAACCGTTTTATCCGTGCAGTTTACACAAAATTATATTTCAGAATATGAAATTGATGAAGCCAATCCTGTGATTAAAAAAGTGCGAGATAGTATTTCAATAGTTCAAAAAGAAATTAAAAAAGTACAGATTGAAACCTATTCAAACCAACAAACCATTGCGCTTTTAGATGCAAATCAAAATGTTGGTGGTGCCAATACGGGTTTGAATGTAACCGAATTAATGAAGTTGGTCGATTTCTACAAAACCAAACGAAGCGAACTTGACAATGCCGTTGTTGCTTTGCAGGAGAAGGAAACCAAACTAAATCTGAGACTTAAAAACCTAAACAACAAACTAGAAATCAACACCCAAAAAGAAGAGAAAAGCTCTAAAGGCAAACTGATTATACAAGTGATGAATGAAATAGCTGGCGTTGTAAATTTGGATATTAATTATATTACCAACAATGCTTCATGGACGCCTTTTTATGATTTGAGAGCTGAGAATATTACATCGCCAATCAATATGATGTACAAAGCCCAAGTAGTTCAGAATACAGGAATTGATTGGAAGAAAGTAGATTTGACTTTATCATCTGGAAATCCAAATCAGAACAATCAAGCACCAATATTGAGTTCGTGGTTTTTGAGATATAGCGAATTATATGATAAAGATATGAATTATGGAGTTCAAAACAAACTTCAGGGAAGAGCAGCTGGAGTCAAGCTAGATGAAGCCGTTGTTACTAATATGGGCTATTTCAAAAAAGAAAAATCTTCAATTTCTCAATATACAACCATCAACGAAAACCAACTCAACGTTTCTTTTGACATCGAAATCCCGTATGATATTTTATCAAATGGAAAGCCTCACAGCGTAGCATTGAAAGAAATAAAATTGCCGGCAACCTATAAATATTATGCAGCACCACGAGCGGATAAAGAAGCTTTTCTTTTGGCGGAAATCAATGATTATTCGAAATACAATTTATTACCCGGCGAAGCCAATATAATCTTTGAAGGATTGTATGTCGGCATAACGATGATTAATCCAAATCAAACTTCCGACACCTTAAACTTAAGTATGGGAAGAGATAAAAAAATCTCCATCAAACGTGAAAAAGTGGTGGACAAATCGGGAACACGGTTTTTATCTTCCAAAAAAGAACAAACATTCACGTATGATATCACTGTTAGAAATAATAAAAAAGAAGCCGCAGACCTTACTCTAAAAGACCAATATCCATTAAGCACGGATAAAGAAATTGAAATTGAATTATTAGAAAACAGTAGTGCGAAAGAAAATAAAGAAACCGGAATTTTGACTTGGGATTTAAAACTCAATCCGAACGAAACCAAAAAAATCAGGATAAGTTATAAAGTCAGATATCCCAAAGATAAAACTATAGATAATTTGTAACTCTAAAACGCAATCCTAACCGATTGCGTTTTTTGTATAACGATTTGATTTAAAAGTTTTTATTTCTAACTTTACGCAAAACCTATTTAACTATGAAAAAAATTATACTCTTTATAAATTTACTTTTTATTTCATTGTCTTTTGGACAAACCATAGCATTTCAATCCTTTGCAACTGGATTTACAACGGCTGTTGATATAGCTCATCCCGTAAATGATTCAAGACTTTTTGTGGTACAACAAGGCGGTTTAATTAGGATTTTAAACGCTAACGGAACCATTAATGCAACCCCTTTTATAAATTTAACTTCTTTAATTTCTTTAGGAAGTGAAAGAGGTTTACTTGGATTAGCATTTCATCCAAATTATGCTACTAACGGACTTTTCTTTGTTAATTACACTAACACTGCTGGAAATACAGTAATTGCTCGTTATAGCGTAAGCGCAAACCCAAATATAGCCAACACTACAGGTGTTATTTTAATGACAATTAATCAGCCCTATTCAAATCATAATGGTGGTTGTTTACGATTTGGTCCAGATGGTTATTTATACATAGGAATGGGTGATGGAGGAAGTGGTGGTGACCCACAAGGATATTCACAAAATTTGAGTTTAACTAATACCAATGTTACTGCAAATCCTAGTCGAATTTATTTAGGGAAAATGTTGAGAATAGATGTAGATACTGTTGCTGGAGCATTAAATTATGGATTTCCAGCAACCAATCCTTATATAACAGAACCTGGAAAAGAAGAAATTTGGGCTCGTGGATTGAGAAATCCTTGGCGATTTTCATTTAATAGAATAAACGGTGATTTATGGATTGGAGATGTTGGACAGACTGCGGTTGAAGAAATTAATAAAATAGCTAATCCATTACCAAATACGGGTTTAAATTTTGGTTGGAAATGTTACGAAGGAAGTGCTACTTATAGTACATCTGGTTGTCCTGCCCTTTCAACGATGACACAACCTGTTGCAGAATATACACATACTGCTACTGGCGGATGTTCAATTACTGGTGGTTACTTTTATACCGGAACTACTTATCCAAATTTTCAAAATAAATATTTCTTTGCTGATTTTTGCAATGCCCAAATCGGAACATTAAACTCTTCCAATACAATCACATGGAGTCAAAGTATAACTGGATATATTAATACTTTTGGTGAAGATTCAAACGGTGAGCTATATGTTGCAGTCGCTAATGATTATGCTACTGTAACGCCTTCTATAATTTACAAAGTTATTGACTCTTCCTTAAGTGCTTCTGAATTCGAAATAGCTGATTTTTCATTGTATCCAAATCCGGCAAAGACCGAAGTTTTTATTAAAAACAAAACTGGAAAAAAACTTTCAAAAATGAACGTTTTTGATTTGACGGGAAAATTGGTGTTGACCAAAACGGTTGAGAATAATGATGTCAGTCCTTCTGTAAATATTGCTGCTTTATCTAGCGGATTGTATATGATTACTGCGGAAGATTTAACAGGAAATCAATATAAATCTAAACTAGTTGTAGAATAATTAAGGCGCAGGATTCGGAATTAATTCCTGAATTTCATTGATTTCATTTATAATTTCCGGAGTTAAAACGGTTTCGAAAGCCGTAATGTTTTCCCGAAGTTGTTCCATAGTTGTGGCTCCAATTATTGTTGAAGTCACAAAATTTTGTCGGTTAACAAAAGCCAAAGCCATTTGGGTTAATGTCAATCCGTTTCCTTGTGCTAATTCCTGATATATTTTTGTAGCTCTATGACAGTTTTCATTCGAATATCTTGTAAACTGTGAAAACAATCCTAAACGTGATGTGGGTAAAATTCCATTCAAATGTTTGCCTGTTAAAAAGCTAAATGCCAACGGAGAATAAGCCAGCAAACCAACATTTTCACGCATTCCAATTTCGGAAAGTCCAACTTCATACAAACGGTTCAACAACGAATACGGATTTTGAATCGTAACGATTCTGGGTAAATTATGTTTCTCGCTTTCGATGATGAATTTCATTACACCATACGGATTTTCATTCGAAACACCAATATGTTTTATTTTCCCTTCTTTGATTAAACAATCATAAACGCTCAACACTTCAAAGAAATTTTCTTGCCATTGTGTATCAATTTCTGAAACGCCACGTTGCCCAAACATATTCATTACGCGTTCCGGCCAGTGCATTTGATACAAATCGATATAATCGGTCTGAAGATTTTTTAGGCTTAAATCAACCGCTTCGTGTATGCTTTTCTTTGAAAAATCCAATGGATTTCTAATATACCCCATACCTCTGTTTGGCCCTGAAATTTTTGTAGCGATAACCAAATGGTCTCTTTTTCCTGATTTCTTCAACCACGTTCCAATATATCTTTCGGTTATACCAAGGGTTGCTTCTCGAGCAGCAATTGGATACATTTCGGCAGTATCAATAAAATTAATGCCTTTTTCAATTGCATAATCCAATTGGGAATGCGCATCGCTTTCAGAATTTTGTTCTCCGAAAGTCATGGTGCCAAGACAAACTTTGCTGACTTTTATATCGGTATTAGGTAACGTAGTGTAGTTCATTTTTAGAATTTGAGGCAATTTTTTTGTGGCACAAAAGTAAAATATTGTAAGCGTTTAAATGGTTTGATTAACACATTTTTTGGAAACGTTTAGAATAAAAAAAGGTTCCAAGACAAATCTCAGAACCTCTCAAATTCATTAATACCTACAAGGTTTTGAAAACCGCAGGATAATGATAATTAAAACTCATTCAGCATTTTAGAAATCTCGTCTAATTTTGGTGTTAATATAATTTCAATTCGGCGATTTTTAGCTTTGCCTTCATTGGTGTCGTTACTCAATAATGGCGCAAATTCACCACGACCGGCAGCCGTTAAATTTTGCTTTCTGATTCCGCTATTTTCAGATAAAATATTCACAATCGCTGTTGCTCTTTTGGTCGATAAATCCCAGTTGTTTTCTATGCCGCCACCAATATTTCCCAAAATTTTATCGTTGTCCGTATGTCCTTCAATCAAGACCGTAATATCTGGATTTTGAGCCAATACTTTTCCAACTTCAACTACGGCTCTTCTTCCTTCAGAACCAACAGCCCAACTTCCGGTTTGGAACAACAATTTGTTTTCCATCGAAACATACACTTTTCCGTTCTTTTGATAAACGGTCAAGCCTTTTCCTTCAAACGCATTCAACGCTTTTGACAAAGTATCTTTTAGTTTTTTCATGGCTGCATCTTTTGCTGCAATCATACTTTCTAATTCGTTTAATCGTTTGGTGTTCGATGCCAATTGGCTGCTTAATTTATTCAATCGGTCTTGTTCTGCTGCTAATGTTTTCTCTTTAGCGTCAAGTTGTGCTAACAAATCACGGTTTTTTGCCATATTGGCTTCCAATGCATCATTACTATTTTTTTCCAAGGCTACATATGAATCTTGCAAGGCTTTCAAGTTGTTGCTTGTGGCTGTGTAATCCGCTTGCAGTTTGTCTCTGTCGGCTTTGAGTTGGTCTCGTTCCGTTGTCAATGCTCTGTTAACCGAATCAAATTCGGCATTAGCTTTATGAAGTTCCTCATTTTCATCGGTTATAAAACGGTTTTCCTTCTTTAAATCGGTGTATTTGTTTTCCAAATCGTTGTAGATTTTTTTGGAAACACAGGAACTCATCAAACTCAATATGGCAAAGCCAAAAAGTATTCTTTTTATCATCTCTATATTCTATTTTCTATGTTCTTGCTTCTTGCTTCTTTAATCTATCTCTACCAAAACCGGACAATGGTCAGAATGTTTGGCTTCAGGCAAAATTACGGCTCGGCTCATTCTGTCTTTTAAATTTTCGCTAACCAAATTGTAATCGATACGCCAACCTTTATTGTTTCCTCTAGCACCAGCACGATAACTCCACCAACTGTAATTGTGAGGTTCTTTATTAAAGTGACGGAAGCTATCAATGAAACCACTTTTCATAAATTTATCCAACCAAGCACGTTCTTCAGGTAAAAATCCGGATACTGTTTTATTCCGAATTGGGTCGTGAATGTCAATCGCCTCGTGGCAAATATTATAATCGCCACAAATGATAAGATTTGGAATTTGTTTCTTTAAAGCATCAATATGATTCTGAAAATCATTCATATACATGAACTTGTGGTCGAGTCTGTCTAAATTCGTCCCCGAAGGTAAATACAAACTCATCACCGAAATATCATCAAAATCAGCTCTTAAATTTCTTCCTTCAAAATCCATGTGAGCCACTTCAGTTCCACGAACCACCTTGTTGGGTTTTATTTTGGATAGAATAGCCACGCCACTATATCCTTTTTTTTGTGCCGAAAAATAATATTGATATGGATAACCCACAGCAGTAATAGCTTCTGTAGGAATTTGGTCTTCGGTAGCTTTTATTTCCTGAAGACAAATCACATCAGGATTGGCATGTTGTAACCAATCTAAAAATCCTCTGGCTATGGCAGCTCGAATGCCATTAACGTTATAAGAAATAATTCTCATTAAATGCTATTAAAAAAATTTTAACTTCGTTCAGTTCGGCTAAAAGGCCTTGGGTCAAATGTAAATAAAAACACAAACATTTGAAACCCAAAACTGATAATAAAAGTTCTCGATATTTTATTTTTGACGTCACTACGAGTTTTTCATCATGTTGTTTCGCAATGAGATGAAAAGTATCGAGAAATAGTTAACAAAAAACACTCGTCCCGAAGTGTCGGGAGACGTTCTTAAAACTCTGTGTGATTTCCTAATTTTGTTTAACCTATTTCAGTAGAATTGTTATCTTTGTTCATACCAAAAAAATCAAAGCTATACATGGGTTTAGTTACCGCAAAAGAAGTTGCAAAAGCAATAAACGTAGATAAGTACGGAGTTTTCGGAACTTTTTGCGGTTGGTTACTAATGAAAGCTTTAAAAATTTCGGCCCTAAACAAAATGTATGACCGGAATAAACATTTAAGTGAAATCGAATTCCTGAATGCTATTCTGGACGAGCTGCAAATCAAATTTGAAATTCCGGAAGAAGATTTTAAACGTTTGCCAAAAGACGGTGCTTACATTACCATTTCCAATCATCCATTAGGTGGAATTGATGGAATTTTGTTACTGAAATTGATGCTTGAAAGAGAGCCTGATTTCAAAATCATTGCCAATTTCCTGTTGCACCGCATTGAGCCAATGAAACAATTCATTATGCCGGTCAATCCTTTTGAAAATCACAAAGATGCTAAGTCGAGCGTAATTGGAATCAAGGAAACTTTTCGCCATTTAAGCGATGGAAAACCTTTGGGTATGTTTCCTGCCGGAGAAGTTTCTACCTATAAAGATGGACAATTAGTAGTTGATAAAGCTTGGGAAGAAGGCGCCATAAAAGTAATTAGAAAAGCGCAAGTTCCTGTTATTCCTATTTATTTTCATGCCAAAAACAGTCGCTTTTTCTATCTGTTATCCAAAATAAATCCAACGCTCAGAACCGCAAAATTACCTTCTGAACTGTTAACCCAAAAAGACAGAGTGATTAAAGTTCGTATTGGTAAATCCATTTCGGTTGCCGAACAAAATGAACATAAAAGCATTGAGGAATATTCAGAATTTTTGAGAAAGAAAACCTATATGTTGTCCAATTCCTTTAACAAGGAAAACAACATACTGAATCCACAAAACCTGAATCTGAACCTGAACCTAAAGTCTCCAAAGAGTCCAAAACAGATTGTAAAACCAGCCAATCAAGATAAAATTTTAGAAGAAGTTGAAGTTTTGAAAGGTGGTGATTACCGTTTGCTCCAAAGTAAAAACTATTTTGTTTTCCTAGCAACTGCCGAAGTGATTCCGAATATTCTTCACGAAATTGGACGACTCCGTGAAATCACTTTTAGAGCTGTTGGCGAGGGAACAAATGAGTCCATCGACTTAGATCGATTTGATTCCTATTATCAACACATGTTTTTGTGGGATGATGACTCGCAAATGATTGCGGGTGCATACCGAATGGGATTTGGTTCAGAAATTTTTCCTAAGTATGGTATCGAAGGTTTTTATCTTCAGGATTTATTCAGGTTTGAGCCAGAGCTGTATGGCATGATGGAACAATCTATCGAAATGGGAAGAGCATTTATTATCAATGAATACCAGCAGAAACCAATGCCTTTATTCCTGCTTTGGAAAGGAATTGTTCACACGACTTTGCGTTATCCGGAACACAAATATTTGATTGGCGGTGTGAGTATCAGTAACCAATTTACAGAGTTTTCGAAATCGCTTATGATTGAATTTATGAAGTCGCATTATTATGATCCTTATGTGGCTCAATACATTCATCCAAAAAAGGAATTCAAAGTAAAGCTGAAAGATGCCGATAAGGATTTTGTATTTAACGAAACTGAATCTGATTTAAATAAATTTGATAAAATCATTGATGAAGTAGAACCTGGCTCACTACGTTTGCCTGTGTTAATCAAAAAATATATCAAGCAAAATGCACGTGTAGTTGCTTTCAATGTCGACCCATTATTTAACAATGCCGTTGATGGTTTGATGTACATCCGAATTGCCGATTTACCCGAAAGTACTGTAAAACCCGTAATGGAAGAATTTCAGGCGGAACTCGAACGGAAAGAAAAGAATTATAAATAAAAAAGCCCTGATTCCTCAGAGCTTTTAAAATAAATATTTTGGCTTTTTTATTGAAGTAAACCTGCTAATTGCTCTTTTAGTTTTGGGTCTGAAGGTCTTGCAGCATCCGCATCTACAACAGTTCCTGATGGATCAATTAAAATAAATCTTGGAATTGTATTAACATTAAATGCTTTTATAAAATCCATATTCGCTCTGTCGGCATACAATTGAATTCCGGTAAGTTCTTTCTCTTTTACAAATGTTCTCCATTTTTCGTGGTCTTTTTCAGAATCCGTTGAAATGCTTACGAAAGCAATATTTTTATCGTGAAGACTTTTTTCTAATTCTTTTAGAAACGGAATTTCAGCACGACATGGTCCACACCAAGTTGCCCAAAGATCAATGTAAACATATTTCCCTTTTAAACTTTCCAATGTAGTTTTTCCACCAGCATGATTTTCAAAATCAAAACTTGGCGCTTTTAAATTGTCCATTTTTTTGCCCGCAAGCTTTTGATTGTAATATTGTTTCAAACCAAACAACGACTCTTCAATATTTTGTTTTTGCAAGACAACAAAGTTTGAATCCAATTTAGCCGACTCTAATTTCTGGAAATCTGAATTCTTTTTGGCTTCAATCATTTTATTGAAGTTGGCTTCATCCGCAGCAAGCAATTCATTATAATTAAATGTGCTTTCGTTGAGTGTAGCTTGAGCTAAAAAATTGTTTTCTATTTCTCCTTTACCTGTATATTTGATTGATTCATCAAATTGTTTTGCATCCATTTTTAAATCTAAATCATATCCAGGTTTTAAATAAAGGTCTGCATATTCAACGCCATCAAACATTTGATACAAGCCTTCTTTCGTTTCAAACGAATCGTTAAAAGCACCTTCTGTGTTTAATTTGATTTCTTTTATAATAGTGTTATTGCCTTTGATATATAGTACATCACTATTCCTGTTGGCAATTTTTCCATGAAATAAAACTTTCTGTTGCGAGAAACTAATGGTAGTAAAAACTAGCGTGATTATTAGCGAAAATATATTTTTCATAATAGATAAATATTTAAATTAATAATTCAAAAATACTTTTTTATTCTATCAAAATCAGAATTTTAACACAATTTTTCTTTGCTAAATGGATTGAAGAATTCCTCGTTAATCTAATTTTTGTTTTTACTTTTGCAAAAAAATTATTCTCAATGTACAGAAGTCATAATAACGGCGAACTTAACGCCTTACATATTAATAAAGAAGTAACGCTTGCCGGTTGGGTTCAAAAATCTCGTGATAAAGGATTTATGATTTGGGTGGATTTGCGCGACCGTTACGGAATTACACAGTTAATTTTTGATGAACAACGAACAGATAAAGCCGTTTTTGAAAAAGCAAAATCACTTGGAAGAGAATTTGTGATTCAGGTAAAAGGAACTGTTATTGAACGTGAGTCCAAAAATGCTACTATGGCAACTGGTGATGTTGAAATTCTGGTTACAGAATTAAATATTCTAAATACTGCTTTAACTCCACCTTTCACCATTGAAGACGAAACCGATGGCGGCGAAGATATCCGAATGAAATACCGTTACTTGGATATTCGTAGAAATCCGGTTAAAAATTCCTTGCTTTTCCGTCACAAAGTGGCCATGGAAGTTCGAAAATATTTATCTGATTTGGATTTTTGTGAAGTTGAAACTCCCTATTTAATTAAGTCAACTCCAGAAGGCGCTCGAGATTTCGTTGTTCCAAGCCGAATGAATTCTGGCCAATTTTATGCCTTACCACAATCACCACAAACGTTCAAACAATTACTGATGGTTGGTGGGATGGATAAGTATTTCCAAATCGTGAAATGTTTCCGTGATGAAGATTTACGTGCCGACAGACAACCGGAATTCACACAAATCGATTGCGAAATGGCATTCGTTGAACAGGAAGACATTCTAAATGTTTTCGAAGGATTGACACGCCATTTACTAAAAGAGCTCAAAGGCATCGAAGTAGATAAATTCCCAAGAATTACTTATGATTATGCCATGAAAACCTACGGAAATGACAAACCGGATATTCGTTTTGAAATGAAGTTTGGCGAGTTAAATTCGGTTGCACAACATAAAGATTTTGGTGTTTTCAATTCAGCTGAATTAGTAGTTGGAATTGCTGCTCCAAATTGCGCTTCATTTACAAGAAAAGAAATTGATGCTTTGATTGATTGGGTAAAACGTCCTCAAGTTGGCGCAAGCGGAATGGTCTATGTAAAATGCGAAGAAGACGGAACTTTCAAATCATCTGTTGATAAATTCTATGACCAAGATGATTTAAAAAACTGGGCAAAAGTAACTGAAGCCAAAGCTGGCGATATGATTTTTGTTCTTTCTGGTTCGGCTGATAAAACACGTTCGCAGCTTTCTGCTCTTCGTATGGAATTGGCAACACGTTTAGGGTTAAGAAACCCGGAAGTATTTGCACCATTATGGGTTGTTGATTTTCCTTTGTTAGAATGGGATGAGGAAAGTGGTCGTTATCATGCAATGCATCATCCGTTTACGTCACCAAAACCGGAAGATATGAAACTGATTGAAACCGAACCAGGAAAAGTTCGTGCCAATGCTTATGATATGGTGTTAAACGGAAATGAAATTGGCGGCGGTTCCATTCGTATTCACGATAAAGACTTGCAAAGCAGAATGTTTTCACTTTTAGGATTTTCTCCTGAACAAGCCGAAGATCAATTTGGTTTCCTTATGAATGCGTTCCAATTTGGCGCACCACCACATGGCGGATTGGCTTTTGGATTGGACAGATTAGTGGCAATTTTGGGCGGACAAGAAACAATTCGTGACTTTATTGCTTTCCCCAAAAACAATTCGGGAAGAGATGTTATGATTGATGCGCCATCGGCAATTGATGAAAGTCAATTGAAAGAATTGTACATAAAACTTGATTTGTAGTAATTTATATCAAATTCACAGAATTTTAAGAAGCAACTGTTCAAATAGTTAAAAACAGTTGCTTTTTTTATGCCTAAATTTAAAATACCTCAAGTATTTATCTATCAAGTTTTTAAATCAAGAATAAAATCTTAACAAATTTTTAATTATTTAATACTGAAATGCTTGTTATGTCGCAATAAAATCTATCTTTGACCATTATTAATTATTTTTACATTACAAAATGCGCACAGGAACAGTAAAATTTTTCAACGAATCAAAAGGTTACGGTTTTATCACAGATGATGAAACAGGAAAAGACATTTTCGTACATGCTACCGGAGTTAAAACTGAAAATTTAGCCGAAGGAGATAAAGTATCTTACGAAGAAGAAGAAGGTAGAAAAGGTAAAGTAGCAGCTCAAGTAGTAGCTATCGAAGACTAATATATATTATTTTTTGATTACCTAGATTAAATGACGTCCCGAATAATTCGGGACGTTTTTTTATGTTTTAAAATCTATTATTTAAAATGAATTTAAATAGGGTTTTTTAAGAAGTAAAAACCAAACGTTTATCGCTTGATTTTTGCCAATTAAATAATGCGATGTATATTTGTGCCTATTTAAATTACTTCAAATTATACCCATTATGCAATCTAATCAATTAGATTATTTACCAATCCTCATGCAAGCAGGTTTAGCAGTAGGATTTGTGGTTTTAACCATTATTGGTTCTGGCTATTTAGGGCCAAAAAGACACTCAAAAAACAAAGATAAAAACTTCGAATGTGGCATTGAATCTGTTGGTAATGCAAGGATTCCATTCTCTGTAAAATATTTCCTTGTGGCGATTTTATTTGTTTTATTTGATGTCGAAGTGATTTTCTTATATCCATGGGCAATCAATTTCAAAGCATTGGGAGTTGAAGGAATGATCAAAATGGTAATTTTCATGATGTTGCTTTTAGTTGGATTCTTCTATATCATTAAGAAGAAGGCATTGGAATGGGAATAATAAATATTAAATTTTAGATTTCAAATAGTAGGTATGTTTGAATCTTTATAGAATTAAAGTTAGCTAAAATTAACATTTGATATTTAATATCTAATATCTAAAATGAGTACAAGAACAAAAATGGTTGCTCCACCGGAAGGAGTTGTTGGTGAAGGTTTCTTCGCTACAAAATTGAACGATGTCGTTGGAATGGCTCGTGCCAATTCACTTTGGCCATTGCCTTTCGCTACTTCTTGTTGCGGAATCGAATTCATGGCTACCATGGCTTCTCATTATGACTTAGCGCGATTTGGTTCTGAAAGAGTTAGTTTCTCTCCGCGTCAAGCCGATATGTTAATGGTGATGGGAACGATTTCTAAAAAAATGGCGCCAATTTTACGTCAGGTTTACGAACAAATGTCAGAGCCTCGTTGGGTAATTGCTGTTGGAGCTTGTGCTTCTTCAGGTGGTGTTTTTGATACGTATTCAGTTTTACAAGGAATTGACAAAGTTATTCCAGTAGACGTTTACGTTCCGGGTTGTCCTCCAAGACCTGAACAAATCGTAGATGGTGTAATGCAATTACAAGAATTAGTGAGAAACGAATCGGTTCGCCGAAGAAGTTCACCTGAATATAAAGAATTATTAGCTTCTTATAACCTATAATATGGCTTTAGAAACTGCATACATACAAGAAAATCTATCCAAAAAGTTCGGTAATAATGTGCTGAATTTTGAAATGAAAAGAGATATTTTTTCCTTCGAAGCTACTTCAGAAACGATACATGAAGTAATTCAAACGCTGAAAGAAGACGAAAGTTTAAACTTCCATTTTTTAACCGATTTGACTGCAATTCATTTCCCCGACAATGATGAGGATCATCAGTTTGCCGTAGTGTATCAATTGCACAATTGGGTTGAAAATGTTAGAATTCGCGTAAAAACATTTTTGCCCGATCCTGCAGAAGTAGATACAATAATAGATTTGTTCCTTTGTGCTAATTGGATGGAAAGAGAAGCTTGGGATTTCTTCGGAATCAATTTCAAAGGACATCCGCAATTAAAGCGAATCTTAAACATGGATGAAATGGTTTCTTTTCCAATGCGTAAAGAATTCCCATTAGAAGATAGCGGAAGAACCGATAAAGACGACCGCTTCTTCGGAAGAACGCCAGTAAAAAGTCAAATGGATAATTCAACATTATAAATGTCAGATTTATTATTACCACCAGAACATCGCTATGCTAAAATCATAGAACAAAGCCGAAATGAAGACGGAAGTGAATTTTCTATCTTGAATTTAGGCCCAACACATCCAGCCACTCACGGGATTTTCCAAAATATTTTATTAATGGATGGTGAGCGTATTTTAGATGCCGAACCAACCGTTGGATATATTCACCGTGCTTTTGAAAAAATCTCCGAAAACAAGCCATTTTACCAAATCAATGTGTTGACTGACCGTATGAACTATTGTTCGTCGCCAATTAACAATATGGGGTGGTGGATGACCGTAGAAAAATTATTAAATATCGAAGTGCCGAAACGCGCGCAATATTTGAGAGTTATTGTAATGGAATTAGCGAGAATTACAGACCACTTGATTTGTAATTCCATCCTTGGAGTTGATACCGGAGCGTATACTGGTTTCCTTTACGTATTCCAATTCAGAGAAAAAGTATACGAGATTTACGAAGAAATTTGTGGCGCTCGTTTAACAACAAACATGGGGAGAATTGGCGGTTTCGAAAGAGATTGGTCACCAAAAGCTTTTGAATTGCTAAACATTTTCCTTGAAGAATTTCCGGTTGCCTGGAAAGAATTCGAAAACCTTTTTGAAAGAAATAGAATCTTTATAGACAGAACCGTTAACGTTGGTCCGATTACTGCCGAAAAAGCGATGCAATACGGATTAACCGGTCCAAATTTACGTGCGGCGGGAATTGATTATGATGTTCGTGTGGCACAACCTTATTCTTCTTATGACGATTTTGAATTTTCAGTTCCTGTTGGAAAATCAGGAGATACTTACGATCGTTTTTGCGTTCGTAATGCCGAAGTTTGGGAAAGTTTAAGCATTATCAAACAAGCCTTAGCTAAATTACCGGAAGGTCCAATCCACGCTGATGTTCCCGATTATTATTTACCTCCAAAAGAAGACGTATACAATAACATGGAAAGTCTAATCTATCACTTCAAAATTGTGATGGGTGAAGTTCCGGTTCCTGTGGATGAAATTTATCATGCTGTCGAAGGTGGAAACGGTGAATTAGGATTCTATTTAATTACTGACGGTAGCCGAACGCCATACCGATTGAAATTCAGAAGACCTTGTTATATCTATTATCAAGCGTATACTGAAATGATTAAAGGCGGAATGTTATCCGATGCAATCGTAATATTATCAAGTTTAAATGTAATTGCCGGCGAATTAGACGCTTAAAGTATAAAGATTGCAGAATACAGATTTTAGAATGCAGATTGAAAAATCTAAAATTTAAAATTTAATATCTAACATTAGAAATGGAAAGATCACACATTAAACAAGAAATAAATATCACTGACGCTTTGATGAATCGCATCAATGAGCTAATCAGTCATTATCCTGCCGATAAAAGAAAATCAGCTTTATTGCCGGTTTTGCATGAAGTACAGGATGCTCATGACAATTGGTTAAGCATTGAACTGCAAAACAAAGTAGCCGAGATTTTAGAAATACAACCAATTGAAGTCTATGAAGTGGTTACGTTTTACACGATGTACAATCAAAGACCAATTGGAAAATACATGTTTGAATTCTGCCAAACTTCTGCCTGTTGTTTAAATGGTGTAGAAAATTTGATGGATTATACTTGCGCTAAATTAGGTGTTGGCGTTGGCGAACCAACAGCAGACGGACTTTTTGAAGTGCGTGGTGTGGAATGTCTTGGAGCTTGTGGCTATGCGCCAATGATGCAGTTGGGTGATTTCTTTCAGGAACATTTGACAGAAGCAAAAATCGATCAGTTAATTGCTGATTGCAAAGACGGAAAAATCACTTTACACGATAAATAATATCATGGGAAGAAAAATATTATTAGACAAAATAAACGTTCCGGGAATTAGAACCTACGAAGTGTACCGCAAAGAAGGCGGTTATGCTTCAGTAGAAAAAGCCCTGAAAAAAATGACTCCGGATGAAGTGGTCGAAGAAGTAAAAACTTCAGGACTTCGTGGTCGTGGTGGTGCTGGATTTCCATGTGGTATGAAATGGAGTTTTATCGACAAAAAATCAGGGAAACCACGTCATTTGGTTTGCAATGCCGACGAGTCGGAACCGGGAACTTTCAAGGACAGATATTTGATGGAATTTATTCCTCATTTATTGATTGAAGGAATGATTACCTCAAGTTATGCCTTGGGCGCCAACCTATCCTATATCTATATTCGTGGAGAATATATGTGGGTTTACAAAATTTTAGAAAATGCCATCGCCGAAGCTAAAGCTGCCGGTTGGTTGGGTAAAAATATATTGGGTTCAGGTTATGATTTGGATTTATACGTTCAAATTGGTGCCGGAGCTTACATCTGTGGAGAAGAAACTGCTCTGATAGAAAGTCTGGAAGGAAAACGTGGAAATCCAAGAATCAAACCGCCATTCCCAGCTGTCATGGGACTTTGGCAAAATCCAACCGTAGTAAATAATGTTGAAACAATTGCAGCTGTGCCTTGGATTGTAAATAATTCGGGTGCTGATTATGCCGGAATTGGAATCGGGCGTTCTACAGGAACAAAATTAATTTCGGCTTCGGGAAATATCAAAAACCAAGGCGTTTTTGAAATTGATTTGGGATTATCCGTATATGAATTCATGAATTCGGATGAATATTGTGGCGGAATGCAAACCGACAGGCCGTTAAAAGCATTGGTTCCGGGAGGAAGTTCAGTTCCGGTTTTACCAGCTCATTTAATATATAAAACGGCTGCAGGTGAAGACCGTTTGATGACATACGAAAGTTTGGCTGATGGTGGATTTACATCTGGTTCAATGTTAGGTTCAGGTGGTTTTATTGTGTATGATGATCGAGCTTGTATCGTTCGTAATACATGGAATTTCTCAAGATTTTACCACCACGAAAGTTGCGGTCAATGTACACCATGTCGTGAAGGAACTGGTTGGATGGAAAAAGTATTATGGAGAATCGAAAATGGACAAGGTCGCGAAGAAGACATCGAACTGTTATGGAGTATACAAGCCAAAATTGAAGGAAATACGATTTGTCCTTTAGGTGATGCTGCTGCATGGCCAGTCGCTGCTGCTATTCGTCATTTTAAAGATGAGTTTGAATACCATATCCGTTTCCCAGAAAAAATTAAAAATAGAGATCACTTTGTTGCTGAACCTTTTGAAAAAGTAAAGCATTTAGTAGCAAAGCAAGAAGTATAATAGTAATGAAAAAGTTTTTGATTCTTTTTTTGGTTAGCGTTTCAATATATTCACAAAAATATCATGGATATGTTGTTACTAATTCAAATGATACAATCAAATGCAAATTTAAAGTACAAACAAATTTGTTTAATGATGATATTTATTATCCGTCGTCAGGAACTATAATAACTTTAAACGATTCTGGTGAAAAAACAAAATATAAGCCAAATCAATTGAAGTCTTATTATCTCCAAGGACCAAATATTAAGAACTATAGATTTGTAAGTCTAAAAGAAGATAAAAATAAAGCTTTTTATGATGAAATACAAAAAGGCAGGATTTGCATGTATTATCATTATAAACCAAATTACGGTGGTGGAGATCCAATAAGGACAATTTATGTTCTTAAAGAAGGCATATTTGAAAAGATAAGTGGTTTAGCCACGAGAAAAAAGTTTGGAGAGTATATAGAGGATTACCCTGAACTATATCAAAGATGGATGAACTCAAACAAATCTTTTGATATCGAAAGTATGGATTATGTTGTTGAGTTGTATAACAAGCATTTTGAGTCTTTAAATTAAAAAAATCTAAGTCTAAAACATAGAGAATGAAAGTAACCATAGACGGTCAAGAAATTGAAGTAGCTCCAGGAACAACCATCCTACAAGCAGCTCGTATGATTGGTGGAGAATCTGTTCCGCCAGCCATGTGTTATTATTCTAAACTAAAAGGAACAGGCGGAAAATGCCGTTGTTGTTTAGTGGATGTAACCAAAGGAAGCGAAGCCGACCCAAGACCAATGCCAAAATTAATGGCATCATGTGTAACTGGTTGTCAGGACGGAATGGAAGTAGCCAGCAAATCTTCTGAACGCGTTCGCGATGCAAGAAATGCCGTAACCGAATTCCTTTTAATCAATCACCCTTTAGATTGTCCTGTTTGTGACCAAGCTGGCGAATGCGATTTGCAGAATTTAAGCTTCGAACACGGAAAATTACAACAGCGTTTTATTGAAGATAAAAGAACATTTGAACCTGAAAATATTGGGGACAAAATCCAATTGCACATGAACCGTTGTATTGTTTGTCAACGTTGTGTGGAAGTCGCAGACCAATTGACTGACGGAAGAGTACACGGTGTGTTGAATCGTGGTGATCATTCGCAAATTTCGACTTGTGTTTCTGCCGCCATTGACAATGAATTCTCCGGAAACATGATTGATGTTTGTCCGGTTGGTGCTTTGACCGATAAGACGTTCCGTTTTAAATCGAGAGTTTGGTTTAATAAGCCATTCAATGCACATAGAGAATGCACAACGCCAGGATGTTGTGGAAAAACTACGGTTTGGATGTTTGGAAACGAAATTCAAAGAGTAACA
Source organism: Flavobacterium sp. (assembly GCF_031381455.1). GTDB lineage: Bacteria > Bacteroidota > Bacteroidia > Flavobacteriales > Flavobacteriaceae > Flavobacterium. The sequence goes on along the minus strand of NZ_JANMXZ010000041.1, from coordinate 112,979 downwards.
GCCCGTAAAGATGAATTCCATGAAGTGGAAGAATTTATTTGTAATACCTGTCGTTTCGATAAAAAAGATTTGACTGATTGGGTAATTGAAGGGCCAAGAAAATTCGAGAAAGATTCAGTTATCAACCAAAATAAATATTTCGGCAAAACTGATACAGTAGTTATAAACACCGAAAAAGGAATCCTTCAAGGTAGAGACATCGACCGCAAAAAAATCAGTATGTCTGAGATTGAATACAACGAAAAAATAGACGGTAACCCAGTAAATTCAAACAAAAATGGATAGTGCCTTTATTATAGAAAAAAGCGTTTTAATCGTAACTGTTTTTGCAATAACAATGGTCATGGCAATGTATTCTACTTGGGCAGAACGTAAAGTTGCGGCATTTTTGCAAGACAGAGTTGGTCCAAATCGTGCTGGTTGGGGCGGATTATTACAGCCACTTGCCGATGGAATGAAATTGTTTGCTAAAGAAGAATTCGAGCCTGATACTAAAAATAGATTCTTATTCTTTGTTGGGCCAGCAATTGCCATGAGTACGGCTTTGATGACTAGTGCCGTAATTCCGTGGGGTGATAAATTACATATTTTTGGACGCGATGTTATTTTACAGGCTACAGATATTGACGGTTCATTATTATACATTTTCGCCATCGTTTCTATTGGCGTATACGGAATTATGATTGGTGGTTGGGCATCTAACAATAAGTTCTCCTTAATGGGCGCGGTTCGTGCTGCTTCTCAAATGGTTTCTTATGAGGTGGCAATGGGATTATCTGTGATTGCTTTAATTATGATGACCGGAACCTTGAGCTTAAAAGAAATTTCGGTACAACAAGCCGGAATGAACTGGAATGTTTTCTATCAACCTGTTGGATTTTTAATCTTCTTAATTTGCGCTTTTGCAGAAACAAACAGAACGCCTTTCGACTTAGCAGAATGTGAATCGGAATTAATTGGAGGTTATCACACCGAATACTCATCCATGAAAATGGGATTCTATTTATTTGCCGAATACGCGAATATGTTTATCTCATCAACTATTATCGCAGTTCTTTATTTTGGAGGTTACAACTATCCTGGAATGCAATGGATGGTAGATAACGTAGGCGTAAACACCGCAAATATTTTAGGAATCGGAGTTTTATTTATTAAAATTTGCTTCTTCATTTTCTTCTACATGTGGGTTCGTTGGACGATACCGCGTTTTAGATACGATCAATTGATGAATTTAGGTTGGAAGATTTTGATTCCGCTTTCTATCATTAATATAGTAATAACAGGAATTTGCATTCTAGCTTTTAACTAAGAAAAGAAATTATGTCAGCATCAGTACAAAGTATATCGCTTTCCGGTAGAAAAAAACAAGTTTCCAATAAGGAAATGACTTTTTGGGAAAGACTATATCTAATAGCCATCGTCAAAGGATTGCTTATCACCATCAAACACTTTTTCAGAAAAAAAGCCACTATTCATTATCCGGAACAAACGCGTGAATTCAGCCCTGTTTATCGTGGACAACACATGTTGAAACGAGATGAACTTGGTAGAGAAAACTGCACCGCTTGTGGATTGTGTGCTTTGTCTTGTCCGGCTGAAGCTATCACAATGAAGGCTGAAGAGCGCCAACCCGGTGAAGAACATTTGTACCGAGAAGAAAAATACGCTTCGATTTATGAAATCAATATGTTGCGTTGTATTTTCTGCGGTTTATGTGAAGAAGCTTGCCCGAAAGATGCTATTTATTTGACTATTTCAAAAGAACTAGTTCCTTCTCAATACAATAGGGAAGATTTCATTTTTGGAAAAGATAAATTGGTAATGCCTTTAGAAATGGCAATGAAAAATAACAACCTCCTTGCAGAAGGCAAGCTCAAAAACGCTAACTAATGTCGTCTTTATTAATTACATTCTACTTTTTATCAGCCATTACCTTGGCTTCGGCGTTTTTAACGATTTATAGTAAAAACCCTATTCATAGTGCAATTTATCTGGTGATTTGCTTTTTCACAATTGCCGGTCATTATCTACTATTTAATTCTCAATTCTTAGCGATAGTTCACATTATTGTTTACTCCGGAGCCATTATGGTACTCTTCTTATTTACCATTATGTTGATGAATTTGAATAAAGAAGATGAAGTACACAAGCCACGAATCACAAGGCTTGGTGCAGTTACCGTTTGTATTTTGATGAGTGTGGTTTTGGTAACAATTTTTATCAATTCAAACCCAATTGTTGGTGATGAAGTAGCTACAACTGAAGATTATCAATCTATAAAAAAATTGGGAACCTTATTATTAAACGAATACATGGTTCCATTTGAATTTGCTTCTATCCTATTGTTAGTAGCCATGATTGGTGTGGTTCTATTGTCTAAAAAAGAAAAAACAGAAAAGTAAGATGAATAATGTTATAAATGAAATAGGTATAGAAAACTACATTTTCCTTGCGTCATTGCTATTTTGTATTGGAGTTTTTGGAGTGTTGTACAGAAGAAATGCAATTATCGTATTCATGTCGATTGAAATTATGCTGAATGCCGTAAACTTATTGTTTGTAGCTTTTTCAACTTTTCGTCAGGATGCCGAAGGACAAGTATTTGTGTTCTTCTCGATGGCGGTTGCCGCTGCCGAAGTTGCCGTTGGTTTGGCAATTTTAGTTTCTGTTTACAGAAATGTCGGCTCGATTGATATCGCTAATTTAAAGAACTTAAAAGGATAATCTAAAATGGACAAAACTTTAGCTTTAGTATTACTCTTATCACCATTCGCTGGATTTCTTTTCAATGTTTTCTTTGGGAAAAAAGTAAGCAAAAGAATTTCTGGTGCAGTCGGAACAATCACAGTCTTGGTTTCTTTCCTGATGAGCGTTTGCTTTTTTGCACAATTAAATCAAAACGGAAAACCATTTGAAATCTCTTTATTTGAATGGATTTCAGTTCATAATTTCAAATTAGATTTCGGACTTCTATTAGACCAATTGTCATTGCTCTGGTTGTTGTTCGTTACTGGAATTGGCTCATTGATTCATCTGTATTCAATCAGCTATATGCACGATGACGAGAATATGCACAAGTTTTTTGCGTACTTAAATCTATTCGTGTTCTTTATGATAACATTAGTAATCGGAAACAACTTATTGGTAATGTTTATCGGTTGGGAAGGCGTTGGATTGTGTTCGTATTTACTAATCGGATTTTGGTATAAAAATCAATCGTATAACGATGCCGCAAAGAAAGCATTTATCATGAACCGAATTGGAGATTTAGGATTTTTGATTGGGATTTTCATTTTAGGACTTTTGTTTTCAACATTGAATTTTGTTGAAATGAAACAAGCGCTACTTGCCGGAAATGAAAATACACTTATATTAAGTGTTGCTGCTTTATGTTTATTCATTGGTGCTTGTGGAAAATCAGCTCAATTACCTTTATACACATGGTTACCCGATGCAATGGCTGGTCCAACACCAGTTTCGGCGTTAATCCATGCGGCAACGATGGTAACTGCTGGTATATTTATGATTACCCGAATGAACTTCTTGTTTGACTTAACTCCGGATGTTCAAAATATAATTGCCATTGTTGGTGCAGCAACAGCATTGGTAGCTGCATCCATTGGTTTACTACAAAACGATATCAAAAAAGTATTAGCATACTCTACGGTTTCTCAATTGGGATTAATGTTTTTAGCATTAGGATTGGGAGCTTATAATGTAGCTGTATTCCACGTAATCACACATGCTTTCTTTAAAGCGTGTTTGTTCTTGGGTTCAGGTTCGGTAATTCATGGCTTACATGGCGAACAAGACATGCGAAAAATGGGTGGTTTACGCAAAGCGATGCCAATCACGTTTTGGACGATGATGATTTCTACTTTAGCGATTGCCGGAATATTTCCATTTGCGGGTTTTTGGTCAAAAGACGAAATCTTGATGGTCGCTTTCGAACATAACAAAGTCTTATGGGTTGTCGCTTCAATCGCTTCTATCATGACGGCTTTTTATATGTTTAGATTGATGTATTTAACCTTCTTCAAAGACTTCAGAGGTACTGAAGAACAAAAACATCATTTACACGAAAGTCCTAGTCTGATTACAATTCCGTTAATAATATTAGCTGTTTTGGCAGCTATTGGCGGAGCAATTAACTTACCTGGAAGTAATTGGTTAAACCATTTCTTAGAACCAATTTTAGCCACAAAACACGAAGAACACAATCTGGGAACTCACGAATATATGTTGATGGGAATTGCTTTGGCCGGAGCTGTTTTTGGAATCCTTTGGGCCTATTCAAAATACATAAAACAAGCTTTTGTTCCAAAAGAAGATGCTAAAATTGTTGGCTTTTCTAAAATAATATACAACAAATATTATGTTGATGAATTCTATACTTTTCTAATTGTAAGACCTTTGAACAGTTTGTCTAATTTCTTTAGAACGACATTGGAACCTGCTTTAGGAAAAGTGGTTTTCAGTTTTGGAACGGTTGCCAATGGCATTGGAATACAAGGTAAAAAATTACAAACCGGTAGTATCGGATTGTATTTATTCGCCTTTGTGATTGGTATTGGAGCCATCATAACTTATTTATTTATAGCAAAATAATTTTTACATAATGGATGTAACTACTATATTATTATTACTGTTGGTTGGTGCTTTAATCACCTATTTTTCCGGAGATAAATTGGCTTCCAAAGTGGCGCTGGTTTTTAGTTTGGGAGCACTGGCTGTTACTTTGTATTTATTAAACTCTTGTGTACAACTAAGTGATTTAAGTTTCTTTGCCAATTGGATTGATGCTCCAAAAGTAGCCTTAGCTTTCAAAGCAGACGGACTTTCTTTAGCGATGGTTTTATTGACAACTGCTTTAACTCCATTGATTATTTTTTCATCATTTGGAAATAACTTCAAAAACAGCAAAAATTTCTACGCACTAGTATTATTTATGGCGTTTGCCATGACCGGAACATTTTTAGCAGCCGATGGTTTATTATACTATATCTTCTGGGAATTAGCATTGATTCCGATTTACTTTATTGCTTTAATTTGGGGAAATGGTGATGCCGAAGAACGCAAAAAAGCAGTAGTGAAATTCTTTATTTACACTTTGGCAGGTTCGCTTTTCATGTTGATTGGTTTTGCTTATTTATATACAAAAGCAGATAGCTTCCTTTTAGAAGATTTATACAAATTAGACTTATCGGCTACAGAACAGTGTTATATTTTCTTTGCTTTCTTCTTAGCGTATGCTATCAAAATTCCGATTATTCCTTTCCACACATGGCAGGCAAAAGTGTACCAAAAAGCACCCACTGTTGGCACCATGCTTTTATCTGGTATCATGCTGAAAATGGGATTATACAGCGTTATTCGTTGGCAATTACCAATTGCTCCTTTGGCAGCAAAAACCTATATGCCGGTGCTTATCGGATTGAGTATTGCCGGAGTTATTTACGGTTCAATCGTAGCATTACGTCAAAAAGATTTGAAAAAATTATTGGCTTATTCGTCATTAGCACACGTTGGTTTAATCGCTGCAGGTTGTTATACTTTAACAATTGACGGATTAAGTGGCGCCGTTTCGCAAATGATTGCCCACGGATTTGTTATCGTTGGATTGTTCTTCGCTGCTGAAATTATTTTTAGAAGATACGAAACCGGAACTATCTCTGAAATGGGCGGAATCAGAGCACAAACACCAAGATTCACTTCGATGTTTATGATTTTGGTTTTGGCTTCAGTAGCTTTGCCAGGAACATTCAACTTTGTAGGAGAGTTTACCGTTTTATATAGTTTAATTCAAATCAATATTTGGTTTGTAATCTTAGGTGGAACGACCATTATTTTGGGTGGTTATTATATGCTTAAAATGTTCCAAAATACAATGTTGGGTGAAACCAATACCAAATTTTTTGCAGACGTTACCACCAATGAAGCGATAACATTAGTCGTTATCATAGGCTTTTTATTATTCTTCGGATTGTATCCAAAACCGATAGTGGATTTGGTAACGCCGAGTTTGAATGAAATTTTAGAGACCATAAACAGATAATTGAATTAAGGATTAAGGAATTGGGATTTAGGATTAATAAAATTAACGCCCAATTACTCTTCATCATTAAAAAAATATAAAACAACAAATAAAATAGAGATTTAGTTTTAAAGGATATCAAATCCTAATTCCTAAATCCCAAATCCTAAATAAAAAAATGAATACATTAATTGCCATATCAGGTTTAGGTGTTTTTTGCCTTATTGCTGAAATCTTCAATCTAAGAAGGCTGTTGGTTCCGGTTGCTATTCTTGGACTCTTAGCTATTCTTGGACTTACCATATCTGAGTTTAATACGCCGGAGTTGTACAACAATCCTATGTACAACAACATGATTGTAGTCAGCAAATTTTCGGTGGCATTTTCAAGTCTTTTTATTGTATTGACGATATTCCTAGTCGCTTTAAGTGGCGATTTTTATAAAGACCATCCAACCAAAATTTCAGATTTTATTGCTATCAAGATTTTCCTTTTAGCAGGTGCTGTTGCCATGATTTCTTTTGGAAACTTATCCATGTTCTTCTTAGGAATTGAAGTGCTTTCTATATCCTTATATATTTTGGCAGGAAGCAAACGATTGGATGTAAAAAGTAATGAAGCCGGAATGAAATATTTCCTAATGGGTTCGTTTGCTTCCGGAATTATTTTATTTGGAATTTGCTTGATTTATGGCGCTATGGTTAGTTTTGATGTTGAGTATATAAAAAGCATGTCCCGTTCAGCCGAATTGCCAGTTTGGTATACCATAGGAGTAATATTGTTGCTTATTGGTATGCTTTTCAAAATTGCCGCTGCACCATTCCATTTTTGGGCACCCGATGTTTACGAAGGATCGCCTTCAATCACAACAGCAACTATGAGTACGTTAGCTAAAGTTGTTGCTATGGCTACATTATTCAAATTATTGGATGTTCTTAACGCTGATATTGACTATAAATTTCAAATCGTTTTGGCAGTCGTTTCTGTCCTTTCTATGACTGTCGGAAACATCATGGCATTGCGTCAGAACAATGTAAAACGTATGTTGGCATTTTCGGGAATTTCTCATGCCGGTTTTATGCTTATGGCTTTACTTAGTATGGCAACCGCCGCTTCTACATTACTGTATTATACTGCGGCTTATGCTTTAGCCGGAATTGCTTCCTTTGCCGTAATTATTTATGTGACCAAAGACAAAGACAATGAAGATATTATTAACTTCAATGGTTTAGGAAAAACGAATCCGTTATTGGCTGCTATTTTAACAGCATCACTATTATCCATGGCGGGAATTCCGATTTTCTCTGGGTTCTTTGCCAAATTTATACTAATTACCCAAACTATAAAAGCAGGTTATGTGGTGGTTGTGATTGCGGCAGTTATCAACTCTATAATAAGTGTGGGTTATTACTTCAAACTGATTTTAGCAATGTATACTAAGGAAGCTTCTGAAGATAAAAAGGCTGTCCCTTTTGTATATTATGCTGTAGCAGTTGTTGCTATTTTACTAAATATCATAATAGGAATTTATCCATCATTAGTGACTAATTTATTAAATTAAAGAGTCATTTAATAGACACACTACAATATCATATAAATAAAAAAGCACACTATTTAGTGTGCTTTTTTGTAACTGTTCGTAAGAGTTGTGGGTGCTCGTTCGAACAAGTGTTGAATTGTCAGTTATACAAAGCTCAATTATGATTTATAGCTAGAGATTGCATTACTGGTATCTTTTTTTACTTCATCATATTTAGCTTTTCCATTTTCGGCTAGTTCTTGTGCATCATATTTGGCGTTTTGAAACTTTTCTGAAATAGAATCTGCAAATTCTTTATACTTTGATTTAAAATCATCCGCATAATCATTTCCTTTATCCATGATTTGTTGACGTGTTACTGAACCCTTTTCTGGAGCAAATAAGATTCCCAAAACTGCTCCTACGGCAAGTCCTGCCACTGTTCCTAATACTACTTTACTTGTACTCATAATCGTTTTTATTTTATTGTTATTATTTTATTATTTTATTATTTAATTGTATTTCTTATTCTGCAAAGTTGAACATAGTATCCCTCAATCTGTTATAATATTTTTTGATAAACTTATGGGATTCACATATTTGAGTCATCATCTTAAAAGAACGCGAATGGTGCTGGACCAATTTTGAGTTATGAAGTTTTAAACCGCTTCTGAAGCAGCTTCAACATTCACAGTATCTATAGCCACACTAGATAATTTTTCATCAGCCGCTTTTTCTTCTTGAAGCGTTGCTGCTAATAGCACAACTGCATCTGTTAAATTTAGCGTTTCACTAAACTGCCGCAGCGTTCCATAGGTTGCCATTTCATAGTGCTCTACTTTTTGTGCGGCCGAAATTATTCCGGCATCTCGCATTGGGCCTTCTTCGCATGATTTCATGATTTCACCAGCTTCGGCTATCAAACCTTGCATGGCTTTGCATGGCTTTGTTTCGGGTTTTTGCCCCAAGAGTTCAAAGACTTGTTTCAGTCTTTCTACATGCTCATGTGTCTCTTCGAGATGGAGAGTTAAAGCATTAATTAATTCTAAAGAGGATGCGTTTTCAATCATTTCGGGAATGGCTTTAGTCAACGCTTTTTCTGCCCAATAAATATCCTTTAATTCATCTACAAACAATTTCATTAATTGTGATGAATTCATCGGAGTATGAGTTTTTTTCTCTTTTGTGGTGTTTGAAGTTTCTTTCATTTCGTCTTTTATTTAATTATTACTGATTTATTTAAGAAAAGAAAACTAACCCTTTTGTGAAACTTTGGTTTTCTGTTTTTACTCACTTGCATACTTTGAATCTGAATTTTGGTCACCGACTCACTTAACTTATTGCTTGGAGGTTGCTATTTTCTTTTTATCTCCTGATTTTTCTTTTGCAGAGGCACTTTTTTTGGTGTTCTCACTAGAAGAATTAACCGTTTTGGTGTTGTTTGAATCTGAGTTTGTTCCTCCTTTTAACTTGCTATCACTTTTTGTATTAGCAACCCTTTTTTGATCTTTTTCCATTTTTGTTTATATTTATTTACAACTTAATTGTTATAATGCAAAATTGAAAAATAGTAGAAATTAAATAGTTGTGAAATTATATTTTAAAATTGCAACATTCACATATTGAGCCTCTCACACAAAGCAAACTGCTTTTGGTAGCTGGCATTTTTATTCAAAAAAAAATCGCAAACTGTTGTTTACGATTTTTAAGAAGTTAGATAGAACTATTTTTAATTAAAATGTTTCATCATAAAAAGGGCTAGATTTTCATCGCTCATTTTATTAGAAGTGCTTTCTGTTGAAATTGCATTTTTGTATTGTGGCGTTTCAGCTAAAAACTTCATAAACTGCTCCTGAATTTGCCCCGTTCCGGTTATATGAATTTCATCAATGTTTGGCATTTGACTAGCAATTTCCTTGAAAAATTTATGAGTCAAAGCAATCTCCTGATTGTTTGATGCACTCTCATTAGAATTTTTATCTGGCCCTGCATTTTTTACATGCCCTAGAATTATAAATTCTTTGTTTTCGAAATCTTCTTTTCCTACGATTGTTGCGTTGTGTGAGTCCATCCAAACTCCGAACAACTTTTTGTTTTTATCTGACATATTTTTACTTTTTTTAAAGGTAATCCTTTGGCGAAGTAAAGATTTGTTTTTGTGTTAAGTTTGTGATTATCCGCATTATAATACAATAAAATAATTGTATAACACAATTGACAATTAAAAAGACATATTTGTAACTGGATTCTATTCACAGAATCTATTAATCTAAAAGTAATATGATATCGGAAGAAACTACCAAAGTTCTTAAAGAGCAGTACGTCCCGAGTGCAGAATTTTATAGCCAAATAATTGATAGTCTGCAGGATTATTCAATTTTTACAGTCGATAAAGACCTGAATATAAACAGTTGGAATTCGGGTGCAACAAAAATATTTCAATATGAAACAGATGAAATTATAGGCAAACCATTTGAAATCATTTTTACGAAAGAAGATAAAGAAAATGGTATTCCAAAAGAAGAAATTGATATAGCCCTTAAAGCTGGAAGATCGGTAGATGTGAGATGGCATTTGTGTAAGGACGGAAAAACATTTTATGCCGATGGCTTAGTATTTCCATTAAAAAATGAAGTTGATGAAGTGATTGGATATGTAAAAATATTGCGTGATATCACTGCTAGAAAAGTATCGGAAGATGCTATAAAAGAATATGCAAAAGAGCTTGAAGAGCTTAACACACACAAGGAAAATGTACTTGCCATTTTATCTCACGATTTAAGAAGCCCACTGGCAGGTATTATCCAAGGTGCTGACTATTTGAAATCAAATTTCGATACAATAGAACCTGAATTAGCAAAAAATTTGTTGCAGGAATTTTATAATGCTTCTGTAAATGAATTAAACATGTTGGATTATCTGGTAGAGTGGGCAAGGATAAAGTATGCAGCCGAAGCGTTTGTTCCTGCCAAAATTGAACTTATCCATTATGTAAAAAAAGTTTTTGAATCATTAAAAGAAACCGCCGCCATTAACACAATAAATCTCCATAGTGAAATACAAGAAAATTGTAGTGTGTTTGCCGATGAGAAAATGTTGCTTTCTATTCTTCAAAATATAGTGTCCAATGCTATAAAACATTCGCATAAAGGAGGACAAATTACCTTATCAGCCAAACAAAGTGACAATATGATGATTGTACAAATAAAGGATACAGGTGTTGGCATGTCAAAAGAAATACAAGATAGCCTTTTCGCTCCTCAGGTAAACTCCCTTTCTAAAGCAGTAGAAGAAAACAAAGGAGCAGGTATTGGGCTATTATTGGCAAAAGGTTTTTTAGAAAAAAACGATGGTCGTATATGGGTTGAAAGTGAATTAGGTAAAGGATCTTCTTTTTATTTTACATTACCAATTGACAAACCTTCAGATAAAACGGCTGTCTTGGAAGAGGTGGAAACTGTTAACATATAAAAAACAGAACCCTGCGAGGATTTATTCCTTATTAATATCTTTAAAGAGAATCATTTTACCAATTTTAAATGAGGCACCGTGATAAAATCCGGTTTCCTTAACAAAGTCTTTAGGGTTGCGGAATGTTCCAAATATAATGTCAAATATAGGAAGGTCGGAATAATTATGCGCATGAACTCCTTTTTCGTGATGCAGTGAATGAGATTCTGGACGCTGAAAAATATAACCCATCCACTGAGGCGTTTTGATATTGGCATGTTGAATAACCGCTAAAAATGTGGCACCATAAATAGCATAAATAGTGGCCTGCGCCGAAAAACCAATCCATACCATAGCAAGGCTGGTAAGAAAAGTAAAACCTATCATATCCATTGGGCTAAAGAAGAAAGCGCCATAGGTATCTACCCGTTCGGCACTGTGATGCATTTGATGAAAAACCCTCCATAGCAGGTTGCTTCTATGCATTGAACGATGCCAAAAGTAAACGCCGAACTCATAAACCAAAATTGCAACCAAAGCGCCCCAGTAATCTCCTAATAAGGACAAGTCGATAAGTTGGTATTTCGCAAAATAGTCATTCCATAGTAACGGAAGATAAGAGGAAAGAAAGAAATAGATAATAAAGACACCAATACCTTTAATTTTCCAATACCGGATTTGAGGTAAAGGCCTGCCCGGGAATAATTCCTCTGCAATTAACAGGCAAAGAAATATACTAATAACAATAAGAGATACGGGATCACTAACGATTTGAAATGGAGTCGGCAGATTGTATATTTTTTCGAGCATCTTGTTTTAATTTAGGTATTTCTGATGAAAACTGTAATTTTAAATTAGGCGCTAACATTCCTCGGACGCAAAGTGCTTTTGTAAATTCGCTCATCTAAAATAGCAATTATTTTGCAAATAATTACTTGCTATGCAAAAAAGAGGATAAACCTCAAAATATACTGAACTCCATTTAGAATCATTTTGATTGCTTTTTTAGTTATCAACAGCCGCAAAAATTAATCGGCTATTGCTTAAATTTACAACATGTATGGTTTAGTCGATTGCAATAATTTTTACGCTTCCTGCGAACGTGTTTTCCAGCCACAGCTGAACGGAAAACCCATTGTTATTTTGTCCAATAACGATGGCTGCATTATTTCGCGTAGTGATGAAGCCAAAGCTTTAGGCATACAAATGGGCGCGCCTGAGTTTAAAGTACGGCAGGAATTAAAAGAAAAAAACATCCTCGTTTTTTCTTCCAATTATCCTTTGTATGGCGATTTGAGTAATCGTGTGATGACCATTTTAGAAGGGTTTACTCCGAATGTGGAAGTGTATAGCATAGACGAAGCGTTTATGAATTTTGATGGTATAACCATTGCCGATTTTCATGACTACGGACTGCAAATGAAACGCCGCATTATAAAATGGCTCAGCATTCCGGTTTCTGTCGGTTTTGCCGAAACCAAAGCGTTATCCAAAGTTGCCAATAAAATCGCCCGTAAGTATCCCGAAAGAACCAAAGGTATTTATGTTATCGATTCGGAAGAGAAGCGAATTAAAGCTTTGAAATGGACCAAAATTGAAGATGTTTGGGGCATTGGTTTCCGATTAAAAAAGAAAATGCAAGCCAAAGATATCAAAACCGCTTACGATTTTACATTACCACACAACGAAGCCTTCATCAAAAAAGAAATGGGCGTCGTTGGATTGCGATTAAAATATGAACTCGAAGGTAAATCAGTATTAGAATTGGATTTACCCAAAGACCGAAAAACCATTGCCATTACCCGAAGTTTCAACGGAAACATTACCACTTTAGACGAAATGAAAGAACGCGTTTCTACTTTTGCTACGGTCTGCGCCGAAAAACTCCGAAAACAAAAATCCTGTTGCCATGGTGTGATGGTCTATTTGCGAAAAGACAAGTATAAAACAGAAAGACAGCGTTACAATTTTTATAAAATAGAAACCTTACCTTTTGCCAGCAACTCTTCCATTACGATTAGTAATTTGGCCGTAAAGATGTTGAAAACCATGTTTGAAGAAGGCGAAATTTATAAAAAAGCGGGCGTAATTGTAACCGAAATCATTCCCGAAAATCAAAAGCAATTCCATCTTTTTGAAAACGAAAATCCAAAACACATCAAGCTGATGCAAGTGATGGATGATTATCATAAAAAAACCGGCGAACGCAAAATACGATTGGGCAATCAGGACTTGCAACGCACCTGGAAAATGAAACAAGAGCATTTGTCAAATAAATACACGACCGACTTCAAGCAAATTTTAGAAATCAAATGTCACTAAAAAGCAACATCACATTCTTTATCCCCGATTTGGAAAACAATCAGGAACTTCCGTTTTATGCTGCTGGTATAAAAGCAGGATTCCCATCGCCTGCAGGTGATTTTGATGAAGCTAAAATCAGTTTGGATAATGTATTGGTAAAAAACAGAGGAACTACTTTTTATGCCAAAGCCGTTGGTACTTCTATGATTGGCGCAGGCATTGACGATGGTGATATTATGGTTATTGATAGAAGTTTGGAACCTACAGATAATAAAATTGCCGTGTGCTATATTGATAATGAGTTTACCGTAAAGCGTATTAAAACAGAAAAAAAGTGTGTTTATCTAATGCCAGAAAATGCGGCTTTTCACCCGATAAAAGTCACCGAAGACAATGAACTTATCATTTGGGGAATTGTGACGTATGTTATAAAAAGTGTTTGAAATAAAAAGTAATTAAAAAAAGAAAGAGGCCATAAAGGCCTCTTTCTAATAATTAACTTAAATAATAGTTACTCTTTAACTAATTTTTTAACAACAGTTTCACCGTTAGATGCATTGTAAATTTGTACAAAGTAGATACCACTGCTTAATGAAGATACATCTTCATTGATAACATTGTTACCTTCTGTTAACTGTACATTTTTAGCTCTAACCATTGCGCCGTTCATATTGTAAATTGTCATTGACATTTCACTTACTTCTGAAGCTGTTAACTCTAGATTAAAATTATCTCTAGCAGGGTTTGGATAAATTGAAACTTCAGAAACCATTACTGGTGAAGCCATTTTACCTGTACATGAAGAAATACCATCCCATGATAAAGATATAGATTTTTCTGCACTAAATACTCCACATGCATTAACTGCTTTAACTTTTACAATATTTTTAGTTGTTGCAATTAATGGAGAAACTGCTGAGAAGTTAACAACAATTGAGTTTGTTGTTGAAGTTCCAGTTGCCCCATTTTGTAATGTCCAAACATATGAAGTTGCATATGGAACTGCAGGTACTGTAATTGTTTGAGGAGCACACTTAGTAAAGTATGCTGCAGAAGGTAGTCCAGTTGCAGGAACAACATATGAATACGAGTTAGTATTCACTCCTACCGCAGCTAATGCTGTAGCTAATGTAAGAGCTTTAGTTGTAGCACTTGTTCCCATTCCGTTTACAGAAGTAACATAAATAGTTTTGTCTACAACTGGAGTTGTAGTCGTTACAACAAATCCAATAGGGTATGTAACTGTAAACGTTAAAGTACTTGTGAAATTTACAACACAACCAGCTGGAGCAGTAGCAGAATATGAACTTGCTAAAGCAGTATCTGTAATAGTATAAGTATAAGTACTACCTCCACATAAAGCAGCAATTTGTCCTGCAACAACTGTAACAGCTGCTGGTTTAACAGCAGTTAATGTTAATTGCTTAGCTGTCGATGAAGTTGGTGGGTTAACAAGCGTAACATTACTTGTAGTTGAATCACCAACACCATTTCTAGATTTTACCCCTATTCTTAAACTGTTAGTTGAAACACCAGTTAAAGTTAAATAATTGAAAGTATTCTCACTAGTCACTCCTAAGAAATTAACAGTAATTACATTTGAAGTACCACCACTTAATTGATTTACTCCTGTAGGCAATTCCCACACATAAGAAGTAGCTGTAGTAGATGGAGTAGCTGTTAAAGTAACAACTCTACTAGTTCCCATATATTTTGCAAAACTAGTAACAGCTGTTGGAATTCCTGTTGTTGGAACAGGTAATAAAGCATCTGTCATTTTTATAGCAGCAGGTGCTGTAGGTAAAACTTTAGTAAGTGCTACTGATTTTGCTGTAGTTCTACAACCGTTAGCATTTTGTGCTTGAACAGTAATACTACCAACAGCTCCTATTCCTGAAGAAACGCCTAGGAAATTAACCGTTAAAGTATTTGCTGTTTGACTTACTATGTTAACGCCTGTTGGTACAGTCCAGTAATACGAAAGTGTAGTGTCAACAAATGCTGGTACTCTATAAGATACTGTTGTAGATGTTCCAACGTATTGTCCAACTGCTGTTGCAGCAGCAGCAAACCCTGTCGTTGTAGTAGCGCTTACTGTAGTACTTGTAATTGTTCCTAAAACCTCCGTTGGTAAAGCAAGCACATTTACTGTAATATCTGCTTTTGGACTTTCACTTCCATCAGATAACATTTGAGAAACTCGATATTTTTTTGAAGGAGATGCCACTGTTGATGTAACAGGTGTAGGGGCTGTAGCAGATGCTAATCCATAAGTAGTTACACCTGTAATAGCACTAGTTGTACCTGTGTACCATTTTAAAGAATTTCCAGCAAAACCAGTTGCGCTTAATGGTGTAGCAACTGTACCTTTACAATAATTAACAACAGCTGTAGTAGTTGGAGCTATTGAACGTGGTGTTGGTTTTGTAAAGTAGATATTATCAAGATAAACAACGCTTCCTGCTGGCGTACCAACAAGCTTGAATTGTTGAACTGCGGTTAAAGCAAGTGTATTATAAGATGACATAGGAATATCAATAGAATTCCATCCATTTTGCGTTAGAGATACTGAAACAGCTTGCTCTGCTGGAGGAACTCCAACGGGAGCAGAATCTATCAAATAAAATTCGAATGTTGTGCAATTTGGTGTCCAAATATCAACATGTAAAGTAGTCATTGATGAAACATCTATATTACTTGCTAATTGAACTCCTTGATATGATAAATTATCAACCTTCAAAGTATTGTTACTTGGCGATCCTATTGGTGTTACAGCTGGAGCTATATATCCTGCAGGTTGTCCCCAATATGGGTAATAAGCACCACCTTCATTTGTGTAAGCATCACTAAAAATAGATAAAACTCTGTCCGAAGGTACAGTTGGCGTAGGAGCAGCTGTAGTCGGTGGAGGGAAAGAAACCACAAAAGAAGATGCAATAGCTCCAGAACTATAAGAACCTGTAGCTGCTTGATTAGCTGTTATGAGAGAAGTTCCTGCTCCTACTACTGTAACGGTTGACCCGCTTATAGTAGCTACAGCAGCATTACTACTTGTGTAAGTAAAAGCACCTGAACTATTACTAGTTGGAGCTGTTAAAGTGAATGCTGGTGCACCAACTAGTTTATTTGGAACTGTAAAGTTTGAAAGTGTTGGAGTTGGATTAGTAGTTGCTGGTCTCCAAAAATAAATATTATCAAAATAAATTGAATTTGTTTCTCCATGATAAACAAAACCTGGTTTTTCAAATTTCATTTGTCTTAATGTAGCTAAACTTCTAGCAGGAAAATCAGTACTTAGTGTAATATCATAACTATTCCATCCTGAAAGAGTTGGAGTAAGTGTCACTGGGCTTTCACCACTTCCATCAATAAGAGAAAATAAGAATGGAGAAACATCCGGAGTCCAAACATCAATATGTAATTTTGTCATACCCAAAACACTCGTTCCCGGTGGATCTCCGTTAGGAACTAAATTTAAACCTTCATAATCTAAATTAGAATATTTTATAGTATTGTCAGCACCAGTTCCTAGTTGAACTTCTGTAAATGTAGTTCCTTGTCCCCAATTAGGGAATAATTCAACATTTGGAATATTTGAACTAGCATAAGCACCACTATAAACAGCTTTAACATCCCATGCATTTCTTGCAGTTGGTGATGGTGCAGCAGTAGTTGGAGCGGTTGCAAGTACAGCGGTAACTACAAAGCTTGCAGTAATACTCCCTGATGTATAGCTCCCAGAAGCAGCTTGAGTAGCTGTAATAGTACTAGTGCCTATTCCAACAATATGAATAGAGTTACCACTTACTATAGTAGCCACAGCGGTATTACTACTAGTGTATGTAAAAGCTCCTGAGCTAGTACTTGTTGGAGGAGTGATAGTAAAGTCTGCATCTCCTGTTTGTTTTGCAGGAATAGTAAAATTACTTAAAGTAGGCGCCACAGTTATAGCTTGATTTCCAAAA
The DNA here is from genome assembly GCF_031381455.1 of Flavobacterium sp. Classification (GTDB taxonomy): domain Bacteria; phylum Bacteroidota; class Bacteroidia; order Flavobacteriales; family Flavobacteriaceae; genus Flavobacterium. Next base: position 95,707 of record NZ_JANMXZ010000041.1, on the reverse strand, counting down.
TAAATATTATCAATATACATAGTACCAGAACCTGCAGGGCTACCAGAAAGGATAATTTGAGCAACATGCGCTCTTGCAGTCATACCTGTAAAACTAGAAAGTAATAGATTATAACTATTCCATCCATTTAATGTAGGTGTCATTGATAATTCATGTTCTGTATCATCTCCGCCACCATATCCAGCATCAGCTCCGAAATCAACTAATTTTACTCTGAAAGTTGTCATATTAGGTGTGTAAACATCAATATGAAATAAATTCATTCCAGTGGCATTAATTGGAGTTGTTGTTGTTTCAATTCCTAGATAATTAACATTACTATATTTAAGAGTATTGTTAGCTGTAGGTATTACTACAGGCGTAAGAGAAGCTGCTGACCAGCTAGTTAAAAAAGTATCAACTGTCGCCAATTCAATTGTTGGATAAGCGTCAGTATATAGTCCAATAATATTGGCTGCCGCAATTGTAGGATTTGGTGCAGCAGGTGGAGTAACATCAAAAGTAGTTGTCGTACTTCCTGCACTGTAAGATGCAGTAGCAGCTTGATTTACAGTAATAGTAGTTTGACCTATACCAGTAATAGTTATAGTATTACTTGATATTGTAGCTACACTAGTATTACTACTAGAATAAGAAAAAGCACCAGTGCTATTACTAGTAGGAGCAGTAATTGTAAATGGAGCTGAGCCACTTGCTTTTGTAGGGATACTGAATCCAGTGATTGTAGGTGACGGTAAGCTAGTTGCTGGTCTCCAAAAGTATACATTATCAATATACATAGTAATACCTGTTGGCCAAGTAGCTGTTGATACAGGGACAATCCATTTTAAATGAGCTAAATCAACAGCAGAATAATTGCTTAAATCAATATCATAAGAAATCCAATTACCTGTTGTTCTTGTAGGGCTTGCAGGAGCATCTAGTTCAACATTAGAACCGTTAACAGCTTCTAATTTAATTCTAAATGATGTTACAAAACTCGCATCTGGAGAATACACATCAAGATGCAATTTAGTCATTATTGTAACATTAAGATCTCCAGCTCCAGCACGAATACCAGAATAACGGTGACCTAAGTATTTTGCTGCAACATTGGAGTCGCCTAATGTAACGTCTGCAATAGATGTTGCTCCGTCACCAAAAGTGTCGAAAATAACACTCGGCTCGTTGGTATAAATACCACCGTACAAAGATTTTACATCCCACGCATTTCTTGCAGGAGGATTTGTTGGACCCGTTGCTGGGTCTTGCGAATATCCTAATGAAATAGTCATCAGGAAAAATAATAATAATAATTTTTTCATTGAGTTTTGTTTTAAAAAGTTGAGGTGTAAACATAGATAAATAGTATCTGAACCGAAAACGTTTGCGTATACAAAAACTATACACTTTAAAAAAAATCAAAAACTCTTGAAACCTTTACTTATATAGAGTTTTTTTATTTAATACCGCATCTTCTTTTTTGAGTTTCACTATAAATGAATAGTTAATGTATAGGTAAGATATGGTATTTGAATATTTTTTAGGCATAAATACCATCGTGGAATATGTAATTTTTTGAGATATTTTATATTAATGCTATAAAAATTATCTAAATTATTTTTCTTATTGATAATTTAAAAACAGTTTTATCAAAAAAATTATAACTAACGATCAACTCTTTTGCGCAAAAAAAACCAACAGGATTGTTGGCTTTTGTTTGAAATAAAATAGGTTTCTATTATTTTTTAAAATATTACTTTTTTATTGGTAGACTCTAACATAATCCACTTCCATACTACTTTGTGTGAAAGTAGAATCTATTGCTGGTTGCATAGCTACATTCAACAAAATATATTGCGGAGAGTCAAAAGGCCAAGTAGTAGTGTCTTTAACCGTTGGATTATAAGTATAATGCACAACTCCGTCTATACTAAATACCATTTTTTGGGCTGTCCACTCAAGTGTATAAATATGAAAATCACTTGAAGCTGTTGCTATCGTTCGTCCACCAAGATTTACAGTGCTCCCAAAACTGGAAGGAGTATGCATAGCACTTTGAACATAATTTTGATTATTCCCCCAATGTTCCATAATATCTACTTCACCACAAGCAGGCCAATTGGCTGTTCCGTATGTGTTAGTCCAATAGCCTCCTGGTTCAATAACATTTTTACCTAACATCCATATTGCCGGCCAAGTTCCACCACCAATTGGTAATTTGGCACGAACTTCAACTCGTCCATAAGTAAAGGCGAATTTTGAATTTAATCTGGCCGAAGTATATTGTTTTGTTATTCCTTGGTCGGTAAACGTTTCTTTTTTTGCCACTATTTTTAAAGTCCCGCTGCTCACATTGGCGTTAACCTGACGGTTGGTGTAATGTTGTACTTCTCCATTGTACCAGCTATCACCATTAGGTAATTGAGTTTGTTGATACCAATTTGCAGAAGTGACAACACCTGTACCATTAAATTCATCTGACCAAACTAAAGTGCTGAAAGAAGTGCATGCACCATAGATGTACTGACTATTACAATAAGATACAATCTGACCAATAGTTCCATTTTGATCAAAAGGCACATTAATCCATTGGCAAGAATTAGTTCCTGTAAAAAACTCAACGGTTAAGTAATGAATTCCTTGCGTCCAATTGATTTGTGAAAAAACGCCTGTAGTGGCAGTACCATTTCCAATCATAACAGTAATATTCCCTTGAGCGTCAGTTAATGGATGTTGGATTTCTGAATAAACATTAGTTCCGGTAGCAGACGCCAACTTAATATTAAATCGCAATGATATAATTTGATTGGTTACCAATTGACTACTATTATTGCGTATAGTAGATTGATAATTAAATTGGGCGTTTGCAAATAGAGCTGTAAGGACAAATATTATAGTAGCTAGTTTTTTCATAAGAGAATATATTTTATATAATTACAAATAAAACAAAGCTTGACAACATGAGACTTCTTTTATTGTATAAATAAACTATACAGAAATATGAAAAGTGATGATTTTATATGTTTTTAAACCAAATAATTATAATCCAGCGAAAAAAATATAAAATAGTTACTTTTAGAACAACATCAAAATACAACTAGCGAAAGAAATAGATAAATTGACAATTTCAAAAAAAACTATAACTCAACAATAAAAAAAGGCAACTGAATCAGTTGCCTTTTTATTACTCTTTTCCAACTTGTTCCTGAAAAATTTTCCAGTCTTTTTCGGAAAGTGTTTGTTTGTTTTTTAGTTTCTTGTCTTTGATATATTCCAAAATATATTTGGCTCGTTCTTCAGATTCCGGATGATCAGCAATCCAATACATCGCTTTATTAATGCTGCTGTCTTGTGCCATCTGATACATAAAATCTGCCATTGGTTTCGGATTGATATCGGCTTTCATCATATACTTCACACTGGTAATATCAGCTTCTTTTTCGAGTGATCTATCGTAAGCTGAAGAGCTGAGTGTTTTCAGGATTTCTCTTGCCATTTGCCCGCCTTTTGAACCGCCTGCTGCTGTTAACAATACCGAATAGCCAACTTCTTTGGATAATTTTTTCATTACATGATTGTTTTCGATATGCGCTATCTCGTGCCCTAAAACTCCTTGTAAAGCTTCTTGTCTTTTGCAATCTTCTATCAATCCTGTGTAGACCACCAAATGATTATTTGGTAAAGCAAAAGCATTGATTTCATCCTTATTTATTATATGAACTTTCAATGAATCTTGTTCAATATCATTAGCGTCGCACAAAGGTTTTAGCAGCTTGTCCAATGATTTTGTAATGCTGTCATTATAAATGATTTTTTCGGTATCTTCCAATTGATTCCAAATCAAATCACCAAGTTTGCTTTCTATAGTTGTAGTTCGTTCTTTTACTTTGAACAAGGTCATAAAATCAACTTGTGAAAATCCAAACCATATCAGGAAAAATGCTGATACTATAAGTAGTGCCTGAAGAAATGTTTTCTGAATCATTTTCTGCAAATTAAGTTAGTAAGATTTCCAAAGAATAAAAACTGAACATGTTTTCCTTTACGGACTTGTACAGCAGCATAAATAGTAGAGAAAATTTCGAATAAGTTGAATAAAATTACCGTAAAAATATAGGCAAAATACTTGTTACTTACTTTTTCATCTGTGAAAATAATAGAAACCGTCCACCAAAAACTGGCGCTGTTAATTCCCAACAAAGCTAGTTGTGAAAACAAAGATTGAGTACAATGCCAGCGTACAAAATAAGTGCCTTTTCTATTGGCTAAAAAGAAAAAGAACGTGGCTAATAAATTAATAATCGGCAAAGGCAATCCGGCGATGAGTGCTACCAAAGACATCAAATAACTGTTGGATGCTTTTTCGCGTTCGTGCTCGCCCGGTTTATAGGCAAAAGTGGTTTCCTGTATCATAAGTGTTTGTATATATTCCAAATCCAGTTGAGAAGTACTAATAGTATTAAAATCGAGGCTAGCCAAGGTTTTCTGATAGTCGCTTCTGTTTTTTTATACATTCTGAAAAAACTTTCTTTTTTGAGTATGATATCTATTAATATCCAAAAAGGAAAGATTGTCATCACGACAGCAACTAGTATTCCAAACGGATTTAGAAGTAACGATTCTATAAATTTTCCTTCTAAAATCAAAGTTACAGCCCGAGTTGTTCCACAAGATGGACAAGGAAAACCTGTCACATTTTTAATGATACAAACTCGGAATGTTTGACTTTGTAGAGTGTGAATATTGTAAAAAAGGTAAATAAATCCAGCTAAACAAGCAATAAGCAATAAGGAATATAACTTATTTCTGGTCATCTATTAGTAAAATGCATTCTGGAATGTTTCCATGTTTTTTTCACGAGTGGCACCCATAATTAAAAACCAATCTATGATTGTCCAGATTCCTAGACCACCACAAGTTAATAGTTTACCAATACCCATTCCGGTATCGCCAATCATAAATCGGTCTATTCCTAATCCGCCTCCTAAAAGCGAAACGATTATACTTGTTGTTGGGTCTTTAAATTGCATGGTTTGAACTAATCCCCATTTTGAATCGTCTAAACTTATTAGTCTTTCTCTAATTGCGTTTAGGTGATGCCCTTCAAAAAATTTGGCGTTGGTCATCATGAACATGTCTACTTTTTGTGATTCCATAATACTTTTGGTTTATTATTGGTTATGTTTTTGTTTATTCGACTAAAATATAAAAAATTATAAGAAAGCGCTATCAATTGGTTCCCAAAGTTCGATTTTATTTCCTTCGAATTCAAAACCTAGCCGAACAGCCTGTTACTCTTTAACGTCTTTATTATTAATTTTAGTTATTTATAGTTCGTCACTTCGATTTGATTTTAAAAAATTGCATCGAGAAGTTTCGATATAAAATTGGTTCACGATACTTCAGTTAGATTTTCTGTCGCAAATCTCACTTCAACTCGAACTGACGCTGTTGAATAATTTCTTGATTTTATCCACAATAACCTGCGCTAGTTTTTGATGACTTTCAAATGTCCAGCCCGCAATATGTGGGGTTAGTAAAACGTTTTCAGCTTGTACTAAATATTCGAAAGCTTTGGGAAGGTCTCTCGACTGTACTTCGGCTCCGCTTAGCATAGACTGGGATGACAAAAAAAGGTTTTCAAAAGACAACTTTTCATATTCCAAAACATCCAATCCTGCACCGAGAATTTTTCCTGATTCTAACGCAGTTACTAAATCATCCGTCACCACATTTTTCCCTCTTGAGGTATTGATAAACCAAAAAGGGTTGGTAAATGCATTAATGAAATCTACATTGACCAACTTATGCGTTTCCGAAGTCCATGGAATATGCAGACTTAAAACATCGGCTTTTTGTTGAAGTTCTTGTAAAGAAACTTGTCTGGCATTTTCGTCCCCAACATTGGGCAAGATATCATAACACATAACTTCAACATCAAATCCGCGCAGTTTTTTAGCAAATGATTTTCCCATATTACCATAACCAATCAGCCCGATGGTTTTGCCTTCCAATTCATAACCTCGATTTCCTTCGCGAATCCATTGCCCATTTCGAACCAATTTATCGGCGCGATTTAGTTTGTTCATCAAAGACAAAAGCATTCCTATTGCATGTTCACCAACAGCATTTCTATTCCCTTCCGGAGCAGCTATAAGATGAATGTTTTTTGATTTTGCATACTCACAATCAATACTTTCCAATCCGGCACCAACACGCGCAATGAATTTTAAATTGGTAGCCTTATCAATAAAATCTTTGTCAATTTTGAATCGGCTCCGGATAACGATTCCGTGATAGTTGTGGATTTTAGTCTCAATTTCATTTTTTGATGAAGTAAAATCGGCTTCGTTTTGAAAACCGGCTTGTTCCAATTGTTCCCATAACAATGGATGATTGCTGTCGAAGTGAAGTATTTTGACGTCTTTATTGGACATGATTTTGTGTTGAAAAAGTAAAGATAGCATTTATTAAAAGAGAATAAAAAAAGCCGCCAAATTTCTCTGATGGCTATTTCTTTCTGAATGGCTTGTAATACTATTTGGTTTTATTTTTTTAATACCTCCCTTACTGTTCCCAATAAAACATTGGCACCAAGAGCCAAATCTTCATAAGAGGAATACTCAAGCGGATTATGACTGATGCCATCTTTGCAACGAACGAATATCATTCCGTAATCGCAGGCGTAAGACAGCGCTAATGCATCGTGGAATGGGCCGCTCATTAGTTCGATTTCATCCAAATCTAACTTTTTACATTCGTCATGCATGATTTCCTTTATCCAATCAGCGCAATAACGCGGGTCGCTTTTGGTGTCTTCGGATATTTCGTAAGTGAGTTTATGTTTGGCACAAATGGACTCTATTCTATCTCGAAGCTCTTTCTCGTAACGGTTTCTTCGTTCTAAATCAATGTCGCGCAAATCAACGGTAAAGGTCACTTCTTCCGGGATAATATTTCTTGATGATGGAAAAATATTCAAAGTTCCGACTGTTCCAACGGTTGGGTTTCCCGGAACTTGAGTGGCAATTTCGTTGACGGCGACAATAATTTCGGCTGCACCAACTAAAGCATCTTTTCGAATCGGCATTGGAACAGAACCCGTATGTCCTGCCATTCCTTTTAGTTTGACTGTCCACCACAATGGTCCCGAAATTCCCGAAACAACTCCTATTGGTTTGTGTGCCATGTCCAAAACCGGACCTTGCTCTATGTGCAATTCTAAAAAGCAAAAAATGCTTCCCGGCTTATACTCTGATTCCTTGAATTTCGTAATGTCGCAACCAAAATCTTTTAGTGCTTGTTCTCTAGTAATTCCGTCTTGGTCTTTTCGTTGTAATTCGCCTTCTTCTAGTTTGCCTAAGATTCCGCGTGAACCGAAAAGTCCTTTGTTAAAACGCCAGCCTTCTTCATCGGCAAAGGAAATTACTTCAATGCTTCTTTCTGGAACAATGCCGTTTTCATGTAAAGTTCGAACAACTTCAATCGCACATAAAACGCCGGCGACACCATCAAATCGACCGCCATAAGGTTGTGAATCGAGATGCGAACCCATCATCAAAACGGGTAAGTTTGGATTTTTGCCTTCGAGTCTTCCGATTAGGTTTCCGAAATTATCGATATGTGTTGACATTCCGGCTGCTGCCATCCAGGAAGCTGCGATTTCAAATCCTTGTTTTTCCAATGCTGTATGCGCAGGACGACAAGTTCCTGTTTCGCCTATTTTACCTATTTCACTCATTGCTTCAAAATAACTTTGAAGTCGAGTTGCGTTTATTTTCATTTGCTATTATTTTAACAGAATTCTTTTAGTTTTTTAACCATTAAGAAATTAAGGTAATTAAGTATTGTTGGTTTGCGTGAGGGATTGCAGCAAGTATCCTTTTTTGTTAGTGAATAGCCCTCTCCCGAAACTTCGGGACCGCTAAGGGTGACAAACAAAAAAGATACTGCGGAAAGCCCGACCTCGTCTTTTCGACGAGGACACGCCCACACGAGCGTCAGCGAACTGAACGTAGTTAAATATTAATGATCATTCAACGGACGGCCTTCTCTTTGCCAATCTTTCCAGTTTACATATTCAGGAGCTACGCGATGTACTTCCATCGTGATGCAGGCATCAACCGGGCAAACCAATTTACACAAATTACATCCTACGCATTCTTCTTCTTTCACGGTGTAATTGTTGTACGGATTTCCTCTTTCCACATTAATCGATTGGTGTGAAGTGTCTTCGCAGGCAATGTAGCACAGTCCGCAATGGATGCATTTATCTTGGTCGATTTTGGCGATATGATGGTAGTTAATATCCAAATCTTCCCAATGAGTAATTTTCTCTACTGATTTTCCGATGAAATCGGTGGTCTTTTCAAATCCTTTTTCGTCCATCCAGTTGTTTAAGCCTTCACACATATCTTCTACTATTCGGAAACCGTGATTCATTGCTGCTGTACAAACCTGTACAGAAGTTGCGCCTAAAAGCATAAATTCTACAGCATCTTTCCATGTACTAACGCCACCAATTCCAGAAACAGGAACTCGGGAAGCAATTGGATCTTGTGCCACAGTCGTTAGCATTTTTAAGGCGATTGGTTTTACGGCCGGACCGCAATAACCGCCAAAAACACTTTTCCCTGCTACATAAGGATTCGGTACTAAAGTATCCAAATCAATTCCGGTTACACTCTGAATAGTGTTTATTAAACTCAATGCACTTGTTCCGCCTTGAACTGCCGCTTGTGCTGTTGGCACCACCGAATGTACATTTGGTGTAAGCTTTGTGATTACGGGAATTGTTGCTTTTTCCATTACCCATTCGACTACCATTTTGGCAATTTCCGGGTCTTGTCCTACTGCTGCTCCCATGCCTCTTTCGGTCATTCCGTGTGGGCAACCAAAGTTTAATTCAAATCCCATTGCTCCGGCATCTTCTGCTTTCATGATTAAATCATGCCATGATTTTCGGTCGTTGTCCGCCATCAGCGAAACAATCATTGCTCTGTCCGGGAACATTTTTACGACTTCGTAAATTTCTTTTAGATTGATTTCTAATGGTCGGTCGCTGATTAATTCGATGTTGTTGAAACCCATCATTCGTTTTCCACCATAATCCACGGAGGAATAACGAGAAGAAACATTTTTGACTTGCGAACCCAAAGTTTTCCATACGACTCCGCCCCAACCTGCTTCAAAAGCGCGAACGACATTGATTAACTTATCTGTTGGTGGCGCGCTGGCTAACCAAAATGGATTGGGAGATTTTATGCCTAAGAAATCTGTTGATATATCTGCCATAATTTTTTATTTTATTGTTGAGCTTAATTTTTCTTAATTCCTTAATGGTAAAAATTTTAAACCATTAAGATATTAAGGTTCATTAAGTTTTTAATTGTTGAAGGTTGGTTTTAATTCGGATTCTAAAATGTATTCAGGTCCAAAGAGGTGTTTTACAATAGCAGCTGCGCCGTCTTTTCCTGCCTGAACTGCGTCTACAACTTCTTTTCCGCCGTTGACACAATCGCCACCGGCAAAAACTCCAGCTAGTTTCGAAGCTGATTTTCCGCTTACTGCAACTTTTCCGTTATTGTTTTCGATGTTATTATCATTGACTAAAGATTCGAAAGGCATTTGCCCTGCCGCTTTAATTACCATATCAACATCTAATGTAAACGTTTCACCAGATACAATTGGACTTCTTCTTCCGCTGCCGTCAGGTTCTCCTAATTTCATTACATCGCAAACCAATTGAGATACTTTCCCATTGTTGCCAAGGATTTCTTTTGGAGAAGCCAACCAAGTAATTTTACAACCGTCTAATTTGGCTATATCTAATTCTTTTTGGGTACACGGCATTTCGGCTTGTGTTCTTCGGTAAACCAAAGTCACATCGCTTGCTCCTAATCTTTTAGCCTGAGTTGCGGCATCGATAGCGGTCATTCCCATTCCGATTACGGCTACTTTATCGCCGACAGCAATTTTGGAATAATCGTTATCCCGTAATTCGTAAATGAATTTAATCGCATCTTCAACACCTTCTAAATGTTCTCCCGGAATGTCTAACTGACGCGCCAATCCCACTCCGAACGCCATATAAACAGCATCGTAATTTTTTTGAAGTTGTTCTAACGTAATATCTTTTCCAAATTCCTGGTTGTATTTGATTTCGATTCCGCCGATAGATGTAATATAATTTACCTCATCTTCACAGAATTCAGGTGTTACTTTGTAAGCTGCAATTCCGTAGGTCATTAATCCGCCGCCTTTGGCTTCTTTTTCATAAATGGTTACATCTATTCCTTCGCGGCTCAAGGTATGTGCACAGCTCAAACCAGCAGGACCGGCACCAACGATGGCGACTTTCTTGTCTTTGGATGGTTTTCTGTCAAATAATTGCCATTTGTTTGCCATGGCTTTTTCGGTAGAATAGCGTTGTAAGCGAGCAATATTTATTGGTTCTTCGTGCATCATATTATATACACAAGCGCCTTCACAAAGTTTTTCTACAGGACACACTTTACTGCATCCTGCTCCCATAATATTGGAAGCAAAAATAGTATGTGCGGAACCTTTTAGATTCTCAGTAGCAATTTGTTTGATGAATTTTGGAACGTTGATCGATGTTGGACACGACTTCATACAAGGCGGATCGTAACAAAAAAGGCAACGATTTGCTTCTACCAGAGCCGCATCTGACGTTTCAAATGGTGGATGAATATCGGCAAAGTTTTCCTGATATTCAGCTGTGGTTAATCGGTTATTTTTAATGCTCATATTTTGGTTGGTTTTTTATTGTGATTAAAGTTTTACCGCAGATTCGCAGATTTTTTTAAAAAAATTTAATTAATGAAAATTAAAAATCTGTGAATCTGCGGTTCATTTTTTTAAGGTGCTGTGATTTCGCCATAAGTTTCCGGTCTTCTGTCTCTATAAAATTGCCATTTGCTTCTGATTTGTTCGATTAAATCCAAATCGAATTCAGCTACTAATAGTTCGTCTTTATCTTCGGACGCTGTCGCAAAAATTTCGCCTAACGGATTCACGAAATAAGACGTTCCGTAAAAGCGTCCTAAGTTCCATGGTTTTTCAATTCCGACACGATTGATGCAACCCATAAAATAACCATTCGCTACAGCATGTGCCGGTTGTTCGAGTTTCCATAAATTTTGAGATTGTCCAACGGTTGTTGCGGATGGATTGTAAACAATTTCGGCACCGTTTAATCCTAAACATCTTGCACCGTCAGGGAAATGTCTGTCGTAACAAATGTAAACTCCGACTTTAGCATATTTGGTTTGGAAAACAGGATAACCTAAATTCCCAGGTTTAAAGAAGAATTTCTCCCAAAAACCACCTGTTTGTGGAATGTGATTTTTTCGGTATTTACCTAAATACGTTCCGTCAGCATCGATGACTGCAGCAGTATTGTATAAAACACCCGCCTGGTCTTTTTCGTAGACAGGAACAACAATTACCATATCGTATTTTTTGGCGTAAACCTGCATTCTTTCCGTTGTTGGACCTGGAACACTTTCTGCCGAAGCATACCAAGCGCTGTCTTGTCCCGGGCAGAAATAGGGCGTATTGAAAATTTCCTGAAAACACAAAATCTGAACACCTTGTTTTCCTGCTTCTTCAATATATGGAATGTGCTTTTGCACCATCGCTTCCATGATTTCGGGAATGGTTCCTTCGCCTTCTGTTTTGGCTAAACTCAATTGAATTAGGCCTGATTTTACTATTCTTGCCATACTTTATGGTTTGTGGTTTGTGGTTTGTGGTTTGTGGTTATAACTATAAACAACAAACCAAAAACTATAAACTCATTATATTTTCCCTGCCACTTTATTTCGTTTCACAAATTGGCCGTAGCCTTTTTGTACTTTACATTCGTTATTGTCAATTACCACTTTTCCTCGAAGCAAAACGGTTTTTACTTTTCCTTTTACTTCCCAACCTTCATAACCGCTGTAATCTACGTTCATGTGATGGGTTTTTGCGGAAAGCGTATGCTTTTCATTTGCGTCAAATAATACAATATCGGCATCGCTTCCTATTGCAATCGTTCCTTTTTTCGGGAACATTCCGAAGATTTTTGCAGCATTAGTTGAAGCTACTTCTACGTATTTATTTAATGTGATTCTGCCTTTGTTTACGCCTTCGCTGAAAAGCAATTCCATACGGTTTTCGATTGCAGGATGACCATTTGGGATTTTGGAGAAATCATCCTTGCCCATCAGTTTTTGTTCCCACATAAACGGACAATGATCCGTAGCAACCACATTTACCATACCTTGATTCAATCCTGCCCAAAGTGTTTCCTGATCTTTCTTTTCGCGAAGTGGCGGCGACATCACCCATTTGGCACCTTCAAAATTTTGTTCATATAAACTAGCATCCAAAACCAAATACTGGATACAGGTTTCAACGAAAAGATTTTGATTTCTTCTCGTTGCATTACGCACCGCATTCAAAGCGCCTTCACATGTTAAGTGAACAATATAACCAGGACAGCCAGTATAATTTATCATATCTACAAAACGCTCGCTGGCTTCGGCTTCAGTAACTTCGGGTTGTGATAAATAATGATATAGTGGAGATAATTTGCCTTCTTCTCTGTGTTTGGCAATCAGGTAATCAATCATATCGCCATTGGTAGCGTGGACGTTTATTAAACCGCCGTGTTTTTTGACTTCTTCCATAAGACCAATCATTTGACGATCGTCAATCATTAGAGCGCCTTTGTAAGCCATAAACGTTTTGAAAGATGTAATTCCTTCAACTTCTATGAAATGCTGAATTTCTTTTTTGGTTTCGTCATTAAAATCGGTTACTGCCATGTGAAAACTATAATCACCAACGGCATTATTATCACTTCTTCCTTTCCAATCTTTTAATGCGGATTGTAGACTTTTGCCTTGCGTTTGCAGGATGAAATCAATCACCGTTGTTGTTCCGCCATAAAGTGCGGCACGCGTTCCTGTTTCATAATTATCGCTTGAATAGGTTCCCATAAACGGCATATCTAAATGCACGTGTGGGTCAATTCCGCCGGGCATCACTAATTTTCCAGAGGCATCGATGACTTCATCGGCAGTCACATTTAAGTTTTTACCAATAGCCGAAATGGTTTCGCCTTCAATAAAAATATCAGCTACATAATCATCCGTTGCTGTTATTATTCTTCCGTTTTTAATTAAAATACTCATTTTATTTTTAGTTTCTAAGTGTCTGAGTGTCTATGTTCCTGAGTTTTTTACTCAGCTACTTAGCTACTCAGTTACTCTGTTTTTTCATTAATAACCAATATACAAATCCGCTTAACGCGAAACCGACAAACCACGCATAACTATATAATCCGATTAACCAGCCAGGAAACAGGTCTGCTGGAAATACTTTTATAGTGGTAAAAAATCCGGGGACATTTGGTGCAATTCCAATCAATAAAGCGATAATCGCGCTGAAATTGAATCCTTTTGAAAAAGCATAAATTCCTTTAGTATTGTATAAATCATCAACGACTAAAGTTTGTTTTCGGATAAAATAATAATCGACAATCATGATTCCGCCGACTGGTCCGAGCAAACTTGAATAGCCAACCAGCCAAGTGAAAATATAGCCAGTTGGATCAGCAATCAATTTCCATGGAAAGATTAAAATTCCGATTATTCCTGTGATGTAACCGCCTTTTCTAAAGTCGATTTTTGATGGCGATAAATTAGCAAAATCATTAGCTGGACTTACAATATTCGCAGCAATGTTTGTCGCCAATGTAGAAATAGCTACTGCAATCATGGCAACGCTAACTAATAGTTTACTATCAAATTTTCCGGCTAAAACTACAGGATCCCAAATCATGGTTCCAAAGACAATTGTGGTTGCTGAAGTCACTACAACTCCAACAAAAGCAAACAAGGTCATCGAAGTTGGCAAACCATAAATCTGTCCTTTTATTTGCGCTTTTTGAGAAGTGGCATATCTTGTAAAATCGGGAATATTTAACGAAAGTGTCGCCCAAAACCCAACCATTCCGGTTAACGCTGGGAAAAAGAAATGAAAGAAATCGGTCGTGTTTGTAAATTTTGATGGTGTGTCTAATATTGGTCCCAAACCATGAGCCGCACTTAACGCCCAAAACAAAAGGGCTAAAGCTGCAACTGGTAAAAAAATCGCTTTAAAAACCAATAATTTTCGGATGCTGTCTACGCCAAGATAAACCACATACATATTTAGTAACCAAAACAAAATAAAACATATTGCAGGTCCGGTTTGCAATCCCCAAGAATCTGGAAAAACTTGTGGCAAGGTTTCTAGTGACGGAATCCATAAACGCGCCATTTGAAAGATTGCAAATCCACCAATCCAGGTTTGAATTCCGAACCAACCGCAAGCTACAATTGCTCTCAACATTGCAGGAATATTGGCTCCAGCCGTTCCGAAACTCGCTCTTGCAAAAACCGGAAATGGAATTCCATATTTGGCTCCGGCATGGCCGTTTAAAATCATCGGAATTAAAACTACTGTGTTTCCCAAGAATATTGTTAGGATTGCCTGCCACCAATTCATTCCGCCTTCTATCAATGAACTTGAAAGCATGTACGTTGGAATACACAAACTCATGCTTATCCAAAGTGCTGCATAATTCCACGTCGTCCAAGTTCGCTTTTCAGTCGAAATTGGAGCCAAGTCTTCGCTATACAAGGATGAATTTGTATTCATTGGTTTTGGATATTTGTAAAACAGTTTGAATTTTTAAACCATTAAGGCATTAAGAATTTTAAGCATAGTTTGACTTAACAAAGCTTAATTTCTTAATGGTTTATTTTTTTTAAATTAAAGCTTCATCCGAAATTTTTAAAGCTTCGCTGATAATGGCTAATCCTTCATCTATTTGCGCTTCCGTGACGCACAATGGTGGCGCTATAAAAATATAACCCCAACGAACGAACGTGTATAATCCCAATTCGCGAACTTTAGCCGCAATTTGATTCGTAACTTTTAAATCATCGCCAGCAGCATTATAAGGTGCGATTAATTCACCAGTCGTTTTGTTTTTTAAGACATCCAAACAACCTAAAAGTCCCGTATTTCTGAATGCTCCCATGCTTGGATGCTGGCTTCTCATTTCTTCGATTCTTGATTCGAGATAAGCACTCATTTGACGCGTGTTTTCGATCAATTTATCACTTTCGTAGATGTTGATTACTGCCAAAGCAGCAGCTAAAGCTACCGGATGACCATTATACGTCAGGCCAATCATCATTGGAGTGTTTTCAAATTTTTCGGCAATTTTGTCAGAAACCATTAGACAGCCTAATGGTAAATAGGATGAAGTCAATCCTTTTGCCATACAAACCATATCGGGAACGATGTCATGATTTTGAAAACCGAACCATTGTCCCGTTCGACCAAAACCGCTCATCACCTCATCGGCAACGAACAAGATTCCATATTTTTCACAAAGTGCTTTTACACCTTTTAAATATCCTTTTGGATAATGAAGACAACCCGACGAACCGCTTTCGCCTTCAAAAATGAAAGCTGCAATATTGGCTTTACCTTCCAAATGAATTACTCTTTCTACATATTCCAAACTTAAACTCAGCTTAGTAGCATTGTCTAAATCTTTCATTCCGAAGAAATAATACGGATCATCTAAATGCACCGCATTAGGCATTTGTTGGGAATCGTTAGCCAGTTTTCTTGGGTCGCCACCAACGGTCATTCCGCCGATTGAACCTCCGTGAAAAGCTCTGTATCTTCCGATGATTTTGTGTCTTCCTGTGTATAATCTTGCTAGTTTAATAGCGTTGTCAATAGATGAAGTTCCGCATAAAGTGTAGAATGCTTTGTTCAAATCGCCAGGACATATTTCGGCTAATTTTTTGGATAATTTAGCTCTGACTTCTGTCGTACATGATGGTGTCACGAAGCTAACTTTTTGCATTTGTTCCACCACTGCATCGGTAACACGTTGGTCGCCGTGACCAATATTTACCGACATTAAGCCAGAAGAGAAATCGATTATTCTGTTGCCATCGTAATCGTATAAATAAACACCTTCGGCTCTTTCAATAGCAATTGGGTTCACAGGAGCTTGTGCCGACCATGAAAACAAACTGTATTTTTTGCTATCGCTGATGATTTCTTCTTTCGTCATTTCTTGTTCTTTCGTAATCATTGTCTTTTCTCTTTTTTCTATGTTCTATTCTCTTTTTTTAGCTCATCCAGTTAACTCCGGCTTCCGCATTCCACTTAATAGTACTTTTTTTCAATTTTGTCCAAAACTCTATTGAGCTTTTTCCGGTGATGTCACCAACTCCGAATTTACTTTCGTTCCATCCTCCGAAACTAAATGGCTCTCTTGGCACAGGAACTCCAACATTTACACCAATCATTCCGGCACTGGCTTTGTCAATAATGTAACGTGCCATTCCGCCATTTTGCGTGAATACGCTGGCGGCATTTCCGTAAGGATTCTTATTTTCAATTACCAAGGCTTCGTCAACGGTTTTGGTTCTGATGATTGAAATTACAGGTCCGAAGATTTCTTCTGTCGCAACACTCATTTCCGGCGTGACAAAGTCGATTACGGTTGGGCCAACATAAGTCCCTTTTTCTTTCCCTGCTACTTTAAAATTTCGTCCGTCTACTAATACTTTAGCGCCGTCTTTTTCAGCTTGGGAAATATATCTTTCAATACGTTCTTGCGATTCTTTATTGATAACCGGACCAAGATTAACTCCAGGAATTATCTTTCTGGCTTCGTCACAAATTTTGGCTACGATGTGATCTACATCACCAACTCCAACCATAGCAGAAGCTGCCATGCAACGTTGACCTGCGCAGCCCGACATAGAAGCCGCAACGTTTTGAGCTGTCATATCAGGAATAGCATCAGGTAAAACCATCAAGTGATTTTTGGCACCGCCAAGAGACAAACATCTTTTATAATTGGATGTAGCACGTTGATAAACAATCTTCGCCACTTTGGTTGAACCAACAAATGAAACTGCTTCAATTTTTGGATGATCGCAGATTGCATTTACGATATCTACATCGCCATGAACTACATTGAAAACGCCGTCAGGTAAACCTGCTTCTTTTAACAATTCGGCTAATCTTCCGCAGCTCAACGGCACTTTTTCGGAAGGTTTTATAATCATGCAATTCCCTAACGCAATTGCATTTGGAATCGTCCAGTTTGGAACCATAGACGGAAAGTTAAAAGGTACGATTGAAGCCACAACGCCCAATGGTACATGTTCTGTTCTGCACTCAACGCCTCTGCTAACTTCTAATAATTCTCCTGTGATTAGTTGAGGTAATGATGTGGCAAATTCTGTAAGTTCGATACATTTTTCTATTTCGGCGACAGATTCTCCGTAGGTTTTTCCGTTTTCCTCGCTACATAATTCGGCAAGTTTTTTTAGGTTTTTTTCCAGTAGTGTTTTATATCTAAAAAATACCTGAACTCTTTCCTTGATTGGTGTTTTGCTCCAAGCTGGAAAGGCGGCTTGAGCAGCTTTGACAGCATCGTCTAAATCTTTTGAACTTGACATCGGAACGGTTGATAAATGATTCCCATCTAAAGGCGAAATTACATCCATCGTTTTTGAGGTAGACGCATCGACAAACTTGCCTCCGATGTAATTCTGAATTGCTGAATATTTCATTGAAATTCGTATTGTTATTAGTTAAATTGAAAATTTTAGGACAGCTAATTTGATTAATTAATTGGTATAAAAAAAATAATATTTCATTTATTTTGTTAAAAAAGGCAGTTTGTTTCCATTTTTAATAATTTGCCTACCCATAAATTCATAATTTGCTTGTTAAATAGATGAAAAGTCTTTATTTTAAAAGATAATTGAACACAAAAAAGTACAAAAAACATTAAGGTATTAAGTTTCATTAAGATTTATATTTCTTAATTTTCTTAATACCTTAATGGTTTAACTATAAGTAAAAAGTAAATAAATTATTTACTAAAATTTCTAGAATAGTGGCAGAATCTTAAATTTTATTCTAATAACCTGCTCCAGCACCAGCAATAACTTCAATTGGATGCCAAGTAGTTTTGGTTTCCTGGAAGTCAAAAATCGAATAAGGCGACTCGTGTTTGTCATCGAAATAATCACCGTCTTCACGAAGCACCACACGCTTTAAATTTTCGATGGCTAAATCCTGAATTTTGGCGATGATTTCTGAAGCTGCACCGCAATACAAAATTGCATTAACATCTTTGTGAGCGGCAAACTGCGTTAATAATTCCGTTTGATTTCCCGTAAGGATATTAACTACACCGCCTGGAACATCTGAAGTTGCTAGCACTTCGGCAAAAGTAACAGCGCACAATGCCAATTGTTCAGAAGCTAATACTATGCAAGTATTTCCACCTGTGATGATGCTTGCAATTTGAGTTACTAAACCAAGCAAGCTACTTTGTTGTGGTGCAAAAACTGCTACAACTCCGGTTGGTTCTGGCACAGAAAAGTTAAAGAAACTTCCCGAAACCGGGTTTACACTGCTGAAAAGTTGCGTGTATTTATCGCACCAGCCTGCATAATAAATCAAACGGTCAATACTTAAATCGACTTCTGTCTGCGCTTTTGCTTTGCTGATTCCCTGCAATTCGAGTTCTTCAATAAACTGCGCTTTTCTGCCTTCCAGAACTTCTGCAATTCGATACAAAATCTGATTGCGATTGTAGGCCGTTTTGTGTGCCCATCCACCTTGTGCATTTCGAGCTGCCACTACAGCATTTCTAAAATCTTTTACAGAAGACAAACACATGTTAGCTACCGTTTTTTTGTTCACGATAAGTGGATAATAACGTCCCGATTCGGTTCTTGGAAAACTTCCGCCGATATATATTTTATAGGTTTTCAAAACTTCTATTCTTGCCATGATGTTAGTTTTTATTCAAATTTTAAATAAGGTTCTAATCCGTGTAAACCGCCTTCTCTACCGAAGCCGCTTTCTTTATACCCTCCAAATGGCGAGGCTGGATCAAACTTGTTAAAAGTATTAGCCCAAACCACTCCGGCACGCAACTGTGATGTCATGTTGAAGATTTTTGAACCTTTATCTGTCCACACTCCAGCGGATAATCCGTAAGGTGTGTTGTTTGCTTTTTCGATAACTTCATCCACCGTTCTAAACGTTTGAATCGCTAAAACCGGCCCGAATATTTCTTCTTGTGATATTCTATTCGACTGGCTTACTTTGGTAAATATTGTTGGTCGGCACCAAAATCCTTTTGATGGTAAATCGCAAGTTGGTTGATACATTTCGGCACCTTCTTGTTTTCCGATTTCGATATATTTATTGATGGTTTCCAATTGTTTTTTGGAATTGATAGCACCGATGTCTGTATTTTTATCCAATGGATCACCAACGTGTAATGAATTCATTCTGTCTTTCAGTTTTTGAACGACAACATCAAACACTGATTCCTGCACATACAAACGAGAACCTGCACAACAAACATGTCCTTGATTAAAGAAAATTCCGTTTACGATTCCTTCCACAGCTTGGTCTAACGCAGCATCTTCAAAAATGATATTGGCTGCTTTTCCGCCCAATTCCATCGTAGATTTTTTAGGAGTTCCTGCAATGGCTTTCATAATTATTTTACCAACAGCAGTCGAACCTGTGAAAGCAATTTTATTCACATCGGGATGATTTACAATGTGTGAACCTGTAAGTCCTGCACCCGAAACGATATTCACAACTCCGGCAGGCAAACCAGCTTCTTGAATCACTTCTGCCAATAAATATAAGGTTAACGGAGTCGTTTCAGAAGATTTAATAACAACCGTATTTCCTGCAGCTAAAGCAGGTGCAATTTTCCACGCAGCCATCAATAATGGGAAGTTCCATGGGATAATTTGTCCTGCAACGCCCAGTGCTTTTGGTTTTCTGTTTGGAAAAGCATACTCCAATTTATCAGCCCAACCGGCGTAATAAAAGAAATGTGCTGCTGCCAAAGGAACGTCAACATCACGCGATTCACGAATTGCTTTTCCGCCGTTTAGAGTTTCCACAACTGCAAATTCTCTTGCGCGTTCCTGTATGATTCTGGCAATTCGGTAAATGTATTTTCCGCGTTCTTTTCCGGATAATTTTGACCAAACGGTATCGTATGCTTTTCGGGCTGCTTTAACAGCTGAATCAATATCGGCTTCATTTGCTTCGGCAACTTTAGCTAAAACTTTTTCGTTGGCAGGATTAATCGTGTCAAAATATTTTCCTGATTTTGGCGCTACAAATTTGCCGTTGATAAACAAATCGTAAGTATCCTTTAATTTGAAATGTGTCGTGCTTTCCGGAGCGGGAACTAAATTCCAGTCGGAACTAAAATCTATTTTATGTGTTTTTTTCATTCGGATTAAACTTTAGAAAAATAATCGTTTGATTGGTAAATGCCTGATTTTTGTTTTACGATTTGTAGCAAAACATCATTGGCTAAACTACTGGCTCCGAAACGGAAATACTCATTGGTTAACCATTTTCCGCCAAGGGTTTCTTTTACCATTAATAAATAGTGGAGGGCTAATTTTGAGTTTGAAATTCCACCCGCAGGTTTCATTCCAATCATAATTCCGGTTTTGTAATAATAATCACGGATGGCTTCTAACATTACTAAAGTTACCGGTAGTGTTGCCGCTGGTTTTATTTTCCCTGTAGAGGTTTTTATAAAATCTGCTCCGGCATACATGGCGATATCACTTGCCTGACGTACTTTGTCAAGGGTTCCGATTTCGCCTGTTTCTAAGATAACTTTTAGTCGTACATTTTTGCCGCAAGCTTCTTTAATCATTGCGATTTCATCGAAAACAAAATTGTATTCACCACTATGGAATTTGCCTCGGCTAATTACCATGTCAACTTCGTCAGCACCGCCATCAACCGCCATTTTTGTGTCTAATAATTTGATTTCAGCGCTTGATTGTCCACTTGGAAAAGCTGTTGCAACCGAAGCCACTTTTACGCCGGTTCCTTTGAGTTCGTTAACGGCAAGTTTGACAAAATTTGGATACACACAAACTGCCGCAGTAGTAGGTAATCCCGGTAATTCGTCATGTAAATGATGTGCTTTGAAGCAAAGTTGTTTTACTTTTTCATCGGTATCAGCACCTTCTAAAGTAGTTAAATCAATCATATTCAAAGCCATAAGTAAGCCTTGCATTTTTGATTCTTTCTTTATACTTCGGGAAGTAATTCGGGCAATTCTATCCTCAATCCCAACTTGATCTATTCGTGGGGAATTTAAAAAATCATTATGTTTCATTTACTAATTTTAATTAAAAATCCGTATGGATTATTGATTTCAAATCAACACGAACAGACAAAGATATAAATATCTTAATGACTAAAACCCATTATTGGTAATTTATTGCTTTTCAGTGTAACAATTAATGCATCTGTGATGTCTAACATTTCTTCAACTTATATTCACTATTTATAATTCATTATCTTTAGCGGATTAATTAACTAAACCAATCAATGAAAAACTTAAAAATCACACTTCTTGTGGCAGTTGTTCTGTTAGCTTCCTGTGCCAAAAAAGAAGAACTCACTTCGGGTATCACCAAAAAAAATATGGATACCAAAGTAAAACCAGGCGATAATTTTGCTGATTATGTAAATGGAACTTGGAATAAAAACACCAAAATTCCCGCAGATAAAGCATCGTATGGCGCATTTGATTTACTATACGACCAATCTCAAAAAGATGTAAAAGCTATAATTGAGAATGCAGCCAAAGGTAATAATGCTGATGGTAGTGACGAGCAAAAAATAGGGGATTACTATGCTTCTTTTATGAATAGAAAAGACAGAAATGCAAAAGGAATAACACCTATCCAATCTGAATTAAAAACTATAGATGCGATTGCGAATTATACTGATTTGGCTAGCTATTTTGGGACATCGAATAGAACAGGCGTGACTAATCCTTTTAATATATCTGTTAGCCAAGATTCTAAAAACCCTAATGAGTATGCCTTAACAACATGGCAATCAGGACTTGGGCTTCCTGAGAGAGAATATTATACAGCAACTGATGCAAAGATGGTAGACATTCGCAAAAAATATGTAGCCCATGTTGAAATGATGTTGCAATTATGTAACATTGAAAATCCGGCTGAAAATGCTGCTAAAATCATGGCGCTTGAAACCACTATTGCTTCAAGTCACATGAAAAAAGAAGACACTCGTGATGTAGTTAAGCTTTACAACAAATACAATACGGCTGATTTAAAAACTTTAACGCCTGATTTTGATTGGGCAGCTATGCTTAAAACAGCTGGTATGGATAAAGAGAAAACAATTATAATTTCACAAGTTGACTATACAAAAAGCCTAAACAATATCATTAAAAACACACCTCTTGACACTTGGAAAACATATCTTAAATGGGGGTTGATTAAAAGAAATGCTAATAGGCTGAACACTGCATTAGACAATCAAAGTTTTGCCTTTTATGGTAAAACATTATACGGAGTTGAGAAGCAAGAAGAAGATTGGAAACGTGGCGTTAATGGTGTTAATGGTGCAATGGGAGAAATGGTAGGGAAAGTTTATGTTGAAAAACATTTCTCTCCAGAAGCCAAAGAGCGCATGGTAACTTTGGTTAAAAACCTATTGAAAGCTTACGCCGAAAGCATCAAAAAATTAGACTGGATGAGCACTGATACCAAAAAACAAGCGCTGGCAAAGGTTGATAAATTCCTGATTAAAATTGGCTATCCAGATACATGGAGAGACTACTCTTCGTTGAAAATTGCTAAAAATGATTTGTATGGAAATTCAGTAAGAGCCAACGAATTTGAATACCAAAGAAACCTCAGCAAATTAGGAAAACCTGTTGACAGAACCGAATGGCTTCTGACTCCACAAACGGTGAATGCATACTATAATCCTACTCTAAACGAAATCGTGTTTCCTGCTGCTATTTTGCAACCTCCTTTCTTTGACTTAAATGCTGACGATGCTGTAAATTATGGTGGAATTGGGGCTGTAATTGGTCACGAAATTGGTCACGGTTTTGATGACCAAGGAAGTGCTTTTGACGGTGATGGTGTTATGAAAAACTGGTGGACTGATGCAGATTTAAAAGCTTTCAAGGCCAAAACTGCTGCATTAGAAACACAATATAATGGCTTCAAAGCATTCCCTGATTTGAATGTGAATGGAGCATTTACTTTGGGAGAAAACATTGGTGACCTTGGAGGATTAAGCATTGCTATTAAAGCCTACAAAGCAAGTTTGAATGGTAAAGAAGCACCAGTTATGGATGGTTTCACTGGTATGCAGCGTGTTTTCTTAGGTTGGGGACAAGTTTGGGGAGAAAAAACTCGAGAAGAAGCGCTTCGTAGTCAAATTGCAGGCGATCCACATTCGCCTGCAAAGTTCAGAATTAATGGTGTCGTTAGAAACGTACCTGAATTCTATGAAGCATTCAACATAAAACCAACGGATTCCTTATATCTTGCTCCTGAAAAGCGAGTGAAAATTTGGTAATCTTTTTAAAAAATAAATTAAAAGCCCAATCTCGTTCAAAAAGAGATTGGGTTTTTTAGTAAGTTTGGAATAGCAAATACTAACTTCCAAAAAAATGAAACTAAAAACTTTTTTTTTACATTTCATAATAATCATTCTTCCGACAATTAGCTTCGGTCAAATCGCAATTACAAGTGTTAGTGAAATAGCTAAAATAAAAACCGGCACTACGTTTTTTGCGATGAAAGATCCGGCGTCGCCAAAAGCAGCCGCTTATGTTGAGGCTATCAAAAAAAACTGGACGTTTTCAAAAGTAGAATGTATAAAATATACAGATGTAGAAAAAAACATTGCACCTAATAATAGCTTTGTTACGATCAGTGCGAGTATGACCAATTCCAATAGTACTATGGGGAACACGGAAACCCATATTTATTTAGAACTTTGGACGACCAACGGAAATTACACTTACGACCAAAAAAAAAGAAAACACTTCAACCAAGCTGATAAAATCTCACTCGCCACTATAGAACTTTTTGGCGATTTCACAGCGCAAAACTATCCAAGCAGTCTTTATAAAATGGACTATGATGCCAGTGGGCATCTTGAAAACTGGAGTGTCGGCATCGTCGGCAATTATATTCAACAATTAACAATCTTGCTCAATAAAGGTGAAATCCGTGAAACCAAAGCCCCTTTTTACAACAAAGATGAATTCAAAAGAGTAGCTTCCGAAACGCTATTCATTCCCGATTATGTTATGACTAAGTTTTCGAAAAACGCAGATGACGAAAGCAAAAAATTTGAAACTAAAGAAATCTTTGACGGCTACAATCTCACTTACAAACTACTTTCTTTAGAGGAGCTTAATGATAAAATCCTGAACAATCCAACTCCGTTTTGTTACTTGCTGTTCATTAAAACGATTACCGAAAAGTTTATCACGGTAACCAATTCTAAAACCGGAGAGATTATTTATTCGGAGTATTCAGGTTCGCCTTCCAACTTTAAATCAAGCGATTTAAAAGAATTACAGAAAGCAATTCAAAAAAAATAAAACTGTTATTCCTCAACCAACATAGCCGCTAATCGCTCATCTCTTTCATAAATATCTTTATAGAAATTGATGGTGCCATCATCATCAACCCAAGCGGTAAAGTAACCTATGTAAACCGGGATTTTATTTTTTAGCGTATACCAGGATTCTTTTCCTTTATTCATCGCCGCATCTATTTTTTCCGGTGTCCAATTAGCATCATCTTCCAAGATTAAATCGGCCAATTCTTTTGGTTTTTCCACTCGGATACAACCATGACTAAAAGCTCTTTTTTCTTGATTAAACAATTCTTTGGCTGGTGAGTCGTGTAAATAAATATTATTCGTGTTTGGAAACAAGAATTTAACCAAACCTAAGGAATTATTTTTTCCCGGTCTTTGTCTAATATTTGCCCCATTCCATTCCATATTATGTTTTGCCAAATAGTTTTTATTCTTCTTAATTCCGGGAAGAATTTCTTTTTCTTTAATACTTGTAGGCACATTCCAATAAGGACTAAATACAATATAACTCATCATTCCACTAAAAATAACCGTCTTGTTCATCATGTTTCCAACGACAACATTCGAACTCAAAACCACTTGCCCTTCTTTGAAATACCTCAAACGATAAGATGGGATATTTACTACGATAAATTCTTTGGCTTTTGCCACATCGGTAGAAATCCATCGGCAACGTTCCATATTGACGATAATAGTTTTTACACGACTGCTAATTGGCACATTCATCTCATTTATATGCTTTGGCAAAATAGTTTTGTCTAAAGTAAAACCATTGCGTTTCTTGTATTTCAAAACAGCTTGTTGAAGCGCAAATCCATATAATCTCTTCCCGGAATCAACATCGATGTCTCCTGTTAAAAATAATCGCGTTCTAATTTTAGCCACTACATCAGAACTGTCGCCAGGCTTTATTGCCACAAAATCTTTAGGAACTGCAATAGAATCCCAACCTCCTTTTTGTTCAATGTCTCGGTATCTTTTTAATACGGCTTTGAGTTTGTAATATTGCTCAATATGCTGCTCTTTTTTGTCTATGAGTTTTGGGTCGACCAACAAAGAATCTAAATACGTTACATAAGATTGTTTTTCTCTTGGTAAATACCATTCTAATTCGTTGGATTTTGTGTCGTCAATTCCTTGTAGTACTTTATTTGTATAGTAAAAATAATAATTGGACAAGAACAACTCTACATCAATATCGGGTTTTGCAGAAGTCTTTTGAAACAAGGCATCAAGTGTTTCTTTATAAGGCACTTTGGTAATTACTCCGTCTTCAAATAGGTTGTTTATTTTATTATATATAACATCTGCCGTTTCTTTTCTGCCTTTTTTGTCATACCAAATAAAATCATAGTTGTTTTTTTGATACAAGGAAAGCACTTGCTTTTTATACAAAATCAATTTGGGATATTTGGCATAAAAAGTTTCCACCAAAGTACTATCAAAAGACAAGGAAAAGGATTCCTTCTTCTTTTTGACCGCGGCAATTTTTTTACTCTCTTTGTTAGCGCAATGCCAACTAGTCAGAGAAATACTCACCATAAAAAGCATTAGTAAAAGCCCGTATAACCTCGTGTTATTCATTCACTTTTGTTTATTCAGTTTATAAAAATACAAAAACTAATAGCATAGTATGACAATCCTAAACACTATATTTACTTCATAGTTTCGAAATACAATGATATGCTAAACCAACTAAGCAATTCTTATGAAAAATTTACTTCTTTTTATAGTATTCCCATTTTTGGTTAACACTGTTAATGCACAAGATAACCTCAAGACGCAAATCGATATGACACTTGATGCTTGGCACAAAGCTGCTGCTGAAGCTAACTACAATAATTACTTTGACGCCTTAACGGATGATGCTGTATTTATCGGAACTGACGCTACAGAAAACTGGACCAAATCCGCATTTCAAGCATATTCGAAACCTTATTTTGACAAAGGAAAAGCATGGAGTTTTAGCGCGTTAGAAAGACATGTCTATTTTAGCGAAGACAAAAAAATTGCTTGGTTTGATGAATTACTCGATACGCGAATGAAAATCTGTCGCGGTTCAGGAGTGTTGGTCATTGTTAACAATCAATGGAAAATAAAACACTACATTTTGTCTATGACTATTCCAAATGACGCAACAGACGAAGTAATAAAAATTAAAACCCCTATTGAAGACGCTTTGATTAGCGATTTTAAAAACAAGAAAAAGTAAACCTTTTTACTTCCCGAAAACCATAATCTTTCTTTTCTCGTAATTGAGTTTAAGAACCTCAAATTCTATGATTATGGATATCAACAAAAAAATTAATAAATTATTCGAAACCACAACTTTTATAGCCATGGTTACATTAGTATTTCTTATCATTTACTTAGCCCTGTTTGCTCCGGTATAAATAAAAGTTGTGCTAAAATTACTTGATGATGTTTGGTTAGTTTTGTTTAGAGAAAAGCACTGTTTCGTGTCAAAAACAGTGCTTTTAAATAACATAATTTTAATGTAACTGCTTACAATAATCATGTAACCCTAATTTACAAATATCAAATACTATTATAAAAATTTCTTTTTTTTAAAACCAATCTTATTCTTTTCCCGTAAATCACTTCACAAAACAAAAAAATTATGAAGAACAGTAAGAAAATAAAAATCGCATTATTAAGCATACTAGGATTTTTCCTTTTGATGTTTGTGATATTGGTGTATCACATTGCTGCCGCAAGACCAGTTGAAAATGCAACAATACAAGTGAGCCGGATAGATTTCGACAAACCTTTTGACTCTTTAACTACAATTGAAATTAAACAAAAATTACACACTATTGCTGGCGTAAAAAGTGAAATCATCGTAAAAAGAAATGTTGTTGTCTATTTTCACGATAATCAAATTTCCGACTCCAAAAAGGTCTATGATGAGTTAATGACTAAAGGAAATTACGAAGCAGAACGTTTTGTGTTACCTGAAAATCTTGCAAATAAACAAGTTTGCCCGGTAATGAAGAAAGATGGTGTCAGCTATAAATTTACCAAGTTCGTACAAGGAATTTTCAATAAATCTTAAATATAAAAACTATGACTAAGTATTCAAAATTTGCACTATGTGCATTAGCAATTGGAGCGTTTACCTTCACATCTTGTAGTAAAGATGATGATCCGGCTCCACCAGCCTCAATCTATGAAAGATTAGGAGGTTCAACGTTGGTAGATGATCCGGATAGTTCTGATCCAGCAGTAACAATTGAAGCCGGACGTTTGGCTTACAGAAAAGTGGTAAACTCAACTGTAGGTTTAATCGTTGCTGACATCCAAGCAAACGCATCTGGAAATTTAAGCGCACATTTTGCCCCACTTTTAGGTGAAGTTGGAGCAGGTAACACTACTAATTTAGCTGAATTAGTAGACAATTTAACTGACTTTTTCTCTTTTAATACGGGAGGAACAAACGCTGTAAATACGTACGTAGGTTTAGATATGGTTACAGCTCACAACCCGGCATTAAATTCAAGAATGGGAACTACAGCAACTGATGCTAATTACACTAAATTTGAAAGTTATGTTGGTACCGCTGCTGTACAGAATGGTGTTGCAGCTAACACACAATTGTATACTGATATCGTTGCTGTATTAGAATCATTAAGAGATCCTATTGTTCAATAATATGGTTTTTGTTTTGTTTAGTGAAAACGCCACCTTATTTTTTTAGGGTGGCGTTTTTTTTATTTTAAATGAGCTAACATTTCTTCTGTCATCGAAGCTAAATCAAATTTATGTTTCCAATTCCAATCTTTTCTCGCGCTGCTATCATCAATTGAAGCGGGCCAACTGTCTGCAATCTTCTGACGGAAATCAGGTTTATAGGAAATCGTAAAATTTGAAATGTGCTTCTTTATTTCGTCAGCAATTTCAGCTGGTGTAAAACTGATTCCTGATAAATTATAAGAAGAACGAATTTTAATTGATTCTGCTGGAGCCTTCATTATTTCTATCGTAGCTCTAATCGCATCATCCATATACATCATTGGTAAAGCTGTTTTTTCGGAAAGGAAACATTCATACTTCCCATCTTTTAATGCTTTGTGATAAATATCAACTGCATAATCTGTCGTTCCGCCACCAGGTTCTGTTGACCAACTAATCAATCCCGGATACCGAATGCTGCGTACATCTACACCATAAATATGATTATAATATTCACACCATCTTTCACCGGTTTGTTTACTAATTCCGTAAACGGTTGTTGGTTCCATAATGGTATATTGTGGCGTTTTATCTCTGGGTGTTGTTGGTCCAAAAACAGCAATACTCGATGGCCAAAATATCTTTTTAATCTTTTTGGCTTTCGCCAGATTCAAAACGTGGAACAACGAATTCATATTCAAATCCCAGGCAAATGCTGGATTTTTTTCGGCTGTAGCTGAAAGCAAAGCTGCCATTAAATAAACATCCGTAATTTGATATTGCTCAATTAAATGCTCAATTTGATTATAATCTAAAGCATTGACAACTTCAAAAATACCATTATTGACAATGTCGTTGTTTAGTTTTCTGATATCGGAAGCAATAACATTATCATTTCCATAAATGCTTCTTAACTTTTGGGTAAGCTCGGTTCCTATTTGTCCGCAAGCTCCGATGATTAATATTTTAGTGCTCATGTAGTAGTGTTGTTTTTATTCCAATGCGTTCCATACAGTTCACCTGCAACTCGAGTGTGTCACAAAGATACCTTTTTTAAGAAAAATAGCTTTTGCTAAAAGGCAGTTTTCTTTTTAATAAAATTATAATCCCTTTAACTACTTCATACTGAACTTTCCTTTTACCTTTGTACCTTTGTGTCTTTAACGCCTACCCATGAAATTATCATTTTCGACATTACTATTGTTATTGATATTCCTTACTTCTTGTCAGGAAGATCCAAAAGTTCGTGCCTTGGCGCAAGAAAAAGAAACGCAGAAAAGAGAAGTCATATTTTCCAATATCAATAAAGGTTGGAACTTTAATTCACAACCTTTAAACCAAACTTCAAGTGAATTGAGAACCAATTGGGCCGAATGGCGTGTGTTTTTAAACGAGTTAGGCCAAAAACCAAAAAGCAGTATTGGTGCCTTTCAACAAAAAGCCAAAACCCTCTCTAAAAAAGCGGATGAATTAAACAACAACATACCTATTAAATATAGTATCCCTGAAGTAAAAAGCAGAATTGCCGTTCTTACGACCAAAGTCAATGCTGTAAATCTATACATTCACCTGAATCAAATTCCCGATCAAAAGATTGTGCAATTAATTCAGGAAATTAATACCGAAGTCGCATCTATGCAATGGCAATTGGATGAAATTAATCGTAAAAGCGAAATCAAAACAGAAGATGGCGAAAGTGATATGCTGAAAATGCTTGATACCACAAGAGCAATTCCAATGGGTCATGATCCAAAATTAAAACCTTACAAATAAGCTTTGAGTCAATCATCGTTATACAATACCTATCTCCATTCTCCTAAGGTTAAACAGATAGCTAATACGCTTGGCACGAGCGTTAGCGAACTGGCGGAGCAAAATCCTTTAACTAAAATTCAGTTAAAAGGACTTTTAGGCTCCTCATTCTCGTTTGTATTTCAGGCCATTTTTAAGCAAAGTGATAAACCTTTTCTTTTAATTTTTAACGAAAAAGAAGAAGCTGCGTATTATTTAAATGATTTAGAACAGATGATTGGCGCCAATGACGTGCTGTTTTATCCAAGTTCCTATCGTCGTCCCTACCAAATTGAAGAAACCGACAACGCGAATGTTTTATTGCGTTCTGAAGTATTAAACCGAATCAATTCACGCAAAAAACCAGCTGTAATTGTTACCTATCCCGAAGCGCTTTTCGAAAAAGTAGTTACCCGAAAAGAGCTCGAAAAAAACACCTTGAAAATTGCTGTTGGTGAAACGGTTACCATCGATTTTATCAATGAAGTGTTGTTTGAATACGAATTCAAGCGCGTCGATTTCATTACAGAACCTGGCGAATTTTCGGTTCGTGGTGGAATTCTGGATGTGTTCTCGTTTTCGAATGACAATCCGTATCGTATCGAGTTTTTTGGTAATGAAGTGGAGAGCATCCGAACCTTTGATGTGGCAACCCAGCTTTCGGTAGAAAAGCAAACTAAGATTACCATTATCCCCAATCTGGAGAATAAATTCATAGATTCCTCAAATATCGGAATGACACGCGAAAGCTTCCTAGATTATATAAGCGATAAAACCGTTTTGTGTATCGAAAATACTGAGTTCCTGACTTCGCAATTGGACAAACTTTTTAGCAAAGCGATTGAAACTTTTGACAAACTTTCGAAAGACGTAAAACATGCTGAACCCAAACATTTATTCCTAAATCAGGAAGGGTTTTTACGCAAAGCATTAGACTTTTCTATTATCGAATTATCGAACAAACCGTTTTTTAAAACAACTAAATCTTTCGAATTTCACATACAACCTCAACCTTCATTTAACAAGCAATTTGATTTGTTATTGAACAATTTAAGCGACAATCATTTTAACGGCTATACCAATTATTTATTTTGTTCAAATGAAGGACAAGCCAATCGTTTTCATGATATTTTTGAATCAATAGACGAGGAAAACAGCGAGAACATTCGCAAACAATATCATACCATTGTTTCCTCTTTGTATCAAGGTTTCATCGACGAAGAAAACCAAATTGCCTGTTACACCGATCATCAGATTTTTGAGCGTTACCATAAGTTCAACATCAAAAATGGCTATTCCAAAAAGCAAACACTTACCCTAAAAGAACTGAATTCATTGTCTGTTGGCGATTACGTAACGCACATCGATCATGGAATTGGGAAGTTTGGTGGTTTGCAAAAAATTCAGGTTGAAGGCAAAACGCAAGAAGCAATAAAGTTAGCTTACGCCGATAATGACATCGTGTATGTGAGCATTCATTCGCTGCACAAAATTTCAAAATACACCGGAAAAGACGGAACACCACCAAAGATTTACAAGCTCGGTTCGAATGCTTGGAAAACCTTAAAACAAAAAACCAAAGCGCGTGTAAAACACATTGCGTTTAACTTGATTCAGTTGTATGCTAAGCGTCGTTTGGAAAAAGGTTTTGCCTGCGCACCCGATTCTTATCTACAAAAGGAATTGGAAAGTTCCTTCATTTACGAAGATACTCCGGACCAAATTACGGCAACTCAAGACGTCAAAGCCGACATGGAAAAAGACCGTCCTATGGACCGATTGGTTTGTGGTGATGTTGGTTTCGGAAAAACAGAAGTCGCTATTCGTGCGGCTTTCAAAGCTGTGGATAATAGCAAACAGGTCGCGATTTTGGTGCCAACAACAATTTTGGCGTACCAACATTACAGAACTTTTACCGAAAGATTAAAAGACATGCCGGTCAATATTGGCTACCTCAACCGTTTCAGAACTGCCAAAGAAAAAGCAAAAACCATAGAGGATTTAGCTTCCGGGAAATTAGATATACTAATCGGAACGCATCAATTGGTGAGCAAAAATGTAGTCTTTAAAGATTTAGGTTTGCTGATTGTTGACGAAGAACAAAAGTTTGGCGTCAACGTAAAAGACAAACTAAAAACCATTGCGGCAAACGTGGATACGTTGACATTAACCGCAACTCCAATTCCGAGAACCTTACAATTTTCTTTAATGGCAGCTCGGGATTTATCCGTAATCACAACAGCTCCGCCAAACCGTTATCCAATAGAATCAAAGGTTGTTGGTTTTAGCGAAGAGTTGATTCGCGATGCGGTTTCGTATGAAATTCAAAGAAACGGGCAGATTTTCTTCATCAATAACCGAATTGAAAACATCAAGGAAATTGCCGGAATGATTCAACGTTTGGTTCCCGATGCGCGTGTTGGTATCGGTCACGGCCAAATGGAAGGAAACAAACTGGAAGAACTGATGCTTGGTTTTATGAATGGCGAATTTGATGTACTCGTAGCCACAACGATTATTGAAAGTGGTTTGGATGTGCCAAATGCGAATACGATTTTCATCAATAATGCTAATAATTTTGGTCTATCCGATTTACATCAAATGCGAGGTCGTGTTGGTCGAAGCAATAAAAAAGCATTCTGTTATTTTATTTGTCCGCCGTATTCGGTGATGACTGATGATGCTCGAAAACGTATTCAGGCTTTGGAACAATTTAGTGAATTGGGAAGCGGTTTTAATATTGCAATGAAGGATTTAGAAATCCGTGGTGCAGGAGATTTATTGGGCGGTGAACAAAGTGGTTTTATCAACGAAATTGGTTTTGAAACCTATCAGAAAATCATGAATGAAGCTATTGAAGAGTTGAAAGAAAACGAATTCAAAGAACTTTATGAATCAGATAATGATGTTGACACAAAAGAATATGTAAAAGAATTGCAGATAGACACCGACTTCGAATTACTATTTCCTGATGAATACATCAACAACATTACCGAGCGTTTAAATTTGTATAACGAACTCGGAACTATCAAAGACGAAGCTGGATTGTTGGCGTACGAAACCAAACTGATTGACCGTTTCGGAGCATTACCAAAAGAAGCAAAAGCGCTCTTGAACAGCATCCGAATCAAATGGATTGCAACCCAAATGGGAATCGAAAAAATCATTATGAAGCAAGGCAAATTGATTGGCTATTTTGTGGGCGACCAACAATCAGACTATTATAATTCGAAACAATTCCGCAGAATGCTACAATTTGTGCAACAAAACGGAAACATCTGTAAAATGAAAGAGAAGGAAACCAAAAACGGTCTGCGATTACTCTTAACATTCGAAAATGTAAAATCCATAAATAAGGCTTTGGAGTTTATGGAAATGATGAAACAATAAAAGGTTTTGAACCACACAAGCCATAAAAGAAAATAGAAGTTTACAAAAAAAGGCGTTCACTAATCTGAACGCCTTTTACTTATATGAAACTTAGATGAATTATATGGTTCAACCTAAAACTACATTTTCAAAATCTTGAAATTTACTTCTTTATCGTTGATTTTTAATTTAAAGAAATACGTTCCAGTTGCAAATTGAGAGATGTCAACATTAGTACTTAACTCATTCATTTTTTGGTTAAACAACAATTGTCCTTGAACATTATAAACGGCAACTCCAGCAATTGGATCTTTAGAACTAATGGTTACTTTTCCGGTAGTTGGATTTGGATAATAACTATAGTCTAAGAAATTATTGCTTTCTTCTCCTAAAGTTCCTGTGCATGTTATAGTAGCATTCCAGCCGGCAGCAACCGTATTTTGATCAGAAATAAACTCAAAAGTTAATGAGCCGTCGGAAGCTGTTGAATCAAAAGTTCCCGGATTTGTATTTCCTGTTAAACCACCAAATGTTAAATCTGTAGAAAGTACATCTGGACCATTATAGATATATAGAAAATCCCAATTATCTTCAAGATCGAAACTTGAGAAAGTAGCTCTTAATTTTAACCCTGGATTATTTGGTGTCATCGTTCTTATCCAAGACTGCATATCGGTATAATCTCCGGTTATGCCACCTGTATCTGTAAATGGCGTAATTGAACAGTAATTAACTGCCGCAGTGGCAACTATTTTCTCCCTTACAGCTGGCTGTGTATCAACACATAAAGGTCTAACTCTTATATTGTAATAAACATTTGGGTTTAATCCGGTTGCTGTATAGGAATTGGTTGTAACCGTATTCCAAACAGAATTTGACGAAACGGGTCTAACCGAAACTTGCCAAGAAGTTGCAGAACCTATTTCAGTCCATGCTATTTGTACCGAATCTGAAGTAACATTTGAAGTGGTTATATTGGTAACCGTATTTGGACAACTGGTTACACAGTCTGCACTTAAACATGCTCTGGAGTTGACGGCATTTAAAATAACTTGTGCTGGTTGTGATCCAAAACCATTGTTAAAATTAATTCCAACACCACCTACTAAATGGCAATAACTCATTATCGTTCCTTTTACTGATCCGGATGGAATTGGTCCCAAAGC
The DNA here is from genome assembly GCF_031381455.1 of Flavobacterium sp. Taxonomy (GTDB): domain Bacteria; phylum Bacteroidota; class Bacteroidia; order Flavobacteriales; family Flavobacteriaceae; genus Flavobacterium. The sequence continues at coordinate 61,163 of NZ_JANMXZ010000041.1, read as the reverse complement.
GCAACTTCCTTCTGTAAATCCGGCCTGTGTTCCGCAACCATCTATAGATGTATTGTTACCATTCCAAACACAGGCATGCGTGTGTCTAGAGCCTAAAAGATGTCCGAATTCATGTGTGATAACCTGAACTGTCCATGAAAAAGTAGGTACACTTTCGTAACTAAAATTCACGTCTGAATAGCTATAATTATTCTGAGAACAAAGACCATTAATGGCAACAGCAACTCCGCCTAAACCACCTGTTCCTGATGGCTGAGGATCTATACCTATTAATTGACCAACATCTCCATCAAATACAGGGGAGTTTTGATTAAATGCATTCAAATATGCGTTTGAAGTTGTTCCAATTCCTTCATAAGGATCTGGAATTGACCAAATATAAATAGATTTTAAACCTACCGAAATTCCATCATTAGTGTACAATGTTTGCACATTATTAAAAACGGATGTCATCCAATTAGTTGTGGTAGTGGAGTCACTTCCGTTTTGAACGAATAAATTATTATCTACTTCAAAATACATTGAAACACATCTGGCACTAGTGATGTTTCTGTTAAAGTCACCATTCATTTCAGCCGAATCATCTCCATCCTTTGTATGACAATTAAAGTCGTTTAACACTTTCATTTTGGCATCCGAATAAACGATATAATCTTTTTGATTGTTTACTTTGTCTAATTTACCAACAACTACGTTTCCTAATGCTGAACTGGAAATGATTCCGTTAAACTCGCCATTAAAAAAATTGAATGCTGAAACCGAATTAATTTCTCCTTTTATTATTCCGCGATAGTAAACTCCTTTTTGATAGTTGATGTTTTTTGCTTTATCAGTATCCACATGAAAACCTTCTACAAATGGATTTACTTTATACAAAAGCACAGAAATATTCTGGTTTTGATAGGGTATTTCTAATTCAATTGTTTCATAATGGTTAATGACAACTGCATTGATTTTTTCAAAATTTATTGTTGCCAAAGTTGCTCCATTAACAACTTTGTTTACTTCGCTGTCAATAGTATTTTGAGTTGCAGACAAAACAGAAATTGGTTTAAAGCTGGCTTTTAAGCTCTGTAATTCCGATACTTTTTCCGCTATCTTATTTTGCGCTACTAAATTCGTCAAGCAAAATAATGCGGTTAGTAATAGGTGTTTTTTCATTGGATTGGTTGTTGATTTTTTGTAAAGTTATTGAAATTCAGCATAAAACAAATTTTACACTATAATTTTAAGATTTGTTTACTTAAAAATGGTAAAAAGCATCTTCAATGTGATCTATTTTATAAGTTTTGTCTTCTTTGTATATCGCAATAATGTCAAAGCGAACTTCGGAATCTATTTCATTAGAAACTATGTATTCATTTACGGCTTTGACTAACAATTGGATTTTCTTTGGTTTTACAAAATCTTGAGGCAATCCAAAGTCAATACTTGAGCGGGTTTTGACTTCAACAACTGCAACTATGTTATCTTTTTGAGCAATGATATCAATCTCGGCTTTTTGAAATGTCCAGTTAGTTTCCAGAATAGCATAGCCGTTTTTTTGCAGAAATTCTACAGCTAATTCTTCACCAAATTTACCAAGTTCGTTGTGTTCTGCCATGTAAATAGTGTTCAGTATTCAGTCGCAGTATTCAGTTGTAATGCTTAATGAAACCCTTAATTTCTCTTAACTTCTTAATGTTTAAAATCATTCAAAAATCACTTTACTTTGTTCAGCATTGACTTCCATCGAAACTATTCTCCCAAAAATCAACGCGCGGTTGTCTCTAATATGTCCTGCTGGGAAATTGTAAATGATAGGTATGTTTAATCCTTTAACAGTGTCTTCTATAATTTCGAGAGCATTTCTTCCCCATGGAATATCGTTGTCTTTCATTTCGGTCATGGCACCAACAATTATTCCCTTCAAACTTTGCAAACAGCCGTTGCGTTTTAAGTTCGTCATCATTCGGTCAACGTGGTATAAATATTCATCCAAATCTTCGATAAACAATATTTTATCATTGCAATCGATCGCTGATTCAGAACCTAACAAACTGTATAAAATAGAAAGATTTCCACCAACCAATTCGCCTTTGGCTTTGCCGTTATGATTTAAAGCGTCACAATCTATAGTGTATTGCAATTTGTCTCCGAACAAAGCTGCACACAACGAATTTTTAGCTTCATCTGTCGCTCTCGGAATGGCGACTGGCATCGTTGCGTGCAACGACTCAATTCCCATTCGGTTCAAATGACTATGCAAAACGGTCACATCGCTAAAACCAATAATCCATTTTGGGTTTTGTTTGAATTTGGTAAAATCCAATTTATCGATAATTTTTACCGTTCCATAACCACCGCGAACACACCAAATTGCTTTGATGTTTGGATTGTCCATTTGCTTTTGAAAATCTTCTGTACGTTGTTCTTCAGTTCCTGCCAATTGATAATAATCTAAACCAATTGTGTTTCCGATTTTTACCTTCAATCCCCAACCTTCGAGCAAATCAATAGTTGGTTTTAAATTGTCGTCAATGTTTTTTCTTGCGGTAGAAACTATGGCAACGGTGTCGCCTTTTTGCAGATAAGCTGGTGTAATCATCTTTTTTTGAGAATGAAGATTTAAAAAGAATAAAGATAATAGAATATAGAATATAGATTTTTTGTTCATTTTTGAAAATGATATGAGCAAATATAATCAAATTATAGTTTAAGAAAACCAATGCCATAGCCCAGATTGCAACGGAAATACTTTTTGGATTACCCGAAGCGCAGCGTAGGGAAATCAATGCAGCGCAGCGAAATGACAAAAAGATTGCAGTGTAAAGCTGGAAATAGCTTCAAATAAAAAAGCTATTGCTTATTTTTGCAAATTACATACTGAATTTTATCATGTTAGAAAATCCAAAAAGATATACCATCACAGCCGCGTTGCCTTATACCAATGGCCCAATTCATATTGGTCATTTGGCGGGCGTTTATGTGCCATCTGATATTTATGCCCGTTATTTAAGATTACAAGGAAAAGATATTGCCTTCATCTGCGGAAGCGATGAACACGGTGTTGCCATTTCAATGAAAGCCAAAAAAGAAGGCATTACACCACAACAGGTTATTGATAAATACGACGGAATTATTCGTCAGTCGTTTATCGATTTTGGAATTTCATTTGATAATTATTCGAGAACATCATCCAAAATTCATCACGATACGGCTCAGGAATTTTTCAGAAAATTATATGATAATGGCGATTTCATTGAAGAAGTCACCGAACAATTGTATGATGCCAAAGCGGATCAATTTTTGGCCGATAGATTTGTAACCGGAACGTGTCCAAAATGTGACAATCCCGAAGCTTATGGCGATCAATGCGAACGTTGTGGTTCGACTTTGAATGCAACAGATTTGATTAATCCAAAATCAACAATTACAGGCGATACGCCAATTTTAAAATCTACAAAACACTGGTTTTTGCCATTAGATAGATACCAAGATTTTTTGCAAAAGTGGATTTTAGTTGACCATGCTAAAGACTGGAAGGTAAATGTTTTGGGACAAGTAAAATCATGGTTGGATGATGGTTTGAAACCTCGCGCCGTGACGCGTGACTTAGATTGGGGAATTGATGTTCCTGTTGAAGGTGCCGAAGGAAAGAAATTGTATGTGTGGTTTGATGCGCCAATTGGTTACATTTCTGCTACCAAAGAATGGGCAGCAAGAGAAGGGAAAAACTGGGAAGACTATTGGAAAAAAGACGATACTAAACTCGTTCATTTTATTGGGAAAGACAATATCGTTTTTCACTGTATCATTTTCCCGGCGATGTTGAAAGCTGAAGGCACTTATATTCTACCTGATAACGTTCCGGCAAATGAGTTTTTGAATTTGGAAGGAAATAAATTGTCAACCTCGAAAAACTGGGCCGTTTGGCTTCATGAATACTTACAAGATTTCCCGGAAAAGCAAGATGTTTTGCGTTATGCTTTAACAGCAAATGCTCCAGAAACAAAAGACAATGACTTTACGTGGAAAGATTTTCAAGCTAGAAACAATAATGAATTGGCTGCCGTTTTTGGTAATTTTATCAATCGTGTGGTGGTTTTGACTAATAAATATTATACCGGAATTGTTCCGGCTCCAAATGAATTTAATGATGTTGACGCACAAACCTTAGCCGAATTAAAAGCCTATCCTGCTGTAATTTCAAGTTCGATTGAACGATACAGATTCAGAGAAGCACAAGTTGAATTGATGAATGTGGCGCGTTTGGGAAATAAATATTTGGCCGATGAAGAACCTTGGAAAATGGTAAAAATCAATCCGGAAAGAGTGCAAACACAAATGTATGTGGCGCTTCAAATTTCGGCTGCATTACAAGTTTTATGCGAACCATTTTTGCCGTTTACAGCAAACAAATTAGCAACCATTTTGAATAGTAAAAATCTAGGTTGGAATTTGGTTTCTGAAACATCCGATTTAATTCCTGCTGGTCATCAAATTGGTGAAGCGGAAATACTTTTCGCCCAAATTGAAGATGCCGAAATCCAAAAACAAATAGAAAAATTAGAAGCTACCAAAACATCAAACGCGATGGAAAATAAAGTAACCGAACCTCAAAAACCAACCACAACATTTGAGGATTTTGCAAAATTAGATTTGCGTGTTGGAACGATTGTAGAAGCCGAAAAAATGCCAAAAGCCAACAAACTTTTAGTTTTGAAAGTGGATACAGGTTTGGATGTTAGAACCATAGTTTCCGGAATTGCAGAACATTTTTCTCCTGAAGAAGTTATCGGAAAGCGCGTGACGGTTTTAATAAATTTAGCACCAAGAGCTTTGCGTGGTGTTGAAAGTGAAGGCATGATTTTAATGACCAATAATGCCGAAGGGAAGTTGGTTTTTGTAAATCCGGATGCTGATGGTGTTGATAATGGTGCTTTGATTAGCTAAAAACAATACCGACATACTAAGAAGAAGCAATTTATTTTTAACTTTATGAAAAATTAGAAACTATGTTATCAAAAAATATAGAAGCTGCATTAAACAAGCAAATCCGCATCGAAGCTGAATCTTCACAGGTTTATCTATCAATGGCTTGTTGGGCAGAAATACAAGGTTTAGAAGGTGTTGCGCAATTTATGTATACCCAATCTGACGAAGAGCGTATGCACATGTTAAAGTTAGTAAAGTATGTTAACGAACGTGGCGGACACGCAATGGTAACCGACTTAAAAGCACCAAAAACTTCTTTCGGAACTATGAAAGAAATGTTTGAAGAACTATATAATCATGAGTTATTTGTTTCCGACTCTATTAATAAATTGGTTCATGTAACCTTTGAAGAAAAAGATTATGCGACACATAACTTTTTACAATGGTATGTTGCTGAACAAATTGAAGAAGAAGCTCAAGCAAAAACCATTTTAGATAAAATTAATTTGATTGGAGATGACAAAGGCGGATTATATTTATTTGATAGAGATATTCAACAAATAGTCGTTAAAAGTTCTATTGGAATCACTAATAATTAATCCGAATTTCACTCATTTTGAGTAATAAAGAAAAACATAAGGCCAAAAAGAAGACCGAAAAAGTGCTTCTTAAACTCCACAAAATTGCTGAAAATTGCAAGTCAGAATGTTGTGAGAAATATAAAAAAAGGAAAGTAAACGCTGCAAACGTTGCCCAATGTTTGACTTGCTGAAAAAATATAAAACTCCTTCTTTGTGATGGAGTTTTTTTTACCAAAACAACTACTATGAATTTAAAAGTAATTGCCTTCGATGCCGACGACACTTTGTTTGTCAATGAGCCTTATTTCCAGGAAACAGAACAAAAATTCTGTGGTTTGATGAGTAGTTATTTGTCCCATCACAGTTTATCACAGGAATTGTTTAAAACCGAAATTGACAATCTAGATTTATATGGTTATGGAATAAAAGGATATACGCTTTCTATGATTGAAGCAGCAATGAAAATCTCTAACAATACTTTGTCTATTGAAGTTATTGGGGAAATTATTGAATTGGGGAAAGCATTGTTACAAAGACCTATTGAACTTTTAGATGGTGTAGAAGAAACACTAAAAGCACTTCAAGGGAAATACAAACTGATTGTGGCAACCAAAGGCGATTTGAAAGACCAACAAAGAAAACTTCACGACTCCGGACTTGGCCCTTATTTTCATCATATTGAGGTGATGGCGGATAAACAAGAATTAAATTATGAGAAACTCTTAAAGCGGTTGGAAATTGAGTCAAAAGAATTTTTTATGATTGGGAATTCTTTGAAGTCGGATGTTTTGCCAGTATTGGGCATTGGCGGTTATGCTGTTCATATTCCGTTTCACACGACTTGGGAACACGAAATAATTAGTCATACCGTAAATCATCCTAATTTTAGAACGTTGGAAAAAATATCGGATGTGTTAGAGATATTATTATAGTTTTAATTTATAAAAGTCCAATTAATTCCATCGCTGATAATAATTACTGTTTTTAGAGCAGAATTAAAAGGCATAGTTAATGGCGCTGAAGTATTAGTACTTGAATTTTTTGAAAAAAACAATCCGCCCAAAGTATAGATTAATGCGTCAACAGAATTGGAAATATTCCTTAAAACATAAATCCTTCCAGGAACATTAACCGCATTTGGCAATATAAATTCCTGATTTCCTGTAGTTGGTGTCAATGATATATAAACCCCGTCAGAAATTGGTGTAGCACTTAAACTTGGCCCACCATTAAGTGATCCCGAACCAGCAACCAACGCATTAAAAATTCCAATCTCTTTTACATTTAAATTCCCATTAATATCTAAGGTACTTAATGGCGTTGTAGTATTAATTCCAACTTGGGAAAAACCAAAATTTGCAGTGCAAACGACTGCAATTAAAATCAGTATTAATTTTAATTTATTCATGGCTTTGTTCTTGTTTGGACTTTTTTGACATTTTAAATGTAACTAAATTGTTGAACAAAAGCCACTTAACTGATTTTAAATTGACACCGAAAACGTTTGCGTGTTGACAACTTTATGTTTATTACGTTAAAAGATTACGATTTTGGCAATAAAAAAACGGCAAAATTTTCACTTTGCCGTTTTTCATTGGTATTTGAAATTATTATTTCCCCAATAAAAGAATGTCATTGGCAACTACTTCTGTGATGTAACGTTTGTTCCCATCTTTGTCGTCATAACTTCTGTGTGTTAGTTTCCCTTCTATGGCAATTTCTTTGCCTTTGGTTACATACTTTTCGATGATGTCAGCTACTTTTCCCCAAGCACTTACACGGTGCCATTGGGTTTCTTCTACTTTTTCACCTTTGTCATTGGTGTAATACTCATTAGTAGCGATAGTGATGTTGGCTACTTTTTTTCCTGCGTCAAACGTTTTGATTTCAGGTTCTTGTCCTACGTTTCCGATTAACTGTACTTTGTTTTTCATTGCATTCATGGCGTTTAAAATTTAAATGTTATTGTTATTTTTTTGTTTTCCGTTACCTGTTATGAGTTTTCTGTTTCTCATTTCCGACGATGCAAAGTTGTGACGACTTTCAAAAATTATTCGGTAACTAACCATTTACTTTCGGTTGTAATTGTTTGTAACCGTTTGTAAATGGATATTATTTTTCTATCTTTATCAAAATTAGCGTTTTATGCAAACAGAAATAAATAAGGTTGAACTCCGAAATTTACGTATTGAAGACTATAAAGAATTGAAAAATTCCATGATGGAAGCTTACAGCGAATTAGAAAACTCTTATTGGAAAGAACGTGATATCCAAAAACTGTTGTCTATTTTTCCTGAAGGACAATTGGTAATTGTAGTCGATGATAAAGTTGTAGGCTCTGCACTCTCATTAATCGTAGATGAAGACACTGCGAATAAAAAACATAATTATGCGGAGATTACCGGTAATAATACCTTTTCCACTCACGATCCTTTAGGTGATGTGTTGTATGGTATTGACGTCTTTATTCATCCAAAATACAGAGGGTTGCGTCTTGGAAGACGACTTTATGATACCCGCAAAGAATTGTGCGAACAATTAAATCTTAAGGCAATTGTATTTGCAGGAAGAATTCCAAATTACACTAAACACCACAAGGAGATTTCACCGAAAATATATATTGAAAAAGTCCGTCAGAAAGAAATATACGATCCTGTACTTTCTTTTCAATTGAGCAATGATTTTCACGTTATAAAAGTGATGCAAAATTATCTTGAAGGTGACAAAAACTCCAAAGAATACGCTGTCTTATTAGAATGGAATAATATTTATTATGATAAAAGTCCAAGATTAATAAACATAAGAAAAACGGTCATTCGAATAGGTTTAGTCCAATGGCAAATGCGACCTTTGGCTAATTTAGAAGCTCTTTTTGAACAATCAGAGTTTTTTATCGATGTAGTATCAGGTTACGGAAGTGATTTTGCTCTTTTTCCGGAACTATTTATAGCTCCATTAATGGCCGATTATAATCATCTTTCTGAAGCTGATGCCATAAGAGAGATTGCTAATTATAGTGAGCCGATTCGTAAAAAATTTTTAGAATTTGCCATATCCTATAACATCAATATCATTACCGGAAGTATGCCTCACCTTGAAAATGGTGTTTTATACAATGTGGGCTATTTGTGTAAACGAGATGGAACATTTGAGATGTATACCAAAATTCACATCACTCCAAATGAAGTGCTCTATTGGGGAATGAAAGGTGGATCGGAAATTAAAACATTTGACACCGATTGCGGAAAAATTGGAATTATGATTTGCTACGATGTAGAATTTCCTGAATTATCACGATTAATGTCTGATCAAGGCATGGAAATTTTGTTTGTGCCTTTTTTAACTGACACGCAAAATGGCTACACACGAGTAAAACTTTGTGCCCAAGCGCGCGCTATCGAAAACGAATGCTATGTTGCCATTGCAGGTTGCGTTGGTAATTTGCCAAAAGTAAATAATATGGATATTCAGTATGCTCAAACAGCCGTTTTTACACCTTCAGATTTTGCATTTCCAAGCAATGGTATAAAAGCTGAAGCAACTCCAAATACTGAGATGACCTTAATTGTTGATGTCGATTTGGACTTGTTAAAAAAGCTTCACGAACACGGAAGTGTCAGAATTCTGAAAGACCGAAGACACGATTTGTATCAGATTAAAAAGTTGAAATAAATGTAAATTAAATTACTTTGGGTATGGATAAAACCTGTTTAGAATGTGGCGAAAAAATTGTAGGTCGCGAGGACAAAAAGTTCTGCAGTGATGGTTGTCGCAATGCCTACAACAATAAAATAAACAAAGACAGCACAAATTATATGCGAAACATCAACAACAAGTTACGCAAAAATTACCGAATTTTGTCAAACCTCAATGTGGAAGGGAAATCAAAAACCACCAAGACCAGACTGTTAAGCAAAGGTTTTGATTTTGATTTTTTTACCAACATACTAAATACTGGAACTGGCAACACTTATTATTTTGTGTATGACCAAGGTTATCGATTTTTGGATAACGATTTTTATATGTTGGTAAAAAAAGAACATTAATTTTATCTTAATGAGAAAAAATAATACTTCCATTAATTCCCTACTCGTGCTTGTGGCTTTGCTATTCGGTATTTTCTTCTTCATGATGCCTCAAAGTTATGACCAGACTGAAGCACCACTTTCGGAGTTTTCTACTAAAAGAGCTTTGGCAAGCGTAAAAGAAATTTCGAAAAAACCTCATTTTGTTGGTTCCAAAATACACGAAGTTATTGCCAATTATCTTCAAAAAGAATTACAAGATTTGGGTTTAGAAACATCGATTCAGGAAGGTTTTACCATGACTGAAAAAGGAACATTAGTCAAATCGAAAAATATCATTGCCAAGATTAAAGGTTCAAAAAACACAAAAGCATTATTGCTGCTTTCACACTATGATTCGGCTCCACATTCGTACTCGAAAGGTGCTAGCGATGATGCTTCGGGCGTTGCAACAATTCTCGAAAGTGTTCGTGCTTATCTGCATAATAAAACACCGCATAAAAACGACATCATTATTCTGTTTACTGATGCCGAAGAATTGGGTTTGAATGGCGCGGCACTTTTTGTGACGCAACATAAATTGGCTAAAGAAGTTGGTTTGGTTTTGAATTTTGAAGCACGCGGAAGTTCCGGCCCAAGTTATATGCTGATGGAAACCAATGACGGAAATGCCAAAATGGTGGATGCGTTCAAAGCTGGAAATGTGAGTTATCCAGTTTCCAATTCGTTGATGTATAGCATTTATAAAATGTTGCCCAACGATACCGATTTGACCGTTTTCAGAGAAAGTGGAAAAATTCAGGGATTCAATTTTGCCTTTATTGACAGTCATTTTAACTATCACACAGCACAAGATAAATATGAAAATCTTGATCCGAAAACCTTGGCACATCAAGGAAGTTATTTATTTCCATTGTTGAATTATTTTTCGAATGCCGATTTAACCAATTTTAATTCTGTCGATAACAAAGTTTATTTCAATGTTCCGTTTAGTTTTGTGAGTTATCCTTTTGGATGGATTTTCCCGATGCTGATTGTAGCTTTTGGCTTGCTTTTCCTATTTGTTTTTGTTGGTTTGGGTAAACGTGCTTTGCGCTTGGACGAAATCATTAAAGGATTTGTTCCCCTTTTTGGTTCACTTGCTACGGCAGGTTTAGTGACTTATGTTGGTTGGAAATTACTGCTCAATTTTTATCCGCAATACAACGACATTCTTCACGGATTTACTTATAACGGTCACGATTACATCTACGCATTTGTGAGTTTGACTTTAGCGATTTGCTTTTTGTTTTATCATAATGATGGTAAACGGAATCCGGAAATGAGTCAGATGGTGGCGCCATTATTTGTTTGGTTACTTATCAACCTTGGGATTGCTTTTAAACTGCAAGGCGCTGGATTTTTGATAATTCCGGTTATTGCCAGTTCGTTGATGTTAGGCTTTTATGTGCTTACGCAAAAATCGGGTTGGGTTTTAAATTGTCTTTTAGCAATACCAACGCTGATAATTTTAGTGCCTTTTATACAAATGTTTCCTATTGGTTTAGGATTGAAAATTCTTTTTGGAAGTGCTGTTTTAACTGTTTTGACTTTTACGCTTTTGTTACCCATTTTTGGTTCCTATGTCAAAAAAGGAATTTGGGCCATATTTTTCATTTTGGTTTCGATTGGATTTTTTATCAAAGCGCATCAAGCTTCTAGTTATACTAATGAAAAAGGGAAGCCAAATAGCTTGGTCTACATTTTAAATGCTGATACAAACACTTCGAATTGGGCAACCTATGATACCAATCTTGACGAGTGGACGAAAATCTATTTAGGTGAAAAACCAAAAGCAGCAACAGCTATAAATTCGAATAAATTGTATAGCAAATATGGTTCGCAATATACTTTTATGGCTAATGCACCGGTGAAGAATATTCCCAAACCAACAATTGAATTCGTTCGGGATACTGTTAAAGGAAATCTGCATTTGTACAAAATAAAAATCACTCCAAACAGAGGCGTAAATCGTTATGATATTTTTGTAAACAACGATTCTCAAATCAATAATCTGAAAGCTAACGGTGTACAATCTATAGATTTTAAGAGCAATATTACTTCGAAAACATCGGACAAATTGTTGACCTATTATGTTGTAGATAATCTTCCGTTAGAATTGGAATTCTCAATTTCAAATTCACAAAAACTAGATTTGGAATTAGTGGAAAGCTCGTTTGATTTACTTGCAAATCCTTCCATAAAAATGATTCAAAGAAAACCGGGAATGATTCCAACCCCTTTTGTTTTGAATGATGCCGTGATTATCAGACAGAAGATAAAACCTTCGCCAAAAATTCCGATTGAAACGCCGGCAATGAGAAACTATTACGAGCGAAAAAGAGATACTTTGAATGTTGCTGTTGATAGTTTGAGATAAATTTAATTTAAATAATTATAGTTATATTCGTACATTAGCGGCTAATAAAAGTATGGATAATGAAAGTTGCTACTTTACAATCTAAAATATATGAAATTCATAATCTCAAAGTTATGTTAGACTTTGACTTAGCTGAGCTTTATGAAATACCGACAAAAGCATTAAATCAAGCTGTCAAACGGAATTTGAAAAGATTTCCTTCCGATTTTATATTCCAATTAACTATTGAAGAGTGGGCTAACATGCGGTCACAAATTGTGACCGCATCTCAAGAAAAAAGAAATATAAAAACAACTCCTTATGCTTTTACTGAACAAGGTGTTGCGATGTTAAGTGGTATTCTCAATTCTGATATAGCTATTAACGTTAATATTGCCATCATGCGAACTTTTGTAATGATAAGAAAGCACGCGATTGAGCATAAAGATTTCAATGAAAAATTAAATGTTTTAGAAACTAAATACGATAAAAAGTTTGGCGATATTTATGAAGCATTAAATTATCTACTTCAAAATGAAGAGACAGAAAAGAAACAGAAAGAAAGAAAACAAATTGGCTTCAAAAAACAATAATCAAATCTCTATTTTAGGTTGCGGTTGGCTGGGTTTGCCTTTGGCAAAATCATTACTTGAAAACGAATTTTCGGTAAACGGTTCGACGACTTCTTTGGAAAAAATATCAGTATTGGAACGTAATGGAATTCAACCTTTTCAAATTGAATTATCAGAAACCGAAATAAAAGGAGAAATCGATTCGTTTCTTGCAACTTCTGAAATTCTGATTATTGATATTCCACCAAAACTGCGAAGTGCTTCAAGCGAAAGCTTTGTCAAAAAAATTCAAAATCTGATTCCGTTTATCGAGAAATCGAAGATTGAAAAAGTTGTTTTTATTAGCTCAACTTCCGTTTATGCAGATAATAATTCGGTTGTCACGGAAGCAACAAAGCCAAATCCTAATACGGAAAGTGGAAAACAATTAGCGCAAGCAGAAAACCTTTTGCAAGGCAATCCAAATTTCAAAACTACAGTAATTCGATTTGGCGGATTGATTGGTGAAGACCGACATCCAATACATTTTTTGGCGGGACGAAAAAATATCGAAAATCCGGAAGCGCCAATCAATTTAATCCATCAAATTGATTGTATCGGAATCATTGAAAAGATTCTTCGACAAGCTCAGAATGACAATTGGGATTGGAACGAAACTTTCAACGCAGTAGCGCCATATCATCCAACTCGAGAAGCCTATTACACTCAAAAAGCAATGGAACTACATTTACCTTTACCTGAATTTGACCAAACTAAAAGTTCGGTTGGAAAAACAATTTTGAGTGATAAATTGGAAAACGTTTTCGATTATAAATTTCAAAATACAACCTTATGAACACAACTGACATAATTGGAACAATTGGCGTTGGATTAATCTTGATTGGATACTTTTTGAATATCTTTTCATTAATAAAAAAAGATGGTGTTTTGTTCTATGTTTTGAATATTCTTGGTGGAATCATTGCGTGTTTTTCTTCCTATCTGATTCGATTTTGGCCTTTTGTCATTCTTGAAGGAACTTGGGCAATAATTAGCGTAATTGGATTACTAAAAAGCATAAAAAAACCTCAAGTATCTTGAGGTTTTTATTTATAATTTGAATTCGATTACCAAATTTTAACTCTTTTGCTTGGCTCAACATACATTCCATCTCCTTGTTTGATATCAAACGCATTATAGAACGTATCCAAGTTTAACAAAGGCACATAAGCTCTGTACATTCCCGGTGAATGCGGATCCGTTTTAACTTGATTTTTCAAAGCTTCATCACGCATTTTGCTTCTCCAGATAGTTGCCCAGGAAATAAACAAACGTTGCTCCGGCGTATATCCATCGATTAATCCCGGATTTCCATTTTCTTTTAAATACAATTGTAATCCGTCATAAGCGGCGTTAATTCCACCTAAATCTCCAATGTTTTCACCCAAAGTAAATTTCCCGTCAACCTTTGTTCCCGGTAACGGCTCTAAAGCTGAATATTGATCTGCTAAAGCTGTTCCTAATGCTGTAAATTGCGTTAAATCGTCTTCAGTCCACCAATCTACAAGATTCCCTTCTGCATTATATCTTGAGCCTTCATCGTCAAAACCATGCGAGATTTCGTGACCAATAACGGCTCCAATTCCACCATAATTTACTGCTTCGTCCGCTTTATAATTATAAAAAGGAGGTTGTAAAATTGCTGCCGGGAAAACAATCTCATTATAAGATGGATTGTAATAGGCATTGACAGTTTGTGGAGACATTCCCCATTCTGTTTTGTCTACTGGTTTTCCTTGTTTCTCTAAATCCTTTTTCCAATTCCATTCCGATGTATTTCTCACATTTTCAAAAAAGCTACCTCCTTCGTCCGGACTTTTAATTGCTAAAGCTGAATAATCTTTCCACCGGTCAGGATATCCAATTTTAATTGTTAGACTATTTAATTTTTGAATCGCTTTGGTTTTGGTTTCCTCCGACATCCATGTCAAATTGTTGATTCTGTTTTCATAAGCGCGCATAACATTTTTAATCATTCTAGCTGCTTTCCCTTTTGCTTCCTCCGGAAACATTTTTTCAACATATAATTTTCCCAAAGCTTCTCCAACAGTTCCATTAACTACTTGAAGTGCTTTCTCATGACGAGGTCTTTGTTTCAAAGCACCGGTTAATGTTTTCCCGTAAAATTCCCAATTTGCTGTTTCAATATCAGTTGATAATGTAGCTGCAGATCCTCTCAACAACATCCAACGCATATACTCTTTCCAATCCTCAACTTTATTATCCGTGAAGATCTTTTGTAAAGCTGCCATATAACGTGGCTGACTTACGATAATAGTATCTAATTTTTTGAATCCAACTTCTCCTAAATACGTATTCCAATCAATAGCCGGAACCATTTTTTGTAAATCAGAAATCGCTGTTGGATTGTATTGTTTTCTGGCATCTCTTCGTTCAACTCTGTCCAATCTTGGGCTTGACATTGCTGTTTCTAAAGCTAAAATTTTAGCCGCATTTGCTTTCGCTTGTTCTGGTTTTTCATCTAAAAACTGCAACATTCTTGCTACATGAAGAATATATTTTTCTCTTTTTTCTTTAGAATCTTTATCGTCAGAAACATAATAATCTCTATCCGGTAATCCTAATCCTCCAGGGCCAAGACTTACCACATTTCGGTTGCTGTTTTTATCATCCGCTCCAATTCCAACGCCAAAAAAACCAACGCCACCACCTTTTGATTCTTCCTGCATCATCAATTTTTGCAAATCAACTATGTTTTTAACCGCATCAATTTTTGCTAAATACGGACGTATAGGATCAATCCCGTACTTGCTTCTTGCTACTGTATCCATAGCAGCTTTATACATATTTATGGCTTTCCCTTGATCAGTATTTGAGCCATATTTTGGATTTTTAGCAGCTTCGTTTAAGATAGCCAATGCATCTTTATCCGTGTTTTGACGCAATTCATCAAAACTGCCCCAACGCGTTTTATCTGCTGGAATTTCTGTGTTTTTTAACCATGTTCCATTTACAAACTTAAAAAAATCGTTTTTTGGACTTACAGCTTTGTCCATCAAAGACAAATTAATTCCTGGTGTTTTTTGTTGTGCATTGATTTGAAAAGCAATTGTAAATACAACTGCTGTCAACAATGTTTTTGAAAGAATAGTGAACTTCATAAATAGTTGGTTTATTTTTTTGTGATACAAATTTATTCTTTCTGATGAAAGAAACTTTTTTTTAACAAAAATATATGTCTTAATTGTTTTTGAAATGTTACAATGAATGAGTTGCTTTTGTACTTTTGCAAAAAAAAGAATGCTTGATATCATAAAGAAATACAGAATTTTCATTGGAACTTTTGTGATTTTTTCTATCATAACCATCACTTTGTTTTACAATGTTTTAAAACCAAGTAAAAAGCTTCCCATCTATAATCCTTCAGACGTCAATCCCGAATTAGTAGATTCAACTGTTCAGTATATTGCCCGAGAACATACCATTGACGACTTCTCGTTTATCAATCAAAACGGAAAAGTAATTACGCAAAAAGACTATGAAGGTAAAATTTATGTTGCCGATTTTTTCTTCACAACCTGTCAATCCATTTGCCCAATTATGACCACTAATATGGTAGATGTTCAAAAAGCAATTTTGAATAATCCAAAGATAATGCTGCTCTCGCATACGGTAACTCCGGAAATTGACAGCGTTCCTGTTTTAAAAAAATATGCTCTCGAAAAAGGTGTTATTGATTCTAAATGGAACTTGGTTACCGGCGATAAAAAAGAAATTTACGCAATAGCGCGAAAATCCTATTTAGCAGTTAAATTGGGCAAGCCAAACGAATTATACGATATGGTTCACACCGAAAATTTTGTTTTGGTCGATGCTCAAAAAAGAGTTCGCGGTTTTTATGACGGAACCAAAAAAGAAGAAATCAGTCGACTAATTGACGATATTAATTGGCTTTGCGAAAATGATAAAAAGTAGTTAAACTGACATTTATCATTTAATACTCTCATTTTATGCTTACTTTTGTAATCTTAATTCAATCTAAATAAGCATTGAAAACCACTGTTGATTTATTACAAATTGGAGACATCGCCACAATCACTAATGTTGATTTGGACAAAATTCCGCTAAAGCTTTTAGAAATGGGTTGTTTCCCAGACAATACCGTGGAGATTATCCAAATTGCACCGCTTGGCGATCCCATTTATTTGAATGTAAATAATGGTTCTCATTTGGCTATTAGAAAGGAAACAGCTCGTGAGATTGAAGTTGAAATTCGGCAGAAATAAGTAAACATGAGCATCCAAAACATCAATGTTGCCTTAATTGGAAATCCAAATACCGGAAAAACTTCGGTGTTCAACCAATTGACCGGATTAAAGCAACAAGTTGGAAATTATCCCGGAATTACCGTTGAAAAAAAATTGGGCTTTTGTAAATTAACCAATACAATCAAAGCAAATATTCTTGATTTACCAGGAACGTATAGTCTGAATGCAAGTTCTATTGATGAAAACGTCGTTATCGAATTATTGCTCAATAAAAACGACAAGCTCTTTCCTGATGTCGCGGTTGTAATTTCCGATGTTGAAAATTTAAAAAGAAACCTATTACTTTTTACACAAATAAAAGATTTAGAAATTCCGACTATTCTTGTCATTAACATGGCGGATAGAATGAAGCCAAAAGGAATTTCGCTCGATGTTACACATCTTGAAGAAGAATTAAAAACCAAAATTGTTTTAGTTAGTACGCGCAAAGGATATGGAATTGATGACCTTAAAAACCAAATCGTCGCTTACAAATCCTTATCAACGGAACCTTGTATGAATGCATCGAGCATTGATGAAGAGTATTTCAATAAACTCCGACATGCATTTCCAAATCAGTTGTTATATAAACTTTGGCTGGTGATTACACAAGATGTGAATTTTTTGAATTTGGAGCGAAATGAAATCCGAAATTCTTTTACAAAATCGCATTCCGATTTAAAACGTTTGCAGCAAAAGGAAACCATAAAACGATACCAATTTATCAATGATACTTTGAAAATTGGGCAAACTATTGACTCAACTAACGCTAAAGATTTACGTTCCAAATTAGACAAAGTGCTAACGCATAAAATTTTTGGTTACGCTATTTTCTTTGGGATTTTGCTGTTGATTTTCCAATCTATTTTTGATTGGTCGAGTTATCCGATGGATTTTATTGACGCCACTTTTGCCGATTTAGCGAATTTTGCGAAAACGCATCTTCCTTCAGGAGAATTTACCAATTTAATCAGCGAAGGAATCATTCCCGGAATTGGTGGAATCGTAATTTTCATTCCGCAAATTGCGTTTCTTTTTCTCTTTATTTCTGTACTCGAAGAAAGTGGTTATATGAGTCGCGTTGTCTTTTTGATGGACAAAATCATGCGGCGTTATGGACTCTCTGGCAAAAGTGTCGTGCCTTTAATTTCGGGAACCGCATGTGCAATTCCGGCAATTATGAGTGCGCGAAATATTGAAAATTGGAAAGAACGTTTGATTACCATTTTGGTTACACCTTTTATAACTTGTTCCGCACGTTTACCGGTTTATGCCATCTTGATTGCTTTGATAATTCCCAACAAACGCTTATTTGGATTTTTTAGTCTGCAAGGCGCTACTTTAATGATCTTGTATCTTTTGGGTTTTGGAATGGCGCTTTTTTCGGCCTATATTTTAAATAAAATTTTAAAGGTTAAAACCAAATCGTACTTCGTTGTTGAAATGCCAAATTACAAATTGCCGCTTTTAAAAAATGTTGCAATTAACGTAATCGAAAAAACAAAATCATTTGTTTTTGGAGCAGGAAAAATCATTTTGGCAATCTCAATAATTCTCTGGTTTTTAGGTTCGCATGGTCCAAAGGAAACTTTTGGAAAAGCAGAAAAACTGATGAATGAAAAATTTAAATATGTTTCCGACTATCGAATTGTCGAAAACGAAATTAGTTCATACAAACTAGAAAACTCCTATATCGGAATAATTGGAAAATCGATTGAACCAGTCATAAGACCTTTAGGCTACGATTGGAAAATTGGAATAGCTGTGGTTACCTCCTTTGCAGCTCGTGAAGTTTTTGTCGGAACATTGGCGACCATTTACAGCGTTGGAAGTAAAAGTGATGATGACTCAACCATCAAAAACCGAATGGAATCTGAAGTACATGAAGACGGCAGAAAAGTATTCAACTTTGCAACTGGTGTTTCGCTGCTTTTATTTTATGCTTTCGCGATGCAGTGTGCCAGTACGCTTGCAATAACTAAGAAAGAAACCAATTCTTGGAAATGGCCAATGGTTCAGTTGGTTTTTATGAGTGGATTTGCTTATATAACTGCGCTAATTGCGTATCAACTTCTAAAATAATCTTCTTCAAATTATTAGTTTAAAAATAATTTTTAAAATTATTATTTATATTTTGTCTAAATAAAAATAAATTATATTTTTGCTGCGTAGAATTAATCTAAATAACTCATGCGCCCATTTTATTCACTCCTTTCTGTTTTATTCATTGCGAATTCGTTAAAAGCTCAAGACAACTTTGAAAATGAATTAAATGACACCATCAAAAAACTTAGTCCAGTAATTATTGTTACCAAACAACAAAGCCCTGAGCGAATGCCAGAGACCAAGGACAATGTTTTATTCTCAGGAAAAAAAAATGAAGTCTTAAATCTTTCCAGCATCAATGGAAACTTAACAAACAACAACGCGCGTGAAATTTTTGCAAGAATTCCCGGTGTTACCGTTTGGGAAAATGAAGGCTCTGGTTTGCAAATCAATTTGGGAGTTAGAGGTTTAAGCCCAAATAGAAGTTGGGAATTAAATACACGTCAAAACGGTGTCGATATGTCCGCTGATGTTTTTGGTTATCCTGAGGCTTATTATAATCCACCATTAGAAGCAGTGGAAACCATCCAAATGGTTCGTGGTGGCGCATCTTTACAGTTTGGACCACAATTTGGCGGAATGCTCAATTATGTATTGAAAAGAGAAAAAGATAAACCATTTTCGTTTGAAACCCAAAACACAGTTGGAAGTTATGGAATAGTAAGTTCGTTTAATGCCATTGGTGGCAAATACAAAAAATGGTCTTATTACCTATATAATCATTCACGAAGTGCAAAAGGCTGGCGAGAAAATAATCGTTTTCAAGCTAGAAATACGCATGCTTTTGTGGAATATCGTTTTTCTGAAAAAACAAAAATTTCAGCCGAATACACGAATTCTGATTATGAAATGCAACAACCTGGCGGTTTAACTGATGCGCAATTTGAAGCGAATCCAAGACAATCAACTAGAACACGAAATTGGTTTGGTGTTCCATGGAATATTTTTGCTGTAAATTTTGATACAAAAGTAAACTCCAATTTTGATGTCAATGTTAAAGCTTTTGGACTTGTTGGTGAGCGAAATAGCGTAGGTTTCACCGCTGCTGCCAATGTGGAAGATGCCATTAGCACTTCGACTAACCAATACGCGAATCGAAGATTAGATTGCGACACCTATAAAAATTTAGGGATTGAAAACCGAAATTTATACCGTTACAAATTGGGCAACACAACTCAAAATCTTGCTTTTGGTATTCGTTTATACCAAGCCAACACCAATCGTTTTCAGAAAGGAAAAGGAACTACGGGAAGCGATTTCGATATGACAATCGAAGGAAAATATCCAACAGATTTGGAATTTACCACAAAAAACGTAGCACTTTTTTCCGAAAATCAATTTAAAATTACAGATAAATTTAGTGTAACTCCAGGATTCCGTTATGAGCATATTAACTCAACGGCCGAAGGTAGAATCGACATCGTTTCTGGAAATGATGTAAACTTTGACAAGAAAACTGTTGTTAGAAATAAACCGCTTTTTGGTCTTGGTTTCGAATACAAATTGAGAAATACAAACTTTTATGCTAATATTTCTCAAGCGTTTCGCCCGGTATTATTTAGCGATTTAACTCCCGCAGCAGTCATTGATGTTGTTGATCCAAACTTAAAAGATGCGAGCGGTTATAATGCTGATTTGGGGTATCGTGGAGTTTATAAAAGATTTCTAAATTTTGATGTTAGTGTTTTCTATTTAAGTTATAACAACCGCGTTGGCGGCGTAAGACAATATATTAATAATGACCCAAGTCAAGGAACCTATTTATTTAGAACAAATTTGGGAGAAACTCGCAATAAAGGAATAGAGAGTTTTGTGGATTTAAATATTACAAAATTATTTGACATTGATAAGCCTTACGGAAACTTGGATATATTTGCTTCGATGTCCTTTATTGACAGTAAATATGTTGATTTTAAAACCACGACGACATCGGGTTCAGCTCCAAATATTGTAATTAACGAAACGAATCTCGCTGGTAATCGAGTTGAAAATTCGCCGCGATATATTCACAATTTTGGAATGTCATGGGGAAATAACAATTTTTCGGCAACAGTGCAATATAAAATATCTGGAAGGATTTTTACCGATGCAAACAATACGGTAACTCCGTCTGCAAATAGTCAAACAGGTGTTTTAGATGGTTACAAAATTGTAGATTTTTCATCAGAATATAAATTCCTGAAAAATTACAATCTTCGAGCTGGTGTTAATAATGTATTTGATAAAAATTATGCTACTCGCCGTTCTGGTGGATATCCTGGGCCAGGAATTTTGCCTGGAGAAGGTAGAACATTTTATATATCAATTGGCGCAAAATTTTAAGCTAATTAAAACCTAAAAGGTTCTCTAATACATGAGAACCTTTTTACATTTGTAGTATGAAAATTCAAGAAGTATTAGTTTATCTAACAGTAATTGTTGCCATTGCTTTCTTATTTAGAAAATTTATTTTTGGGAAAAAGTCAAAGAAAAACTGTGGTGATGATGATTGTGGTTGTCACTAAATAATTTTTACATAAAGATTATTAGCTATTATATTTGAAACAGTAACTATATTTTCCTCCACTTTTATTCGCAATGACAAATCAAATTCTTCTTTGGCTAAAACAACAATTTTAGAACCTAAAGTGATTTGATTTTTATCCAAATATTTTAAAAATTGCGTAGACGAATCTTTTACACCAATACAAATTCCGGTTTGGTTTTCATAGAGTTCAGCCAATACTAATTTTTCTACTTTATTGATTTTCCCTTTCGAATCCGGAATTGGGTCGCCATGCGGATCTTCGGTTGGATTACCCAAAAAATCATCCAGTTTATTGATTAGTTTTTCCGATTTTATGTGCTCTAATTGTTCTGCAATATCATGAACTTCGTCCCAAGAAAACTGCAATTTATCTACCAAAAAGACTTCCCACAAACGATGCTTTCTAACAATCATTTTAGCGGATAGCTTCCCTTTTTCTGTCAATAAAACGCCTTGATATTTTTTGTAAACTATTAATTCTTTTTCGGCCAATTTTTTCAGCATATCAGTTACTGAAGAGGCTTTGGTTTCCATTTTTTCGGCAATGGCGTTGGTACTTACCTCAACTCCGGAAGCAGCGGTAATATGGTAAATGGTTTTTAAATAATTCTCTTCTGAAAAAGTCATAGTATTATATAATCTGATTTAGCCCAGATAGCAGTGGAAATCCTTTTTAAATTTGTCATACTGAGCTTGTCGAAGTACAAATTTAAAAAGATTGCAACGGATAGCTGGAAATAGCTTCAAAAAAAAATAAACCATTAAGAAATTAAGAAAAATTAAGTCAAACTCTTAATGAACCTTAATGTCTTAATGTTTCAAAAAATTAATTTTTCACAATAAACAAAGGTATGCTAATCTTATGTCGAACATTGTCAACGGTTGTGCCAAATATCAAATCTTTCAAACCGGTGTGCCCATGTGTTCCCATAATTAGCAAATCATAATTACCCTCGTTTATGATTTTCGGAATGATTTTTCCGGGCTTACCAAATCCTAATTTGACTTCTATTTTAAAACCTTTTTCTTCTAACAGCCTTTTATAATCTAACAATAATTTCTCGTCTGTTGTAGTTTCGAAGTCGCTAGTTTTGTTACCATAAATCATAGCTCCAACGGTTTCTACAACATGTATCAATGTGTATTTTGTTTCTTTGTTGCCTATATCTAAAGCGTGATTTAATGCCTTTTCATCGGCATCTGAAAAATCAACTGAAATGGCTATGTTTTTCTTTTCATAGTTCCTTTCCGGACTCAGTTTTACAATCATACTGTGAGGCAAATGATTTCCAATCACCTCTTTTGCATCGGTTATAAATGGTTTGAAAATAATGTATAAAAGTAAGATCAAAAACCCAAATGCTAATGGGACAACAGTAAGCCATAAAACAATTGGGTTTTCAGAAGTTTCGAGCCAGCCCTGAATTTCGTTAAAAACTAATTTGGCATTCAACGAAACAATTATAATGGCAACAATCCATGAGGCAATTTGTGTAATTATACTGATCTGAAATCCTTTCATTTTAGTTTTGTCACTCACAAAATGAATAAGCGGAATGATGGCAAAACCCAATTGTAAACTCAAAATCACCTGACTAAAAATCAGCATTTTTCCTGTTACTCCTTCGCCAAAAACAGAAATTACAATCACCGCAGGGACAATCGCAATCAAACGCGTTATTATTCGACGCACCCATGGTTGAATTCTCAAATTAAGATAGCCTTCCATAACGATTTGACCTGCCAATGTTCCGGTAATTGTAGAGCTTTGTCCGGCCGCAATCAAAGCTACCGCAAATAATATTGGTGCCCATTTTGTCCCTAATAATGGTTCTAAAAACTTATGTGCATCCTGAATTTCTGCCACATCAAACATTCCGTTTTGATAAAACACTGCGGCGCCCAGAATCAAAATAGCTGCGTTTACAAAAAAAGCAAGGTTAAGCGCAATCGTCGAATCGATAAAATTATATTTTAATGCCTGCTTAATTCCCGCTTTGCTTCTATCAAATTTTCGGGTTTGAACTAAAGAGGAATGGAGATACAAATTATGAGGCATAACCGTTGCGCCAATAATTCCGATAGCAATATATAATGCATTTTCATTAGGCAATGACGGAATTAATCCTGTTAATATTTTCCCGACTTCCGGTTGCGCAAAAATCATTTCAAAAATGAAGGAAAAACCAATAATCATTACCAGCGCAATGATGAAAGCTTCCATTTTCCGAATGCCTTTGTTGATTAAAAACAGTAATAAAAAAGTGTCTAAAACGGTTATCATTACACCTTGAATTAACGAAATATCAAAGAGTAAATTCAAACCAATTGCCATTCCGAGAACTTCGGCCAAATCGCAAGCTGCGATAGCAATTTCTGCTAAAAAATAAAGAATATAATTTATAAATGGTGGGTAGGTTTCTCGTGATGCTTGCGCCAAATCACGTTGTGTCACAATTCCTAGACGTGCGCTCAAACTCTGAAGCAACAACGCCATAATGTTACTCATTAATAAAACCCAAAGCAAGGCATACCCAAATTGGCTTCCGCCTGCAATGTCAGTTGCCCAGTTTCCAGGATCCATATAACCAACGCTGATTAAGTATGCCGGACCAAGAAATGCTAAAATTTTTCTAAAGCCCGTTTTTTTACCTTCGGTTGCAACCGACTGATTTACTTCTTCTAATGACTTGCTCATTTTTAAAATATTTTTACTTCGTAACAGTTCGTCTCGTCTTTAGGACGAGACTCGATTGCACAAATATAAAAATAAATTTGATTAGAGTAAATATTTTTTTAGTTTTGTCTAAAAATTAATTATGAAGAAGATAATCCATTTACTTAGCATTTTAGGTTGCTTTACAATACAAGCGCAAACTACAGAACCCATACAATGTGACAGACCAGATCAAACCGAAACTCCGGCAATTGTTCCGAAAGGAATGTTCCAAGTTGAAACAGGTTTCACCTTTCAAAAGAATGATGAAATCAGCAACACTAACAGTTTGCCTACCGTTTTATGGAAATATGGTGTAAACGAAAACTTTGAATTGCGATTGATTACCGAATTTGTTTCTGAAAAAATGAACGATGAAAAAAGCTCGGGTTTCACTCCGATTTTGATTGGTTTTAAAGTCAAGCTTTGCGAAGAAAAAGGAATCATCCCAAAAACTTCTTTCATCGGACATATTGGTTTGCCAAATGCCGCTTCTTCAAAATACAAAAATGATTTTGTGGCGCCTGAATTCAGATTTACGATGCAACATACGCTTTCAGAAAAGCTTTCTTTGAGTTATAATTTAGGTTGTGAATGGGATGGAATGACGCCAGAAACCACTTTTATTTATACGCTGACAACCGGTTATTCAATAAACAACAAGTTGGGTTGTTATGCTGAATTATTTGGATTTGCCCCGGAAAAGAATGAAGCTAATCACAATTTTGATGCTGGACTTACCTATTTGATAAACAACAATTTTATGGTAGATTTGTCTTCAGGAATTGGCATTACTGAAAATGCGCCAAAGCATTATTTTGCTTTTGGTTTTTCGTTCCGAATATAAATGAAACACTACCATTACATCTTTACAGGTTCAGGGTTATCGGCTTTGATGACCGTTTATGAAATGGTGCTTTCCGGGAGATTTGAAGACAAAATTATTTTGTTGATTGATGAAAATCTCAAGAAAACCAATGACAGAACCTGGTGTTTTTGGGATAAAGACAACTTGTTTGACGATATAGTTTCTAAAAAATGGAGCACGGCTCTTTTTGCTGATAAGAACTTCCGAAGAGAATTAATTCTCCAGCCCTATCAATACAAAATGGTCAAAGGTTTGGTTTTTTATAAATTGGTTTTCGATTTAATATCGAAGCAGGAAAATATTCATTTTGCCAATCAGAAAGTCATTGATTTTGAAGAACTAGGGAATCATTGTGTGTTAAAAACAAGTGTTGGAAGCTTTACCTGCGACAAAATTCTCAATTCCATTTTCACCCGAACCCATAGGGCGAACAGTACGGAGCGTAGCGCAATAAATCCAGAAATTGTAAAAAACCAAAACAAATATCCCTTATTGCAACAACATTTTATTGGTTGGTTTATCAAAAGCAAAGAAGCTGTTTTCAATACGGATTGCGCCACCTTCATGGATTTTTCGGTGGAACAAAAAGGCAACACTCGATTTATGTATGTACTTCCAACATCGGAAACCGAAGCTTTAATCGAATATACTTTGTTCTCAAAAGATTTACTATCGATAACAGAATACGAAACCGAAATCCAAAATTACATCCAAAAACTAGGAATCACAGAATACGAAATAGTCGAAAAAGAGCAAGGAAATATTCCGATGACTTCCTATAAATTCTGGAAACACAATTCGAAAAACATCATCAATATTGGTTCTGCTGGCGGTTGGACAAAAGCCAGTACGGGTTATACTTTTAAAAATACGACTAAGAAATCAAAAGCTTTGGTACAATTTCTATTGACGGAAACCGACTTTACCAAATTCCACAAGAAAGATAAATTTTGGTTTTACGATTTGCTTTTTTTGGATGTTTTGAATCGAAGAAATGATTTGGGTTCTGAAGTTTTTTCAGCACTTTTCAAAAAAGGAAATCCAACTTTAATCTTCAAATTCTTAGATGAAGAAACAACATTGCGGGAAGACTTAAAAGTGATGTTAAAATGTCCAACAATTCCTTTTGTAAAAGCATTTTTTAAAAGATTATTTTAAATCAACAAATGTTAAATTTTATAAAAGTGTATCTTGCTTTCGAATTTACTTTATACATTTACAAAATAATAAAATCAAAATGAAATTTACAATCACTCAATTGCATCATCATCATCTTACCTCACAGGCGAGTTAATGATGCATTGTAGTTAATCATATTTAAAAACCGTCTGAGTATCTGACGGTTTTTTTGTATTTATTACAGTCGTATATACTCAGATTTATCCAAAAAAAAAATGAGTACTTTAAAAATTGCCATCCAAAAAAGTGGCCGACTGAGTGAAAAATCACTTGAACTATTAGAATCATGTGGCATTCAAATCTCTAATGGAGAACGAAAACTAAAAGCCATTGCCAGTAATTTTCCTATTGAAATTTTGTATTTGCGCGATGACGATATTCCGCAATATGTAGAACAAGGTGTTGCCGATATAGGCATTCTTGGTGAAAATGAAGTTTGGGAAAAAAACAAAAAAGTTACTACCATTTCCCAACTCGGATTCGCTTCGTGTAAATTATCATTAGCAATTCCAAAAGATGAAATTTATAACGGTTTGAGTTATTTCCAAAACAAAAAAATCGCAACCAGTTATCCGAAAATTCTATCTGTTTTTTTCGACACTAAAAGCATTCCAGTTATCATTGAAGAAATTAGCGGAAGTGTAGAAATTGCAACAGGAATCGGACTTGCTGACGCCATTTTTGACATTGTAAGTTCAGGAAGCACCTTGCTAATGAATGGGTTGAAAGAAGTAGAAGTTGTTTCAAAAAGCCAAGCGGTTTTAATCTCAAATGAAAATTTATCCGAAGAGAAGGAACAAATTCTAAAGAAATTATTATTCCGCATTAACTCTTATCGCAACGGAAAAGAAAACAAATATATTCTTCTGAATGCGCCAAACACTTCGATAGAATCCATTTGCGAAATTTTACCCGGAATGAAATCACCAACTATTTTGCCTTTGGTTGAAGAAGGTTGGAGCAGTTTGCATTCGGTGGTGAAAGAAAATGACTATTGGGATGTTGTCGAACAATTGAAATCGCTCGGAGCCGAAGGAATTTTGATTATTCCAATAGAAAAAATGATACTCTAATTTGAAAAATAAAACTATGAAAACATACATAAATCCGAACCCAAAAGAATGGGGAGATTTATCCCAACGAAAAACATTAGCACTAACCGATTTGAGCGAAACTGTAAAAGGAATTTTTAGTGATGTTCAAAAGAATGGTGACAAAGCCGTGTCAAAATACACCCATATTTTTGATGGCGTTACGATTACCGATTTTAGTGTTTCAAATGAAGAAATGCAAAATGCAACTACATTGGTTTCTGAAGATTTGAAAAATGCCATTCAAGAAGCAGCCAAAAATATCAAACAATTCCATACTTCGCAAAAAGAAATTGCAACTAAAGTAGAAACTACTTCTGGAGTATATTGTTGGAGAGAAAATCGTGCTATAGAAACCATTGGGATTTATATTCCAGGCGGAACAGCTCCACTTTTTTCAACGGTTTTGATGCTTGCGATTCCCGCGCAAATCGCTGGTTGCCAAAACATTATTTTGTGTTCACCGCCAAACAAAAAAGGAGAAATTGATTCAGCAATTTTATATGCTGCGCAATTAACCGGTGTAACATCAATTTATAAAATAGGTGGCATTCAAGCCATTGCGGCTTTAACTTTTGGAACCGAAACCGTTCCGAAAGTTTCTAAATTATTTGGGCCTGGAAACCAATATGTAACTGCAGCTAAACAATATGCACAGCAACAAGGAATTGCTATTGATATGCCTGCTGGTCCGAGTGAATTATTAGTCATTGCAGATGATACATGCGATGCTGATTTTGTAGCTTCTGATTTATTATCACAAGCGGAACATGGCGAAGACAGTCAAGTAATTTTAGTTGCGAATTCAATAGAAATTATAGAAAAAGTAAAAATTGCAATTGGTGTTCAAAAAGCAAAATTACCCAGAATTGCAATCATAGAAAAAGCACTCGAAAACAGTCGTGCTCTTGTATTGAATTCTATTGATGAAGCTATAAAATTCAGTAATTATTACGCACCAGAACATTTGATTTTAGCTATTGATGATGCCGAAAATAAATTAGTTAAAATAGAAAATGCAGGTTCGGTTTTTATTGGAAACTATTCGTGCGAAAGTGCCGGAGATTATGCCAGCGGAACTAATCATACATTACCTACCAATGGTTTTGCAAAAAATTACAGTGGCGTTTCATTGGACAGTTTTGTAAAAAAAATTACGTTTCAAAAAATCACGGCAACCGGAATTCAAAATTTAGGTAAAACAATCGAAATTATGGCCGCTGCTGAACAATTAGAAGCACACAAAAACGCCGTTTCTATTCGATTAAAAAAGATACAAAATGGACAATATTAATCAATTAATCAGGGAAAACATTGCAAATCTTTTGCCTTATTCGAGTGCAAGAGATGAGTTTTCGGGAACCGAAGGGATCTTTCTAGATGCTAATGAAAATCCGTTTGGAAGTTTGAATCGCTATCCCGATCCGTATCAATGGCGTTTGAAACAAATTTTAAGTAGCAAGAAAAAAGTAGCTATCGAAAATATTTTGATTGGAAATGGAAGTGATGAAATTATTGATTTGGTGCAACGTGTTTTTGGCGAACCTAATGAGGATGCCATAATTATTTGTCCGCCAACTTACGGAATGTATGAAGTGTATGCCAACATCAATAATTTAAAAATAATTTCGATTCCGTTAACCGAAAATTTTGAATTGAATACCGAAGCGATTTTAGAACAAAAAGCAAAAATTTTATGCTTGTGTTCACCCAATAATCCTACGGGAAATTCACTAGAAAATTTAGAATGTATTATTCAAAATTTTAACGGAATTGTCTTTGTTGACGAAGCGTATATCGATTTTAGTAAGCAACGTTCATTGGTAGAAAAAATTAAAATTTACCCCAATTTAATTGTTTCTCAAACGTTTAGTAAAGCACGTGGTTTAGCCGCTGCACGTATTGGTATTGCGTATGCTAATGCTGAAATTATTAAAGTTTTATCAAAAGTAAAACCCCCTTATAATGTGAGTGAATTGAATCAGGAAGCGGCAATAAATACATTAGCAGATGATTCTGTTTTTAGAAAAAATATAGATTTAATAATCGAAGAACGCGAAAAATTAAAAATAGCACTTTCAAAATTTGAATTTGTAACCAACATTTATCCATCAGATGCAAATTTTCTTTTGGTTGAAATGGAAAATTCCATTGCGATTTTCGAAGCCTTAATTGAACGTCAAATTATCACAAGAAACAGAAATTCAGTCGTGAAAAACACCATCCGAATTACTGTTGGTACACCACAAGAAAACCAGTTATTAGTATACACTTTACAACTTATAAAAGATGAAAAAAGTATTATTTATAGATAGAGACGGCACTTTAGTAATCGAGCCACCAATAGATTTTCAGTTGAATTCATTAGAAAAATTGGAATTTTATCCCAAAGTTTTTCAAAATCTTTCTCGCATTGTTTCCGAGCTGGATTATGAGTTAGTTATGGTTACCAACCAAGATGGGATGGGAACTGATTCTTTTCCGGAAAACACATTTTGGCCAACACAAAACAAAATCATTCAGGCATTTGAAAACGAAGGAATTGTTTTTAGTGAAGTGCTTATTGATGTTTCACTTCCAGAACAAAATTTACCAACTCGAAAACCCGGCATTGGCATGTTACAACAGTACATTAAAGGAAATTATGACTTAAAAAACTCTTTCGTCATTGGTGACCGAATTAGCGATCTTCAATTAGCCGAAAATTTGGGTTGTCAATCGATTTTTATTTCATCTGATAAAAATAAAAAGGCGACTTTAACAACTACTTCTTGGAATAAAATTTACCAATTTTTAAGTCAACAAGCACGACAAGCAACTGTTATAAGAAACACCAATGAAACCAAAATTACCATCGATTTGAATTTAGATGGAAACGGAAAAAGTACCATTCAAACAGGTTTAGGGTTTTTTGATCACATGTTAGAACAAATTGCAAAACACGGAAATATGGATTTAAAAATTGAAGTGAAAGGTGATCTATATGTTGATGAACACCACACCATAGAAGATGTGGGCATTGCTTTAGGCGAAGTTTTTGCAAAAGCATTGGGTTCCAAAAAAGGGATTGAACGTTACGGGTTTGTATTGCCAATGGATGATTGTTTGGCTCAAGTGGCTTTAGATTTTGGCGGACGTTCCTGGTTGGTATGGGAAGCAGATTTTAAACGAGAAAAAATTGGTGAAATGCCGACCGAAATGTTTTCTCACTTTTTTAAATCGTTTACTGATGGCGCTAAATGTAATTTGAATATCAAATGTGAAGGCGAAAATGAACACCACAAAATCGAATCAATATTCAAGGCATTTGCCCGAACATTAAAAATAGCGGTTAAAAAAGATGGTTCTAATACCATTCCAAGTACCAAAGGAATATTATGATAGCGATAGTAAAATATAATGCTGGCAACATTCAATCTGTAAAAAATGCGATTGAAAGACTAGGGTTTTCGTGTATTGTTACCAATGACGAAACCATCTTAAAATTAGCCGATAAAGTTATTTTTCCCGGAGTTGGAGAAGCAAGTTCAGCCATGAAGTATTTAAAGGATCGGAAGTTAGATGTTGTCATTAAAAATTTAACACAACCTGTTCTTGGAATCTGTTTAGGACAACAATTATTATGTAATTTCTCTGAAGAAGGTGACACAAAATGTTTAGGAATTTTTGATGCCAATGTTAAAGAATTTGAAGCTGTAGAGAAAGTCCCACATATGGGTTGGAATACCATTTCGAATTCAAAATCAGCATTATTCAACGGAATTTCTGCAGAAGAAGATTTCTATTTTGTACACAGTTACTATGCCGAGATCAGTAATGAAACCACTGCCGTTTGTGATTATATCGTTCCTTTTAGCGCTTCGATGCAAAAGAATAATTTTTACGCCACTCAATTTCATCCTGAAAAATCATCACAGGTTGGCGAACAATTATTACTGAACTTTTTAAAACTATAAACATATAAAAAGTTTTAAACCATTAAGGTATTAAGCTAATTAAGTCTTAATGAAACTTAATACCTTAATGGTTTAAAAATCAATAGAAAATATTATTATGAGAATCATACCAGCAATAGATATCATCAATGGAAAATGTGTGCGATTGTCAAAAGGCGATTATGCCACACAAAAAATATACAACGAAAATCCACTAGAAATCGCAAAATATTTTGAAGATAGTGGCGTAGAATTTCTTCATTTGGTTGATTTGGATGGGGCAAAATCGAATACAATTATCAATCACAAAGTATTATACCAGATTTCGACAAAAACAAATTTAAAAATTGATTTTGGTGGCGGAATTAAACAAAATAAAGACCTTGAAATTGCTTTTGAAAATGGAGCTAATCAAATTACAGGTGGAAGTATTGCGTATAAAAATTCGAGTTTGTTTTTAGAATGGGTTGAAAAATTTGGAGCTGACAAAATAATTCTTGGCGCCGATGCTTTGAACCGAAAAATTGCAACACAAGGTTGGTTGGAAACTTCTGAAACTGATGTTGTAGATTTTATTTCAGAATATAAAAAAAACGGAATTGAATATGTGATTTCAACTGATATCGAAAAAGATGGAATGCTCAATGGCCCATCAATAGAATTGTATCGAGACATTTTAAAAGTTGCAAAAGTAAAGTTAATTGCTAGTGGTGGAATCACAACAATAGAGGATGTTTTGGAGTTAAAAAAGCTTGGTTGTGAAGGCGCTATTATTGGAAAAGCCATTTATGAAAACACTATTAATTTAAAGCAATTAATTAAGCTATGTTAAAGAAAAGAATCATTCCATGTTTGGATATAAAAAATGGTCGTGTGGTTAAAGGCATTCAATTTGAAGGATTGAAAGATGCTGGAAATCCGCTTGAATTAGCGCAATTTTATTCTGAAAATGGTGCTGATGAATTGGTTTTTTTAGACATTACTGCGACGTTGGAAAACAGAAAAACATTGGCGGAATTAGTAAGTCAAATTGCGAAAAAAATAAACATTCCATTCACCGTTGGCGGTGGAATAAATTCGGTCGAAGACGCCAAAATCATGGTACAAAATGGCGCCGATAAAGTAAGTGTTAATTCAGCCGCAATTCAAAATCCGAACCTTATTTCTGAGCTGGCAAACGAATTCGGAAGTCAATTTGTAGTCGTTGCTATTGATGTAAAATTCGTAGAAAATAATTGGATTGTTTTTGTAAAAGGTGGCACTGAAAAAACCAATTGGAAAGCCATCGATTGGGCAAAAAAAGTTGCTCAACTTGGAGCTGGAGAAATTCTGTTAACGTCCATGAATAACGATGGTTCCAAAAACGGATTTGCATTGGAAATTACAAATGAGATATGTAAAGCCGTTTCCATTCCAGTAATTGCTTCCGGTGGTGCAGGAAAAGTTGACCATTTTATTGAATTATTTACCAAAACCGAAGTCAGTGCCGGATTAGCAGCGAGTATTTTTCATTTTAATGAAATACCAATTTCCGAATTAAAAAACGTTTTAAAAACCCAAAATATTCCCATCAGATGAATTTAGATTTCTCAAAAAACAATGGATTAATTCCAGTTATCATTCAAGATAATAAAAGTCAGCAAGTTCTGATGTTAGGTTATATGAATGAAGAAGCCTTGCAAAAAACACAAGAAGAAAATACCGTAACTTTTTTCAGTCGAAGTAAAAATCGTCTTTGGACAAAAGGCGAAAGTTCAGGTAATTTTTTGGAAGTAATTTCCATTTATGAAGATTGTGATCAAGACACTCTTTTGATTACAGTAAAACCAACTGGACCAACTTGTCATAAAGGTACTAATTCGTGCTTCGGAACAAATGATGAAAGTCCGTTTTTATACCAATTGGAAAACATTCTAAAAAATCGTATTTTAAGCAATGATACTAATTCATATACTGTTTCATTAGTGCAAAAAGGTATCAATAAAGTAGCTCAAAAAGTGGGTGAAGAAGCTATAGAATTGGTGATTGAAGCTAAAGACAATAATGATAGTTTATTTTTGAATGAAGCAGCCGATTTAATGTATCATTATTTACTTCTATTACAAGTCAAAGGTTTTTCATTACAAAATGTAGAAACTATTTTGAAAGACAGAAACAGTGTCAAATAATTTAAGTTCGATTTCTCAATCTAAACATAAGAAATCTTTATGATTTCTTTAAAATTTAAAAAGTAAAATCTCATTACCTTTGCATTAGATTAAATCAATTAATCCTAATTCCTTAATCCTAAATTAAAAATTATGTATCCAGAAGAAATGGTATTACCAATGCGTGCTGAATTAACTGCCGCTGGTTTTCAAGATTTATATAATGCAGAAGACGTAAAAAATGCTATCAAAGCAGAAGGAACAACACTAGTAGTTGTGAATTCGGTTTGTGGTTGTGCTGCAAGAAACGCTCGTCCGGGAGCAAAAATGAGTTTAGACGGAGCAAAAAAACCAGACCATTTAATTACGGTCTTTGCCGGTGTTGATAAAGAAGCGGTTGATGCAGCCCGAGAAGAAATGTTTCCTTTTCCTCCATCATCGCCAAGTATGGCTTTGTTCAAAGATGGCGAATTGGTTCACATGTTAGAACGTCATCACATTGAAGGTCGCCCTGCTGAAATGATTGCTGAAAACTTGAAAGACGCTTACGCAGAATTCTGTTAAAAGTTAACCGCAAAAACGCAAAGTTATTCCGCTAAGAACGCAAAGAAAATTAAATAATTATTTACCGCAAATTCGCAAATTAGTTTTGCGAATTTGCGGTTTGGTTTTTAAAACCTTTGCGAACTTTGCGTAAACCTTTGCGAACTTTGCGTAAACCTTTGCGAACTTTGCGGTAAAACTTTATCTTTACCTCGGATTCTTCCATTTAGAGTTCAAATATATATTTCTGTAATTTAAAGTTTATAGCATGCAACTGTATAACACCTTAAGCGCAGAAGAAAGAGCCGAACTTATTGATCAAGCCGGCAAACAAAGACTTACTTTGTCTTTCTATGCATATGCCAAAATTGAAGATCCAAAACAATTTCGCGACAATTTATTCCTCGAATGGAACAAACTCGATGCCCTTGGCCGAACGTATGTAGCTAAAGAAGGAATCAACGCTCAAATGTCGGTTCCAGCAGAAAATATTGAAGCTTTTCGGGAAACTATAGAAGTGTATGACTTCATGAAAAACATCCGTCTGAATGTGGCTGTCGAACAAGACGACCATTCCTTTTTGAAACTGACCATAAAAGTCCGCGACAAAATTGTTGCTGACGGCTTAAACGACGAAACCTTCGATGTTACTAATATTGGAATTCATTTAAAAGCTAAGGAATTCAACCAAATTTTAGATGATCCAAATACAATTGTAGTCGATTTTAGAAATCATTACGAAAGTGAAATTGGTCATTTTAAAGGCGCCATAACTCCTGATGTAGAGACTTTCAGAGAAAGTTTACCCATCATCAACGAGCAACTTCAGAATCATAAAGAAGATAAAAATCTGGTAATGTATTGCACCGGCGGCATTCGTTGCGAAAAAGCTTCAGCTTATTTCAAACACCAAGGTTTTAAAAATGTATTTCAGTTAGAAGGCGGAATTATCAATTATGCTAAGCAGATTCAGGAAGAAGGTTTGGAAAGCAAATTCATTGGAAAGAACTTCGTTTTCGATCATCGTCTTGGCGAAAGAATTACCGACGATATTGTTTCGCAATGTCATCAATGCGGGAAACCTTGCGACAATCACACGAATTGTGAAAACGAAGGCTGCCATTTGTTATTTATTCAATGTGATGAATGTAAAGTTGCCATGGAAAACTGCTGCTCGACCGAATGTCAGGAAATCATTCATTTGTCATTGGTTGACCAAGTGAAATTGCGTCGCGGTGTAAAAAACGGCAACATGATTTTCAGAAAAGGGAAATCGGATAAATTATTGTTCAAACATTCGGGTGACCTTTCAGATAAACCATTGGCAACAATTCAAAAATTAGCAGACATTCGTCAAAAAATAAAAATAAAAAAAGTCTTGATTGGCAAAGCAGAACATTATTATGCAAAAGCAGAAGTTGGGCTTTTTAGTATTGAAAATCAGGAAGTAACTATTGGCGATAGAATATTAATTTCAGGACCAACCACAGGAAGTCAGGAAATTGTTGTTGAAAAAATGTTTGTCAACGGAAGTGAAAATACTTTGGCAAAAGCGGGTGATAAAGTCACTATGAATTTACCTTTCAGAATTCGTTTGTCGGATAAATTGTTTAAAATTCTAGACTAAAATATAATCAAATTCCAATACTTAAAATTCTAAATTCCAAAAATAAAACCCTTTGGAATTTGGGATTTTTTTATTGGAATTTATTTTTTTAAAATACTATCTTTACCAATTAATCGTTTTATGAATTATAAGTTGCTTTTTGCAACACTACACATATAATTATGGCTTGTCAAAGTTGTTCAACATCTGATGGTGGCGCACCTAAAGGATGCAAAAATAATGGGACTTGCGGCACCGATAGCTGCAACAAATTAACGGTTTTTGATTGGCTTGCCAATATGAGTTTGCCCAATGGAGAAACTGCTTTTGACTGTGTTGAAGTTCGCTTCAAAAACGGAAGAAAAGAATTTTTCCGCAATACCGAAAAACTCACACTTGGTATTGGAGATGTTGTAGCTACTGAAGCTTCTCCCGGACACGATGTTGGAATAGTAACGCTTACTGGAGAATTGGTCAAAATTCAAATGAAGAAAAAAGGCGTTAATCACACTAGCGCAGATATTCCGAAAGTATACCGAAAAGCTTCCCAAAAAGACATCGATATCTGGAGCGATTCTCGCGAAAAAGAAGAACCAATGAAAGTGAAAGCGCGTGAATTAGCTATTATTCACAAGTTGGAAATGAAAATTTCTGATATCGAATTCCAAGGCGATGGTTCCAAAGTAACTTTCTATTACACCGCAAACGACAGAGTTGATTTCAGACTTTTGATCAAAGATTATTCTCGCGTATTCAGCACCAGAATTGAGATGAAACAAGTTGGCTTGCGACAAGAAGCAGCTCGCCTTGGCGGAATTGGTTCTTGTGGTAGAGAATTATGTTGTTCTACTTGGTTAACTGATTTCCGTAGCGTAAATACATCGGCAGCGCGTTACCAACAATTGTCTTTAAATCCGCAAAAATTAGCCGGACAATGCGGTAAATTAAAATGCTGTTTGAACTACGAATTGGACACTTATTTAGATGCTTTAAAAGGGTTTCCTGATTTTGAAACCAAATTAAAAACAGAAAAAGGCGATGCCATTTGCCAAAAGCAAGATATTTTCAAAGGCTTGATGTGGTTCGCTTATACCGATAATTTTGCGAATTGGCATGTCTTAAATATTGAACAAGTCAAAGAAATAATGGCTGAAAACAAGCAAAACAAAAAGGTAAGTTCTCTTGAAGATTTTGCTATTGAAACAGTTGCTGAGCCTGAAAAAGATTTTAACAATGCCATGGGACAAGAAAGTTTAACACGATTTGACCAACCCAAAAAGAGCAAAAACAAAAACAGAAACAAGAATAAAAATAAGGTTTCACCCGAAGCACACGAGCGTCAGCGAACTGGCGAAACAAAGCCGAACGGAGCGAAGCTAAATCAAAATTCACCCGGTCCAAAGGCGAACGGCGGGAAGCTAAATCCAAACCAAAACCCGAAAAAAGAGCAAGGTCAGGGACAAATGCAAAATCAAAACCAAACCCGAGCCACAGGCGAACGGAGCGAAGCTAAACCAGAAAACAAGAAACCTATAATCATAAAAAAGAATGAGAATAAAGAATAGCATCCTTTTTATTTTACTACTTCTTTTGGCTATTTCTTGTGATAAAAAAAGAGTTTTTGACGAATATAAATCGGTGGGGAAAACTTGGCATAAAGATAGCATCGTGACTTTCGATTTGCCAAAATTGGACCCGAAAAAATTCTTTAATTTATATGTAAATGTTAGAGATAACGACGATTACCCGTTCAATAATTTGTTTCTGATTGTTTCTTTGGAACAACCTAACAGAAAGGTAAAAGTCGACACATTAGAATACCAAATGACAAATCCGGACGGAACACTTTTGGGAGATGGCTTTTCGGATATTAAAGAAAGCAAGCTTTTTTATAAAGACAAAGTAAGATTTACTCAAAAAGGAATTTATAAAATTCACATACAACACGCAACGAGACAAACCGGAAAAATTGAAGGCGTAACAGCACTTCCCGGTATTTCTGATGTTGGCTTTAGAATAGAATCTACAGAATAAAATTATGGCACAAAAAAATAACACTCCGGTCAAAGACATTAAGTATTACCAAAAGAAATTTTGGAAGTTGTTTTTTTATGGTCTTGGAGTAATGGCATTGTTTTTCACTTTGGCATCATGGGGGTTTTTTGGAAGTATGCCTTCTTTTGAAGATTTAGAAAACCCGGAATCAAATTTGGCAACCG
The DNA here is from genome assembly GCF_031381455.1 of Flavobacterium sp. GTDB lineage: Bacteria > Bacteroidota > Bacteroidia > Flavobacteriales > Flavobacteriaceae > Flavobacterium. The sequence continues at coordinate 23,426 of NZ_JANMXZ010000041.1, read as the reverse complement.
AAGTAATTTCTTCCGATGGTGTAACGATTGGGAAATTTTACAATGAAAACAGAACGCCAATTAAATATGAAGATTTACCACAAAGTTTGGTCAAAGCTTTAGTCGCCACTGAAGACGAGCGTTTTTACGAACATTCTGGAATTGATGCTCGACGTACTTTGGGTGCTGCATTAAAATTAGGTTCCGATGGTGGAGCAAGTACATTAACCCAACAGTTAGCCAAATTGTTATTCCATGGTGAAGGCTCAACATTTAAACTTTTCCGAGTTATCCAAAAAGTCAAAGAGTGGATTATTGCTGTTAAATTGGAACGGCAATATACCAAGAACGAAATTATCGCTATGTATTTGAACAAAGCCGATTTTGTAAATACCGCAGTCGGAATTCGATCGGCTGCAAAAGTTTATTTTGGAAAAGAACCACGCGATTTGACTATAGACGAAGCTGCAATGTTTGTCGGAATGCTTAAAAATCCATCTTTATACAATCCGTTACGCCGATTAGAAAAAGTGCGTTTGCGAAGAAATACAGTTTTGGGTCAAATGGTTAGAAATGGTATTTTGGATAAAGCAACCAAAGATAAATTAGCTGCTCAACCTATCGTTTTACACTTTCATCCAGAAAGTCACAAAGAAGGAACGGCTACTTATTTTAGAGAATTCCTTCGTGAATACATGAAAAATTGGGCGAAAGAAAATAAAAAACCTGACGGAAGCGATTGGGATATTTATAGCGATGGTTTAAAAATTTACACAACCATAGATTCAAAAATTCAGGAACATGCCGAAGAAGCCGTTCAGGCACATATGAAAAATTTGCAAAAGGAATTCTTTGCGGAACAAAAGGATAATAAAAATGCTCCATTTTTAAAAATTACTCCCGAAGAAACTCAAAGAATCATGGACAATGCCATGAAAACATCAGAACGTTGGCGTGTTATGAAAGATTTAGACAAATCAGAGGAAGAAATTATAGCCTCTTTTAGTGTCAAAACAAAAATGAAAATCTTTTCATGGAAAGGTGAAATTGATACATTGATGACACCTACGGATTCCATCAGATATTACAAACATTTTCTTCAAGCCGGCTTAATGTCGATGGAACCGAAAACCGGTCATATCAAAGCTTGGGTTGGCGGAATTGATTATAAATATTTTCAATACGATCACGTTGGACAAGGTGCAAGACAAGTAGGCTCGACTTTCAAACCTTTTGTTTACGCCACGGCTATCGAACAATTAGGAATGTCGCCCTGCGATTCGATTATCGATTCACCGTTTACAATTCCCGTTGGAAGACATCACGTTACCGAAGCTTGGACACCAAAAAATTCCGATAATAAATATCGCGGAATGGTCACGCTCAAAAAAGCTTTAGCTAATTCAATCAATACGGTTTCGGCAAAACTAATGGATAAAGTTGGACCGGAAGCAGTAGTTGCCTTAACCAAAAAATTAGGAGTAAAATCAGAAATCCCCGTTCAACCTTCTATTGCGCTTGGTGCAGTGGAAATTACGGTAGAAGACATGGTTGCCGCTTACAGCACTTTTGCAAACCAAGGTGTTTATATAAAGCCCCAATTCATTAGCCGAATTGAAGATAAAAATGGTGTCGTGCTTTACGAACCAGTTCCTGAAACGCATGATGTTTTGAATAAAGACATCGCTTATGCCGTTATCAAACTTTTAGAAGGTGTAACCGAAGAAGGTTCCGGAGTTCGTCTAAGAACTCAAGGCGGCGGAAGTGGCGACAATCGCTGGACAGGTTATCCATATATGTTTACCAATCCAATTGCCGGAAAAACAGGAACATCCCAAAATCAATCCGATGGTTGGTTTATCGGAATGGTGCCCAATTTAGTTACTGGAGTTTGGGTTGGTTGCGAAGATCGTTCGGCTCGTTTCAAAGGAATTACTTATGGTCAGGGAGCAACTGCTGCTTTGCCAATTTGGGGTTACATGATGAAAAAATGCTATGAAGATAAAGATTTGCTCATATCAAAAGATCCGTTTGAAAGACCTGATAATCTTTCTATAAAAGTGGATTGCTGGAAACCGAGAAAAGCTGTGGTTGACTCTACGGCGGTTCCAACTGAAGAAGAAGAACAAAACCCGGAAGAATTTGGGCTGTAAAAATTAGGAGCTATTTCCAGCTTTCCACTCTATCTTTTCCTTGTTAAAAAAACAAGAAAAAGGATGCCGTTGCAATCTGGGCTAAAAAACAGAATAACAAACAACCATGATTAACAAAAAAGCAAATTCCGTTCAAGAAGCACTGCAAGGCATTGAAGACAATATGACCATTATGCTCGGCGGCTTTGGTCTTTGCGGTATTCCCGAAAACAGTATAGCTGAATTAGTAAAAAAAGAAACAACCGGACTAACCTGTATTTCAAATAATGCTGGTATTGACGATTTTGGACTCGGATTGCTTTTGCAAAAAAGACAAATCAAAAAAATGATTTCTTCCTATGTTGGAGAAAATGCCGAGTTTGAACGTCAAATGCTTTCAGGAGAATTAGATGTTGAACTAACACCACAAGGAACTTTAGCCGAAAAATGTCGTGCCGCTCAAGCCGGAATTCCAGCTTTCTTTACGCCTGCAGGTTTTGGAACCGAAGTGGCCGAAGGAAAAGAATCTCGTGAATTTAACGGAAAAATGCACATAATGGAATTAGCCTACAAAGCTGATTTCTCTATTGTAAAAGCATGGAAAGGCGACGAAGCCGGAAACCTTATTTTCAAAGGAACAGCCCGAAACTTCAACGCGTGTATGGCTGGTGCCGGTAAAATAACCATTGCTGAAGTAGAAGAATTAGTACCTGTTGGCACACTTGATCCAAATCAAATACACATTCCGGGAATATTGGTGCAACGGATTTTCAAGGGTGAAAAATTTGAAAAAAGAATTGAGCAACGCACCGTAAGGAAAAGAGAATAGAACAAAGAACATAGAAAATAGATTTTACGATTTCTCTTTTCTATAAATGATAATCTTAATGAAACTTAATTCCTTAATGGTTTAAAAAAACATTTATGTTAGGTAAAGAAGAAATCGCAAAACGAATAGCCAAAGAAGTTAAAGACCGCTATTATGTAAATTTAGGAATCGGAATTCCAACCTTGGTAGCCAACTATGTCCGTACTGATATTTCGGTTGAATTCCAAAGTGAAAATGGCGTTCTCGGAATGGGACCATTCCCATTTGAGGGTGAAGAAGATGCTGATATCATCAATGCCGGGAAACAAACAATAACAACATTGCCCGGAGCAAGTTTCTTTGATTCTGCTTTTAGTTTTGGAATGATTCGAAGTCAAAAAGTAGATTTAACGATTCTTGGCGCGATGGAAGTTGCCGAGAACGGAGATATTGCCAACTGGAAAATTCCGGGGAAAATGGTCAAAGGAATGGGCGGCGCGATGGATTTAGTGGCTTCTGCCGAAAACATAATCGTTGCCATGATGCACGTCAATAAAGCTGGCGAAAGCAAAATCCTGAAAAAATGTACCTTGCCATTAACAGGTGTTGGCTGTGTTAAAAAAGTGGTAACCGAATTAGCCGTTTTAGAAATAACGCCAAAAGGATTCAAACTTTTAGAACGCGCACCAGGCGTTACTGTAGAACACATTATCGCTTCGACTGAAGCCGATTTAATTATTGAAGGAGAAATTCCGGAGATGGTTATTGATTAAGATAATCTAATAAGACTTCTGAAGCATTGCCAAAAGTATTCACTTTTTCTGTGATACTGACTGCTCGTTTTTTATTCAATTTATATGTTAAATCAAACTCTGTCGTAAACAATATTGCCGACAAAAAAGGGTTATTGATATACGTAACCAGCTTGTCACGAGCCGCATCAATAGTATGGATTTCGACTACTTCTTCTTGTTGAAATTTGTATTTAAGTTCCAGTTTCAAAACTTCCTCTTCTACAATTGGGCGAACGTAAATATTCATTAAATCGGTGTTTCCAATGGTTTTTGCCATCGTTAATTTAGCAAAAGTGCCGTCGGCTAAACTCGCTTTAACTTTATTATAAAACTCTTCAAAAGCTATGTAAATTGACATTAGGTTTAGAATAAATTGAGGCGTAAAGTTATGAAAAGTTGCAGAATTTTAACTGGCTTTCCTGCAAGGTTTCTAAAACCTTGTAGGTATGTTTAATTATATATACCTACAAGGTCAAAAAAAGACCTTGCAGGACAAGTTTAAAAAAACCAACTCGCCACAAAAATCGCAGTTATCACACAAATCAAATCTACCAAAAGCATCGTGCTAAGTGTGTAACGTGTATTCTTAACATTGATACTTCCAAAGTAAACCGCAATCACATAAAAGGTAGTTTCAGCACTGCATTGGAAAATACAACTCAATCTTCCTGTAAAGGAATCTGGTCCAAAGGTTCGCATCGAATCAATCATAAATCCACGTGAACCACCAGAACTAAAAGGTCGTAACATCGCAACCGGAAGCGAATCTGTAATTTGTTTGCTTACGCCAATATTTGAAAATGCAAACGAAATTCCGTTGCTTATAATTTCAAACAAACCACTATTTCTAAAAAAGGAAATCGCAACCAACATTCCCATTACATAAGGGAAAATTTTGACTCCGGTTTGCAAACCATTATTGGCTCCAGTTACGAAAGCATCAAAAATAGTAGTGTCTTTTTCAACAAACTTTTTCTCATTAATGAATGAAAAGATTAATGTAAATCCAATTATTGCAACAAGCATCAAGCCTGAAAGATTAGAAGTAAACGCATTTTTACCTATTAGATCTAATGTGTTTACATAAAACAACAATCCAGCAATAGCCGCAATTATTGTCATCAAAGCAACCACTAAAGAAGCGCTTTTAAAGTTTATTTTTTGTCGAATTCCAACAATTAAAAACGCTGCAATCGTTCCGATAAATGACGTAATAATACAAGGCAACATTACATCGGCAGGATTACTGGCATTTTCGGCAGCACGATAACCAATGATAGATGTCGGAATCAATGTTAGTCCGGCGGCATGCAAACACATAAACATAATTTGGGCATCACTTGCTTTGTCTTTTTCGGGATTGAGTTCCTGTAAACTCTGCATAGCTTTTAATCCAAAAGGTGTTGCGGCTGAATCTAATCCCAGAAAGTTAGCGGCAAAATTCAAAGTCATATACGATATTGATTCGTGGTTTTTTGGAACAGTCGGAAACACTTTTACAAAAACCGGACTTAGTTTTTTGGCTAATTTTTCCGAAGCTCCTGAGTCAATCAACAATTGCATTAAGCCGCAGAAAAATGCCAAATACGCAATCAAAGGAAGAATTAAATCTAGTAAACTGTTTTTGCATGTTGGCAACAATCCATCCGACTTTTGAATGCCTGAATAGATTTTAACAGTCTTTGCTTTATAAACATACGTTGTATCTGCATTCAGCGTATCTCTGTTGATAATCATGGTTTGTTCAGGTGCTTTTTTGATGCTGTCCATGATAAATTTTGGCAACTGTTCCACATACTTTTCGGAAATTAAAATCGGATCATCTTTTTTTCCATTGAGAACATTATCAATAGTATAGCTGCTTCCTATACACAAACTAAATATTACAAAAGCTATGGAGGAAACAAAAATAGCCAGCCAAAATCTACTTAAAACCATACGTTGTTTTTTTGTAAATATAGCATTTATCAATTTTGAATTAAAAGATTAAGTTCAAATTTTATTGCTGTATTTATAACCTATTAAACAAAAGCTAAATTTTTCTGATTATTTACCAATAAAATGCAGATATTAATTTGGTGTTTATATATTTGTCGGCTATAGTTACATAATATTTATTTTTAGTTACAAAATTTCCATTTCCATAATCTATGAAAAAGAATTATTTCTTATTGCTAGTGATTTTGTTCAGTGCATGTACGATTTTCGCACAATCATCGGAGGATATCAAAAAAATTACTGCCAAATATGATATGGCAAAGCTTAAAAATACAGAAGCTTTTTATAGAAAAAAAGAGCAAGCGGATAAGCGAAAAGCAATTGCTGTTGCTCTAACTAAAAATTGGCCACTTAGTATCAAAGATGCAGATGGAAATTTTTCTGAGTTAATGAGACTTTCTGCTGATGGTTTCCCTCTTTATTATTCTACACAGAATGTAAATGCAGCAAGAACAACCAGAGCAAATCACTTAAATTCTGGCGGTTCGTTAGGTTTAACATTAAATGGCCAAGGAATGGTTGTTAGAGAATGGGACGGCGGAAATGTTAGAACAACCCATGCTGCTTTTGGCGGAAGAGTTGCTGTAATTGACAATCCATCAAGCACAACAACTGTGGCGCATGCAACACACGTTTGCGGAACTATGATTGCTAGTGCTAGCCCAACTGCTGTAAAAGGCATGGCGTATCAAGCCAATGCCAGAACATTCGATTGGGATTCTGACGATTCAGAAGCTATTTCAGAAGCGCAACTTGGAATGCTTATCTCCAATCACTCTTATGGTGTTCCTATTACAAATGGCGGAACAACATTGCCTTCATGGTTTATAGGCTCTTATTCCTCTGAAGCTTATATTTGGGATGAACTCGCTTATAATGCTCCTTATTATTTGCCTGTAATGTCAGCCGGAAATGATGGACAGAATGAAAATAATCCAGAGCCTATTTTATTTGGGTATGACAAACTAACTTCTAATAAAACCGCCAAAAACAATTTAGTTGTAGCTAGTTGCGAAGATGTTGCTGCACTAAGCAATGGAACAGTTAACACGGCAAACATAATCATCAGCTCATTTAGTAGCCAAGGTCCAACAGATGATCTTAGAGTAAAGCCGGATATTACAGGAAACGGATCAAATTTAACCTCAACATCAAATGGAAGTAACACCGCTACTGAAATTATGTCCGGTACGTCAATGGCTTCTCCAAATATTGCGGGAACTTTAGTTTTAATACAACAACATTATAAAAATGTAACCAATAGCTTTATGCGTGCTGCTACACTAAAAGGTTTGGCTTGTCATACGGCTGATGATGCTGGAAATACAGGTCCTGATGCCAATTTTGGTTGGGGTTTATTAAATGCTAAAAAGGCAGCAGAAACTATTACTGCTAACGGATTGACTTCTTGGATTTCGGAAGAGAATTTAAACACTGGTCAAGTTTTTACAATGAATGTGAATTCAAATGGAACTACTCCTTTAATTGCTTCCATTACTTGGACAGATTTGCCTGGTCAGGTAAATAATGGCACTTTACCTGCAAACGATCCAACTCCAGCGTTAGTAAATGATTTGGATATTAAAATTACAAAAAACACGACAACCTATTTCCCTTGGAAATTAAATTCTGATCCAAGCTTACCGGCAGTAAGAACAGGAGATAATTCAGTAGATAATGTTGAGCAAGTAAAAATTGACGCTCCAACAGCAGGACAATATACCATTACGGTTACTTCTAAAGGAGCTTTAGTAACCGGAAGTCAAAAATATTCTCTAGTTATTACCGGCATAAACTCAGCTTTTGCAATTAATTCAAATTCAGATAATTTAACCGTTTGCGCTAGTCAAAATGCCGTATATACTTTTAATTATACTCAAACAGGTTCGGGAACAACAACATTTTCAGCAGTTGATTTGCCAACTGGAGCATCCGCTTCATTTTCTCCGGCATCTTTAAGTGCTAATGGAACCGTTTCTATGACAATTACTGGCCTAACAAATATTACTCCTAATGAATATTTTGTTGGAATTAAAGGAACGAGCGCGACCGAGACAGAAACTAGGTATAAATCGTTACGCGTTTTCAATGCGACTTTCCAACCAATAGCTTTACAAAGTCCAACCAATGGTCAAAACGGATTGTCAACTTCTACAAATTTAAAGTGGAATAGACAAACCAATGCCCAAATTTATAGAGTACAAGCTTCAACATCTCCAAACTTTACAACTTTTGTAATTGACGATTTTGTAACTGATACTGAATATTATCTTTCGGGACTAAGTCAAGCATCAAGATATTATTGGAGAGTAATTCCTTCTAACGATTGTGGTACCGGTTTAGCAGCTAATGCAGCTGTTTATTCGTTTGATACTGGGACATTATCTTGCGACCAAACTTTTACTGCAACTGATTTTTCAAATAATTTTATTGATACTGTACCAAACTCAGAAGCAAGTGTTCCATTAACAATTACTGGTGGATATACTATTGGCGATATTAATGTAAATATGAGCATTACTCATACTTGGATTGGAGATATAACTGTAACCCTTGAAGGTCCGGCTTCTATTGGAAGCCCTGTTTTTACTTTATTGGATATTCCTTGTGGAGATAATCAAAACATCATTTGTACAATGGATGATGATGGCGCAGTTCCGGCTTGTACTGGAATTCCAGCAGTGTCAGGGAATATTACGCCTGTCAATCCTTTAAGTGTTTTGAACACTTTGCCAGCTGATGGAGAATGGGTTTTAAGAGTTTTGGATCATAATAATGAAGATGGCGGAACTATTGATAGCTTCAGCATTAACTTATGCCGAGTTCAAGTCGCGTTAGCTGTCGTTACGAATCCAATTTTAAATAGTAGTGTTTATCCAAACCCAACTAAAGGTATTGTGAATGTTGCAATTCCGGCATTGACAGATAAAGCAACTATAAATTTATACGACTTACAAGGAAGACAAATTTTTTCAAAAGAAACCAATCAAGTCAATACTTCATTTGGAATTGAAAATCTTCAGGACGGAATTTATTTAGTTAATATCCAAAATGATTTAGGCTCAATCACTAAAAAGATAGTCTTGAGAAGAAACTAAAACTAATAAAAAGTCCTCTCGGTTCAAAAAACGAGAGGACTTTTTTTATACATGAATAACTTCATCGTCAATCAATAAATCTTCTCTTCGCATTCGGAGAAAGATTTGTGCCACAGCAATCACATCTTTTTCGCAATAAATTACAATTCTATCAATGTCTTTTTCGACGTAGTAAACATGCGCAACCTGACTTCCGTCGATATCGCCTTTTGGAGATGGGATTCCGAGAATTTTAGTCAATAGTTTTAAGGAAGTGAAATGTTTGTAATCGCCAAATTTCCATAATTCCAATGTGTCCAAATGTGGAATTTCCCATGGTTTTTTTCCAAATAAATTCAGTTTGTTCGGAATAGCAATTTGGTTAATTATCATTCGACGTGCAATAAACGGAATGTCAAATTCTTTAGCATTATGACCACACAAAACATGTTGTGCTTGGTTAAAGTGATTCTCCAATAAATTAGAAAAATCCTTTAAAATCTTTTTCTCTTCACCAAAAAAGGACGTGACCCTAAAATTTCGAATGTCACCTTTATTGACAAAATACCCAACCGAAATACAGACAATTTTTCCAAACTCAGCCCAAATTCCGGCGCGGTCATAAAAATCTTCCGGAGTAAATTCATCACGCCTTTGGTACTGTGTTTTTTGTTCCCAAAGCTGTTTCATGTCATCATCCAAAGAAAGAAAGTTTTCTTCTTCGGGAACCGTTTCAATATCGAGAAAAAGGATGTTATTGAGATTTATCTTTTCTATCATCTTAAATAAATTTAGGAATTTACCGACTTAAAATTAAGTAATGTAATTCAAATATGAAAGAAAAAGTTTAAAAAAAATATTTTTGCCCATGCAAATTATTTAAAAAACTATCTTTAATTAAAAAATGAATCCGATGAAAAAATTTCTAGCTCTCTTAACGGTTCTTATTTACTTTGCAAGTTGCGCTGATAAAGATGACGAACAAACTACTCAGGCGGTTTGTGACACTACAAATTCCGAATTCAAGCAAGTTTATACTGCCTTTTCATCGGCACCAACAGCTCACGCAGAAGTTACTATGGATACAGAAATTCATTCATACACCTTTTTTGTAAGCAGCCCAAAAACTATTTGCAGCTTCGGATATCAAAGCGCACATGCAGACCCAACAGTTCCGTATCTTATTGAAATTGTAAACAATGTAACTAGTGCAGTTGTATATAGTGGAAGCCATATTTTTTCAACTACTGCTACGAGTTATGTTTCTTTGACAACAACGGTAAACCTTCAGGCAAATATTAGTTATACTATTCGAAGAATTCAAACCAATTGGGGAACCGACATAGGAAATACGATTGGAAGGTTATCCTGGTCTTACGACAGTTCGGGTGATGTTGATTTACTACCGTTGACATCTGGTGATTTAACTATAACCAGCGCTTATTTCGACGCATTTGGTATGGGGCAGTTGTATAATATGTTACCCTATATAGACATTGTTTTTGAAAGCTAAAATAAACTTTGTTGCTTTGACGGACTTTCATGTTCTAACAACCATTTTTTGCGCCACAAACCGCCTGCATAACCTGTTAACGAACCATCGGTTCCGATTACGCGATGACACGGTACTACAATCCAAACTGGATTTTTTCCATTGGCGGAAGCTACGGCACGAATCGCTTTTACATCGCCCAATTTTTTGGATAAATCAAGATACGACATGGTTTTTCCAAAAGGAATATTTAATAATTCCTGCCAAACTCTTTGCTGAAAATCGGTGCCTTGCGGATTGAGTTTGAAATCGAAATGGTTTCGCTGACCATCAAAATATTCACGAAGTTGAGATACACATTCTTGAAGTTGGGCCGGAATTTCAGTCGTTACTGCACCTTCACTTAAAACAGAAATTTCGGAAATACCGTTTTCATCACCAACAATTTTGGCGATTCCGAGTGGCGATTCTATAAAGGAAATTTCCATTGGATAAAGTTAGTGATTTAACCACAAATCCCGACACTTCGGGACACTAAGATGGCACGAAGTTCACTAAGAAATTATTTCGAAAAATTAAGAATGTAATCTTCTAAGGCTTTCAATTGGTCGTCGCTCATGCTTTTGGTAATGGCGAAATTGGTTTTCATAATGTCGTACTGACTTGGGTCAATTATTGGTTCACTTTCCTCTTTTAAGAATAGAACAATGCTTGCATTTTTCTCCTTGTAGACTTTTGCAATGTCTTGCAAACTGGGTCCGATTATTTTCTGGTCGGGTTTATGACAAGCGATACAATTTCCTTCGCCTTCAAAAAGTTCTTGGCCTAAAATTTTGGTTGCAGTTTCGTCAACTGAAGTTGCTGTTTTCTCTTCTTTATTTTGACAAGACACGAGCGTTAGCGAACTGGCGAAGCAGATTAAAAAAAGGAATGAAACTATAAATAAAAGATTTTTCATGGTTTACAAAAATTCAATACGTTTTTCAATTAGCCCTGATTGAAGTGGCATCTTTTATACCTGACAGGTTTTAAAAACCTGTCAGGTATAAAAATATAACGGAAAGCAGGAACATGGAACACTGATAAAGCCCAAGCCCTTCGCTCCTAAAAATTACCGCAGATTCGCAGATTAAAATAAAATGATTAATCTGCGAATCTGCGGTTTATTTATTTGTTTAATAAAACAGCTGCTTCCTTCGCAAAATAAGTCGAAATTAAACTTGCTCCTGCTCTTTTGATGCACATCAATTGTTCCATCATGATTTTGTCGTGGTCAAGCCATCCTCTTTCTGAAGCTGCCTTAATCATAGCATATTCGCCCGAAACATGAAAAACCGTTACCGGAACATTGACAGCATTTTTGACTTCGCGAACGATGTCTAAATACGCAATTCCTGGTTTTACCATTACCATATCGGCGCCTTCTTCTACATCCATAAGTGCTTCTTTGATGGCTTCGATGCGGTTGGCATAATCCATTTGGTAGGTTTTTTTGTCTTTAGGTACTTCGACAGGCTCAGTATTAGATTTATTGTCTTTCGGTGCGCTATCCAAAGCATCTCGAAACGGGCCATAAAAAGCTGAGGCATATTTAGCCGAATAACTCATGATGCCAACATTTGAAAATCCGGCTGCATCTAATCCTTGACGTAATCGTAAAACTCTTCCGTCCATCATGTCGCTTGGTGCGACAAAATCGGCTCCGGCTTGGGCATGAGAAACTGCCATTTTTACTAAACCTTCATTCGTTGCATCGTTGGCGATATCTCCATTTTCTATAATTCCATCGTGACCGTAAATCGAGTATGGATCTAACGCAACATCAGGCATTACAATCATTTCAGGGCAAGCTTTTTTGATTGCTTTAATCGCATTTTGCATCAATCCGTTTGGATTCCATGCTTCTTCTCCTGTGTTGTCTTTTAGAGATTCATCAATCTTTACATAGATATTTACGGCGCGGATTCCGAGAGCAAATACTTCTTTGACCTCTTCCACTGTTAAATCGATAGAACGACGGTAAATGCCAACCATAGATGGAATTTCTACTTTTACGTTTTCGCCTTCTGTGATAAACATTGGGAACATAAAATCGCTTGGACTTAATGTGGTTTCGCGAACTAAGGAACGAATGCTTTCGTTTACTCGTAATCTTCTGCCTCTTTGTAGTGGGAACATATTCTTTTATTTTTTCTCGCAAAGACGCAAAGGCGTAGAGCGAAGTTATTTATGCTTTTTTTTAACCATTAAGGTATTAAGATTTTGACTTAATTTTTCTTAATTTCTTAATGTTTTAATTATATCCAATTTATGGGATTTTCTAATACTTTAATTAATTTTTCTTCTTCACTTCCAACTTCTGGATGATGGTCATAAATCCACTGAACGTGCGGTGGTAAACTCATCAAAATCGATTCTATTCTGCCGTTGGTTTTGAGTCCAAATAAAGTTCCTTTATCGTGAACCAAATTGAATTCGACATAACGCCCACGACGGATTTCCTGCCAGGTTTTTTGTTCCGCTGAATACTGTAATTCTTTTCTTTTTTCAACAATTGGGACATAGGCTTCAAGGAAACTATTACCAACTTCTGAAACAAAGTTAAACCAATCTTCCATTTTCATTTCTTCAGTGGCTTTGCAGTAATCGAAAAATAATCCGCCTATTCCACGTGCTTCATTTCGGTGAGCATTCCAGAAATAATCGTCACATTGTTTTTTATATTTTGGATAAAACTCAAGATTATGGTTGTCGCATGCTGTTTTACAGGTTTGATGAAAATGTTTTGCATCTTCTTCAAACAAATAATAAGGCGTTAAATCTTGTCCGCCACCGAACCATTGTTCAATAACATTTCCTTTAGTATCATACATTTCAAAATAACGCCAATTTGCATGAACCGTTGGCACCATGGGGCTTTTTGGATGAATTACCAGACTTAATCCGCAGGCAAAAAAATCGGCTTCACCAACGCCAAACATTTTTTGCATGGCATCGGGTAATTTACCGTGTACTGCAGAGACATTTACACCGCCTTTTTCAAAAGCGTTCCCATTTTCAATAACACGTGTTTTTCCGCCGCCGCCTTCTGGTCGTTCCCAAATGTCTTCACGGAATTTGGCGACACCATCAACCGCTTCAAGTCCAGAAGTGATTTGGTTTTGGAGTTGTAATATGTACTGGTAAAACTTGTCTTTCATTTTTAAGGTTCTAAGTTCCTAAGGTTCAGAGGTTCTGAGTTTTTTACTAAGCTGCTCAGGCACTAAGCTGCTCAGCAACTATAGTTTATACTCTTTCACGGCTTCAATAAAAGCCTTAGCGTGATCTACCGGAATGTTTGGTAAAATTCCGTGGCCAAGGTTTACGATATAATTATCTTTTCCAAATTCGTTTATCATTTCATGTACCATTTTTTTGATGGTTGGAATAGGGGAAAGCAAACGGCTTGGATCAAAATTTCCTTGTAGGGTGATTTTTCCGCCAGATAAATAACGAGCATTTCTTGCAGAACACGTCCAGTCAACTCCGAGTGCTGATGCTTTTGATTTTGCCATATCATTCAAAGCAAACCAACAACCTTTTCCGAAAACAATAACTTTTGTATCTTCTGCTAAAGCTTCAACTATTTGGTTGATGTATGGCCATGAGAATTCGTTGTAATCAACTGGCGATAACATTCCGCCCCACGAATCAAAAATCTGAATCGCGTTGCATCCTGCTTTTACTTTTTCTTTTAAATATAAAATAGTAGTATCGGTGATTTTTTGTAATAAAGTATGCGCGGCAACCGGATTTGAAAAGCAAAATCCTTTAGCCGTATCAAAACTTTTTGAGCCTTTCCCTTCCACAGCATAACAGAAAATTGTCCATGGTGAACCTGCGAAACCAATAAGTGGAACCTCATCGTTTAACATTTCTTTAGTTAGTTTTATGGCGTCAAAAACGTAACCTAATGTATCATGAACATCGGGTACAAAGGTTTTGTTTACGTCTTCCATGGTTCGAATTGGATTGGGAATAATTGGTCCCAAATTGTCTTTCAGCTCAACGTGTATTCCCATCGCGCGTGGCACAACCAAAATATCCGAAAACAAAATAGCCGCATCAGGTTTTACAATTCGGATTGGTTGCACGGTGATTTCAGCTGCTAATTCTGGGGTTTCACAACGTGTGAAGAAATCGTATTTGTCGCGCAAAGCACGGAATTCCGGTAAATATCTTCCGGCCTGACGCATCATCCAAACAGGTGGACGTTCAACGGTTTCGTTATTTAAGGCTCTTAAAAAAAGGTCGTTTTTAATCATATTTTATAGTTGCAAAGTGCCTGAGTGACTAAGTTGCTGAGTTTAGTTTTTATAATTTTCTATACATTTCATTACCACACTTTCCATTGTTGGCTGGTTGGCAATGATTCTGTTTGGTGTTACATATTTTAGTGCTTCGGCTGTTGTGTTGCCAATACAAAAGCAATTTTCATTTTCAATTTTATTTTCGTGCAGATAACTTTCTACCGCAGATGGACTAAAAAATAGTATTCCATTTGGTATGAAAGGGATTTCATATGTTGTTAAAATCGTTTCATACACTTCAATCTCATCTAACGTAATTTGAACTAATCGCAACGCATCGGGCAAAACATCTCTACGGATATTTCCACAAAAAAAGGTGAAGCTGTTTTTCGAATATTGGTTACAAATAAGTGACCCTAATTCGGCAGCATAATCAGAATCTGCTATAACTTCAAAATCATTTTCTTCCAACAGTGTTTTGGTTTTTTCACCAACACAAAAACATTTTCTACTTTTTATTTCAATTAACTTTTTATTTCTAAGAACACTCTCGACCGCATTTTGACTTGTAAAAATCAGATAGTCGTTTATTGTTTCAATCTCAAAATCCTTGTTTTGAATACGGATAAAATCTTCATCAAATACTGAAAAACCCGCACTCAACAGTTGCTGCTTTTGTCTTTCTGAAAGCTTCTTTGTTGATACTATGCGAATTTGATTTTGCATTACTTTTTCAGTTCGTTTTTGATTTTTGTCATCAATTCTGCTCCTCCATTTTCTAAAATTTCCTGAGCGGAATTAAATCCTAATTTCTTCCACTCCGAAATGTCGACCGCTTTTTCGATTTCCAGTTTTTGTTTCCCATCAATGGATAACAAAACCCCTTTGAAATCTATAGTATCGTCATATTCGTTATATTTTGCCAAAGCTCCAATTGGTGCTGTACAACCTCCTTCGAGTGTTCTCAAAAATTGACGCTCAATATAAGTGCAGATTTCGGTTTCAATATCGTTGAGTTGTGAAAGGGCATCAATAGTAAACGTGTCGTTTTCCATAGCTAACACAACCATCGCTCCTTGTGCCGGCGCCGGAATCATCCAATCCAAATTGATAAAACTATCCGGTTTTAGATTAATTCGTTCCAAACCTGCAGCAGCAAAAACAGCTCCGTTCCAATCGTTATCTTTTAGTTTTTGCATTCTGGTATTTACGTTTCCGCGTAAATCGACAACGGTATGATTTGGGTATTTGTTCCACCATTGCGCTTGACGACGTAAGCTTCCTGTGGCAATTGTTCCTTCTTTATCAAGAAAATCCAAATTGCCTTTGTGTACCAAAATATCTAATACATTTGCTCGTTCTAAAACTGCAGCTTGAACGATTCCTTTTGGCAAAGCCGTTGGAACATCTTTCATCGAATGCACCGCAATATCGACTTGCCCATTTATCATGGCAATGTCTAAAGTTTTGGTAAAAATTCCTGTGATTCCGAGTTCGTAAAGTGGTTTATCAAGAATGATGTCACCATCTGATTTAACGGCAATAATATCTGTTTTATAGCCTAAATCTTGGAGTTGCTTTTGAACTGTGTTGGCTTGCCAAAGTGCTAGTTGGCTGTCACGAGTTCCTATACGAATGGTTTTTTGGGTCACTTTGTTTTAGTTTTTCTAGTAAAAAGTAACTTTTTTAAAAGAATGATTTCTCTTGTTCTAATTGAAATACTTTTTCAATCCACTCAATTCCTTCATCCATTGAATCGCCATCTTTAAGATGATTTACAAAATGATTTGTTATTTTTTGGATGATTCTATTGCTGATTAATTCGGCTTGTTCTTCGTCAAAATTGGAATTCTTTTTACGTTGCGTATTCAACTCGCTTTCTTTAATGGCATTTAATTTTTCCTTTAACGCCTGAATTGTTGGAGCAAACTTTCTGTTTTTTGTCCAAGCTGTAAATTCTTCTTTGATTTCTTCAATAATAGCCTCAGCTTGAGGAATATATTGCTTGCGATTTTCTAATGTTTCATCCGTAATTTGAGAAAGATGATCCAAGTGAATCAACGTAACGCCTTCGATATCCTGAACATTTTCATTTACGTTTTTCGGAATCGATAAATCTAAAATCAACAAAGGTTTTTTAAGATTCAATATGGCTTTGTCAATTGTTGGATTTTGTGCTCCAGTTGCCACAACAACAACATCTGCTCTTTGCAATTCTAGTTGTAAATCGGAGTAGTCTTTTACAATTAAATCTAATTTTTGAGCTAATTTTTCGGCTTTGTCTTTGGTTCTGTTAATTAACGTGATTTGATCGTGTTTGGTATGTTTTACCAAATTTTCACAAGTGTTTCTTCCTATTTTTCCAGTTCCAAAAAGCAGTATATTTTTATTTGAAATGTCTTCAACGTTTCTAATTATATATTGTACCGATGCAAATGAAACCGACGTTGCTCCAGAAGAAATTTCAGTATCTGTTTTTATTTTTTTGCTGGCTTGGATAACGGAATTCACTAATCTTTCCATAAACGAATTCGCTAATCCGTTTGATTTACTTTGAATAAAAGCTATTTTTAATTGACTGATAATTTCGAAATCTCCAAGAATTTGGCTATCCAAACCAGTTCCAACACGGAACATATGACTAACAGCATCTTGATTTTTGTATATGTAAGCGACTTCCTGAAATTCTTCAACAGTTCCTTGACTGTTTTCGCAAAGTAATTTAATTAACTCATATGGATGATTGGCAAAACCGTAAATTTCGGTTCTATTGCAAGTTGAAGTAACAATTAGCGATTCAATTCCTTCGGCTTCGGCTTGCATCAACAAGGTCGATTTAGCATTGGCATCCAAACTAAATTTGCCTCTAATTGCAGCATCTGCTTTTTTGTAACTCAATCCGATGGCGTAAAAAGAAGTGTGCTTCGTCATATTAAAATTTTCCATATTTACTTTCCTTAAAAAGTTCAACAAAATTATTATTAACTAATTTATAAAAGTAACGCTGTAAGGACTTTTTGTATCGCTGTGAGATATTTTGTTTGTTAAATATCTTTTTAGCGTTATTTATTATAAATTTGTACTGAAATCAAGTGCTCACAATTTCTTTATGTAGATTGATTCTAAATAATAATTTAGCTTGACTTCGAAACTATATACGAAAAAATATCGCTATGGGTTCTCAAGAGATAATAACAATTGAAAATGATTTCACCCTAATTCGTTTTCAAAGTGATGAAAATGAAAATTTTCACGTGAAAAAGCCTATCAATCAAGGGCTAATACAATTTCATTTTGGGATTAAAGGCAAAGCGAAATTTGTTTTTAATGAAGGAACTTATGCCCTAGAATTGAAGGAAGAAAAGTCGCTTCTATTCTACAACCCACAAAAAGAATTGCCATTAAATTTAGAATTAGCGCCAAATTCTTGGGTAATTTCGGTTATAATTTCCATTCAAAAGTTTCACGGGTTGTTTTCAAACGATGCCAAACATATTCCGTTTTTGAGCGATGAAAATAAGGATAGGAAATACTATAAAGAGGACGATATAAGTCCGTCAATGGCAATTGTACTAAGCCAATTGTTTCATTACAATTTAAATCCACAGATAAAAAACCTATATTATAAAGGAAAAGGATACGAATTATTGAGTTTGTATTTCAATCGTTCCGAAGATCCAAATGCCGAACAATGCCCGTTTTTAGTTGATGAAGAAAATGTATTAAAAATCAGAAAAGCAAAAGAAATTATTATTGCCAATATGGCTGAACCACCAGGTTTGGAAGAACTGGCAGATAAAGTTGGTTTGAGTCTGAAAAAACTAAAAATGGGTTTCAAACAGATTTATGGCGATACGGTTTATGGCTATTTATTCGATCACAAAATGGATTATGCGAGACAATTATTGGATTCTGGTTCTTATAACGTAAATGAAGTTGGACTAAAAATTGGTTACAGCACCGGAAGTCATTTTATTGCAGCTTTCAAGAAAAAATTTGCCACAACACCCAAGAAATATTTAATGTCATTAAACCAAAATACCTAACCAAACCGATTTCGTATATCAAATATTATTAAAAAATTAAATTTACAATTGCCAAATGAAAGGAGTATTATTAGTCAATTTGGGCTCGCCAGAGAGTCCAACGCCAAAGGATGTAAAGCCTTATTTAGATGAATTTTTAATGGATAAATACGTAATAGACGTGCCTTTTTTACTGCGTGCTTTATTAGTTCGTGGTATTATTTTACAAACCAGACCAAAAAAATCAGCTGAAGCTTATGCTAGAATTTGGACCAATGAAGGTTCGCCTTTGATTGTTATTTCCAAAAGAATGCATAAAAAAGTTCAAAGTTTGGTTAATATCCCAGTTGCTTTGGCAATGCGTTATGGAACGATTACCATCATGAAAGGATTACAAGAATTACACGACAAAGGCGTCAATGAAGTTATGCTTTTCCCTTTGTATCCGCAACATGCCATGGCATCTACAACAACCATTGTGGTATTGGCAGAAGAATTGCGTGCAAAACACTTTCCTGAGATGAAATTCAAGAATGTTCCAGGATTTTATAATAAACAGGATTACATTCAGGCATTAGCCAATTCTATTAAAAAGAATTTAGACACTTTCGAATATGATCACTTGTTGTTTTCGTATCACGGAATACCGAAGCGACATATTCGTAAAACGGATATTACAAAATCACATTGCAAAATTGATGGTTCTTGTTGCAACACGCCGTCGCCAGCGCATGAATTTTGTTATCGCCATCAATGTTATGAAACCACGAGACAAGTGGTAAAATTATTAGGGATTCCAGAAGGAAAATACAGTCAAACCTTCCAATCTCGATTAGCTGGCGATAAATGGTTAACGCCATATACCGACGTTGAAGTCAATAAAATGCCCGAAAAAGGAATTAAAAAATTAGCCGTGGTCACACCTGCTTTTGTTTCAGATTGTTTGGAAACGTTAGAAGAAATTGCCATGGAAGCAAATCACGAATTTAAAGTGCATGGCGGCGAAGAATTTATGGCTATTCCGTGTATGAACGATGGTGATGAGTGGTGCGGTGTGGTTGCAAATTGGATTACTGATTGGTCAAAATAATATTGAAAAACAGTACTTTTACCGCAGATTCGCAGGTTATAAACAATTAAATCTGCGAATCTGCGGTTTATTAACTCATTTATGGAATACTACAACTACATAAAATCACTCCACCTCATCTTTGTCATCACTTGGTTTGCGGGTTTGTTTTACATTGTTCGCTTATTTGTATATCAAATTGAAGCCAACGACAAACCTTCGCCAGAGAAAGAAATTTTGCAAAAGCAATACAAAATCATGACGTATCGTTTGTGGTATATCATCACCTGGCCAAGTGCTTTTTTGGCTGTGTTTTTTGCGCTTTGGTTGTTAGTAATAATGCCGGTTTGGATACAAATGCCATGGATGCAAGTCAAATTGGGATTTGTGGTTTTACTGATTGCCTACCAAATAAAATGTCATTTAATTTATAAAGAATTACAAAACGATATTTTCAATTACTCTTCCAATTTCATGCGATTGTGGAATGAAGGCGCAACGATTATTCTGTTTGCCGTTGTTTTTTTAGTAATTTTAAAAAATGCTTTTAACTGGATTTACGGCGTAATCGGAATTGTTTTGTTTTCGGTTTTGATAATGCTTGGATTTAAGTTTTATAAAAGAATTCGAGAAAAGAAATAGTGGTCAGTAATCAGATTTTAGTGGTCAGTTTTATCCTGAATTCTAAAAGTACTGAACACTGAACACTGA
Organism: Flavobacterium sp.; assembly: GCF_031381455.1. Lineage (GTDB taxonomy): Bacteria > Bacteroidota > Bacteroidia > Flavobacteriales > Flavobacteriaceae > Flavobacterium. Next base: position 3,052 of record NZ_JANMXZ010000041.1, on the reverse strand, counting down.
ACACTGAACACTATGCTCAACGGCTTCAAAATGTCAATGCTATCACTTCGAATTAGGATTTTCCTATCGATGATTATATTGATATTAATTGCTTCCATTTTGATGGCTTCCATTTCGATTATTCAGTTTAAAAACGAAGCCAAAGATTACCATCAAAAACGTTTAGACCAAAAAGAATTTGCCATAAAAGAACATATCAATTATGTGCTTGCGAATACCACTTATCCGCTTACAGAGAAAAATCTACCACTAATTTTTAAGGATAAAATCCACGAACTGGCTGATATTCATAACCTTGAAATCAATATTTATGGTTTAAATGGGAAATTGCTAAAATCTTCCAAAGCTTCCTTTTCTGTTGATAAAGTGGCGCCGCCAATTCCGAATTATGTACTCAAACTCGTTCAGTCATCGGTAGAGAAAAGATACGTTGACATCAAAAGTGTAAATGGTCTCAAAAATCGCTCATCATATAGCCAGATTAAAGATGACAAGTTCAAACCATTAGGAATTTTGAATATTCCATATGTTGAAGATGATGGTTTTTACGAAACGGAATTGCAACAATTTTTACTGCGTTTGAGTCAGGTTTATTCTTTTATGTTAATTATCGCATTTGCTTTAGCGTATTTCCTTGCGAGTTATATTACCAAGTCGTTAAAGACTATTTCGGATAAAATCAATGAAACAAGCCTGAACCAAAAGAACGAGAAAATCGTTATTGAAGCCAACAGCAGAGAGATCAATTCATTGATAAACGCCTATAATCAAATGGTGGATAAATTGGAAGATAGTGCCACGATGCTTGCCCAAAGCGAACGGGAACAAGCTTGGCGCGAAATGGCGAAACAAGTAGCGCACGAAATCAAAAATCCGTTGACACCAATGCGATTAACCGTGCAAAGTTTCCAGCGAAAATTTGATGCCAATGATCCCGAACTAAAACAAAAACTCAACGATTATTCCAAAACATTGATTCAGCAAATTGATACGATGAGCGCTGTGGCTTCGGCGTTTTCAAACTTTGCTTCGATGCCGGCACAGCAAAATGAAACGCTAAATGTGGTTCAGGTTGTGGAATTAGCTTTGGATATTTTCAACGAAGATTTTATTGTTTTTAAAAGCAATAAAGAATATGTAATTTCGAAATTAGACAGAACGCAATTGATTCGGATTATAACCAATTTGGTTAAAAATGCCATTCAATCCATTCCGGATGAACAGGAAGAAAAGAAAATTATGGTATCGGTTAACGAAGTAGAAAACGATGTTATCATCACCGTTGAAGATAACGGAATTGGGATTGAATCAGACAATATTGAACATGTCTTTGAACCTAAATTTACAACAAAAACCAGCGGAATGGGATTAGGTTTAGGAATTATAAAAAACATTATAGAAAATTACAAAGGAACTATTACATTTGAAACAGAACTCGGCAAAGGAACAACGTTTTTTGTTTCGCTGCCCATTGTTAAATAAAAAGTTAACCGCAGATTCGCAGATTTTAAAAAAGGATAGTTAATTAAAATAATTTGAACTTAAATTCTTTCATGACTATTAAAATTAAAATAAATAATCTGTGAATCTGCGGTAAAATTATAAAACTAATAAACTACAAACTATGAACTTCGAAAACATACTCGTTGCTGTAGAAAACGGCATAGGACAAATCACCATCAATCGCCCTTCAAAATTAAATGCACTCAATGTAGCGACAATTAAGGAATTACATGATGCTTTTGAAAGTCTGGAAAACAATGCAGCTGTTAGAGTTATCATCATTACCGGCGAAGGTGAAAAAGCTTTTGTAGCCGGTGCTGATATTTCTGAATTTGCTAATTTTTCTATTGAAGAAGGTGCGCAATTAGCAGCTCAAGGACAAGAACTGCTTTTTGATTTTATTGAAAATTTAAAAAAACCAACTATTGCTGCCATTAATGGTTTTGCACTTGGTGGTGGATTAGAATTAGCAATGGCATGTCATTTCAGAATTGCTTCTGACAATGCCAAAATGGGTTTGCCGGAAGTTTCTCTTGGCGTAATTCCGGGTTACGGCGGAACGCAACGTTTGCCACAATTAATCGGAAAAGGTCGCGCCATGGAAATGATAATGACTGCCGGAATGGTTTCTGCTGAAGAGGCGCATCGTGTCGGTTTGGTTAACCATGTTGTGCCACAAGCTGAGCTTTTAGATTTTACAAAAGGCATCGCAACCCGAATTATGAGAAATTCTCCTTTCGCTATTGGCAGAGCCATAAAATGTGTCAATGCTAACTTCAAAGAAGGCATAAATGGTTATGATACTGAAATCAGAAACTTTGGAAAATGTTTTGGCACTGAAGATTTTAAGGAAGGAACAACTGCGTTTATAGAAAAGAGGAAAGCTGAGTTTTCTGGAAAATAGTTAGTCCACAGTCTCAGTCGTCAGTCTCAGAAGTATAGTTGTAAACTGAGACTGTAAACTGTAAACTACTTCTCGCCTTCCCATTCGGCATAAAACTGCGAAAGAAAGTTTTCCATGTATTTGTGACGTTCTAATGCAATTTTTTTACCCGTTACGGTGTTCATTTTGTCTTTTAACAAAAGTAACTTTTCGTAGAAATGATTGAGCGTTGGTGCTTCCGAATTTTTATATTCTTCTTTAGTCATATTTAAATTAGGAGCAATCTCAGGATTATATAAAGCTCTATTTTTAAATCCACCATAATTAAATGTTCTTGCTATACCAATGGCTCCAATAGCGTCTAATCGATCCGCGTCTTGCACGATTGCCAATTCTTTGGAGTGGCATTGCTTTTCAAAGTTTCCTCCTTTAAAAGAGATGTTTTCTATGATGTTAATCACATGTTGTATCGTGGCTTCATCTACCTTTTCATTTTCTAAAAAAGCTCTGGCAGTTTGTGGACCAATGGTTTCATCGCCATCATGAAATTTACTATCGGCAATATCGTGAAGTAAAGCACCCAATTGTACAACCGTCAAATCACAATCTTCCTCACGAGCAATTAAAAGCGCATTTTTATAAACGCGTTCCATATGAAACCAATCG
>NZ_JANMXZ010000006.1:0-13740 GCF_031381455.1 Flavobacterium sp. | reverse complement strand
GGCGCTCTTGATGCTGCCGATGTTGCCGTGGTTTTCTATTCGCCTGATGCGGTTAAGATTAAGCAACTGGAGGAAGTAAGTTATGACCAAATTGCACAATCATTCCAACGTGATGATTTGATTATTTATACTAATCCTGTTGAGTTTAAAGAGTTTCTTTTTAATTACGATTTGAATAATTCAGCTTTGCTCTTAATGAGTTCCGGGAATTATGGCGGATTAAATTTTGATGAGGTGAAAGGATTGATTAATTAAATTAAAATTCTTACATTTATCATTATTTTATGTAATGATGAGCGAACAAAATTTCTCCATAAAGAATTGGGCAGAAGATGATAAGCCACGCGAAAAGCTAATGCTAAAAGGTAAAACTGCGTTGAGCGATGCCGAGTTAGTAGCCATTCTCATTGGTTCGGGAAGCCGGAATGAAAGTGCAGTAAGTTTAAGCAAACGCATTTTATCAAGCGTTGATAACAACCTGAATGCCTTAGGAAAATTATCATTAAAGCAATTAATGGAATTCAAAGGAATAGGCGAGGCGAAAGCAGTTTCAATCGCTGCTGCTTTAGAATTGGGAAGACGACGCAGAGTAGAAGAAGTTGTAGAACTTCAAAAAATAACGTCAAGCAAAGCCGTTTTCGAAATCATGCAGCCTATAATTGGCGAATTGCCACACGAGGAATTTTGGGTTTTATATCTCAATAATTCCAATAAAGTAATTTATAAATCGCAACTTTCAAAAGGCGGAATTACAGGAACGGTAGTCGATGTGCGATTAATTTTCAAAACGGCATTGGAACAAGGTGCTATTTCCATAATTTTGACCCACAATCATCCTTCGGGCAAATTGCAGGCAAGTGATGCCGACAAGGATATTACCAAAAAACTAAAAGTGGCCGGAGAGCAATTAGATATAAAAGTCCTCGACCATATTATAATTACCGAAACTGGTTATTTCAGTTTTCAGGACGAAGGGATTTTTTAAAATGAAAAACATAACAGACATTTTCTTCGATTTAGATCACACGCTTTGGGATTTTGATAAAAATTCCATTTTAGCATTTGATAAAATTTTTGCAGAACATCATCCAACTATTGATACTAATCAGTTTGTTGAAATTTACGCTCCTATAAATCAAGCGTGTTGGAAGTTGTATCAGGTTGATAAAATTACACATGAAGAGTTGCGCTATACTCGTTTGCGACAAGCGTTTGATGTGTTGAATTATACTATTTCTGATGATGAAATAAATCACATTGCGCATTATTACATCGAGTATATGCCTGATAATAATCAGTTGTTTGATGGTGCCATTGAGGTTTTAGAATATTTGCAACCAAAATACAATTTGCACATTATTACTAATGGTTTTGCCGAAGTACAGGGAAAGAAAATCACTAAATCCGGTTTGGGAAATTACTTTAAAACGATAACGAATTCCGAAATGGCAGGTGTAAAAAAACCGCACGCTACTATATTCGAGTATGCACTATCTTTGGCTAACGCAAAAAAAGAAAATGCTATCATGATTGGTGATTGTATCGATGCCGATGTTCGTGGCGCGATAGATTTCGGAATGAAAGCCATATTGTTTGATGAAAAAAGAATCTACGACGAAGAAGGATTACATACTATTAATCATTTATTAGAATTAAAAAAAATATTGTAAAATGAAGAAAATTGTATTGTTGTTTATTTTAATTTCGAGCTATGCCTTTTCGCAAAGCATTAATGATTATCAATATGTGATTGTACCTGTAAAGTTTGATTTTTTAAAAAAAGACGACCAATACAGACTGAATACATTAACCAAATTATTACTGCAGAAATATGGTTTTAAGGCGTATTTAAACAATGAAGAAATTCCGTTAAATTTAGAGAGATGTAATTTCTTATATGCTAATGTTATAGAAAACAGCGGTATGTTTAGCACTAAAGTAAAAGTAGTTTTGAAAGATTGCAAAGAGAATGTGGTTTTTGAAACTCAATTAGGTGAAAGTCGTGAGAAAGATTATGCTTCAGCTTATAATGAATCATTACGAAAAGCCGGAAAATCATTTGATGAATTGAGTTATCAATTTAGTGGGAAAAATGGAGTAACTAATGAAGTGGACATTTCTGAAAAATTGGCTGGTAAAACTTTAGGTGAGCATTTAACGGAAGCTGTCGCAATTGATAACTTAGAACCTTTCTTATTTGCTCAACCAACTACTAATGGATTTCAAGTTGTAAATAACGAACCAAAAGTTATTCTTCGTTTGTTCAATACTTCGCAAAAAAACGTCTTTATTGCGGAAAGAGAAACTATAAAAGGTGTAGTAATTTTAAAAAACGGACTATGGTTTTTTGAATATTATGAAAATGCAAAATTGGTTTCAGAATCTTGGAACCTTAAGTTTTAGTCTTCAGTCGCAGTCACAGTTTTCAGATTAATAAAAATACAGTTATGGATTTCAGAGAATTGTTAGCCTATAAAAAAGCATTCGATTTAGCAATGGAAATTTATGAGTTATCAAAATCATTTCCATTAGAAGAAAAATATTCTTTGACTGATCAGATTCGACGTTCGTCAAGAAGTGTGTGTGCTAATATTGCAGAAGCATATCGAAAAAGAAGATATCCTAATCATTTTATTAGTAAATTTACGGATAGTGATGCAGAAAATTCTGAAACCAATGTTTGGTTGGAATTTGCTTTTGAATGTAATTATATAACCAAAGAAATCTATCAAGAATTAAGTGCAAAAAATATAGAAATCGGAAAACTTATCAATTATATGATAAACAATCCAGGTAAGTTTGGAGTCAGCTGAATACTGCGACTGCAAACTGCCACTGCAAACTAATAACCATACTTATCTTTCCAGCGATTTTTTAAGAAGTTGCGCAATTCGTTCTCACGAGCATTATTTCCGGGTTTGTAGAAAGCAGTGTTTTTGATTTCATCCGGTAAATATTCCTGTTCTGAAAAGTTGTTTTCATAGCTATGCGAATATTGATATTCTTCGCCATAACCCAATTCTTTCATCAACTTAGTTGGCGCATTTCGCAAATGAATTGGCACCGATAAATCGCCAGTTTGCTTCACCATTTGCTGTGCTTCACCGATTGCCATATAACTCGCATTGCTTTTAGCAGAAGTGGCCAAATAAACAGCACATTGACTCAGGATAATTCTGCTTTCGGGATAACCAATGGTTGAAACCGCCTGAAACGTATTATTAGCCATAATGAAAGCTGTTGGATTGGCATTCCCAATATCTTCGCTGGATAGAATTAACATTCTTCGAGCAATGAATTTCACATCTTCTCCGCCTTCAATCATTCGGGCCAACCAATACACCGCGCCATTTGGATCACTTCCGCGAATGGATTTTATAAACGCTGAAACTATATCGTAATGCTGTTCACCGGTTTTGTCATAGAGCACTGTATTTTGTTGGACCAATTGCAAAACTTTATCATTAGTGATTGTAATTGGGCCTTCAGGGCTTGCGTTTACGACCAGTTCAAAAATATTTAATAGCTTTCGACCATCGCCACCCGAAAGTCGCAGTAGCGCTTCGGTTTCTTTTAGTTTTATTTTTTTGGAAGCCAAAAAAGTATCTTCCTTCATCGCTCGATTTAATAAAGCCAATAAATCTTCTTTTGAAAATGGATTTAAGATATACACCTGACAACGTGACAATAGCGCTGGAATAACTTCAAAACTTGGATTTTCGGTTGTGGCACCAATTAGTGTTATCCAACCTTTTTCTACAGCCGCCAAAAGGGAATCCTGTTGCGATTTGCTAAATCGGTGAATCTCATCAATAAACAGAATTGGATTTTTTGCTGTGAACAAACCACCGCTAAGTTTGGCTTTTTCAATTACCTCGCGAATGGCTGCCACACCACTATTGATGGCGCTTAATTCATAAAACGGGCGATTACTTTGCTTGGCAATAATTTGTGCTAAAGTCGTTTTTCCGGTTCCTGGTGAACCCCAAAAAATCATAGACGGAATTATGCCACGAGCAATTTGTTGGGTCAACGAACCGTTTTCACCAACAAGGTGAAGCTGACTGATATAATCGGCTAATTGTTGTGGTCTGATGCGCTCGGCAAGTGGTGCTTCCATGGTGTAAAAATACAGTTTTAATTTTTTTTTCGAAGCCAATCTTTAGGCATTTTATAAACCATTTTCCCGCTGTCCGTTATATCTTGTCCCAAAAGACAAGATGCCACTTCCATCGGGGCTAATTACAAGCTGTCGGCTTCTTTTAAACAAACTTAACCACGAAGTTCACAAATACTTTTCACGAAGCGCACTAAGGCCTTGTGTACTTTGCGCCTTCTTTGTGCACTTTGTGGTTAAAATTAAATCAAACTGACAAAATTGCATTACTTTTAGTTTGGCTGTATTTTTGACAAAAGCAAAAAGTATTTTTAATTTTACTATGAACGATTATCATCATTTTAAGTTTACTCCTTCGGTTTGGTTATTGCCGACATTGCTGCTTATTCTGATATGGTTTGTTTTCTTTTTGGAACATAGTTTGAATGTTAATTTGACTTCACACGGAATTTTACCAAGAACAGTTTCGGGTTTGCAAGGTGTAATTTTTAGTCCGTTTCTTCATGGAAGTTTGAATCATATAGCCAACAATTCTATTCCGTTATTTATACTAACCACAGCGTTGATTTATTTTTATAGAGATATTTCATTAAAAGTATTGTGCTATGGTATTTTACTTTCCGGTCTTATAACTTGGGTAATTGGTAGAGAATCCTATCATATTGGTGCCAGTAGTTTGATATATGTTTTGGTTTCTTTTATTTTTTTTAAAGGAATGATGACTCAGTATTATCGATTGATGGCTTTATCAATGGCGGTTGTGATGTTTTATGGCGGAATGATTTGGTATGTTTTTCCAGATATCGACAAGACTATTTCCTGGGAAGGACATTTGGCAGGTTTGATAACTGGATTTTTCTTTGCAGCGTATTATAAAACTCCCGATTATAAAAAAGCCATTCTATACGATTGGGAAAAACCTGATTTTAATCCGGAAGAAGATATGTTTATGAAGCATTTTGATGAGAATGGAAATTTTGTCAATACTTCAGAACCAGAAGAGCTAATTGTAGAAATAACACCAACTCCAGCTCAATACGTTTATGTTTTTAAGGAAACTCCAAACGATACCAAACAAAGCGATTAGTTTACTGTTTAGCCCCGATTGAAGCAACTACCGCGTAGTGCGGAAAGCGGGAATATGGTCGGCTGATAATGCCCGAACCACTAGCTTCCAAATATCAAATATCTAAAATTTAATATCTAATATTTCTTACTGTCTTTGTCTTACGGTTTCATATAGAAACGCACCACAAGCTACGGAAACATTTAATGAACCAATAGTTCCAAACATTGGAAGTTTAGCTTTTTCGTCAACGATTTTTAATACAGATGGATTGATTCCTCTGTCTTCACTTCCCATGATAATGGCCACAGGTTCGTTTAGTGAAATATCGTAAATGTTTTGGTCAGTTTTCTCAGTGGCAGCAACGGTTTTTATTCCGCTTCCCTGAAGGTGGAAAATGGCATCTTTGATATGTTCAACTTTGCAAATAGGAACATTAAATACAGCACCTGCAGAAGTTTTTACGGTATCACCATTTACTGGAGCAGAACCTGCTTTTTGAACAATGATTCCGTCAACACCAGTACATTCAGCCGTACGGATAATGGCACCAAAGTTTCGGGCATCACTTAATTGGTCGAGGATCAAAAACAACGGAGTTTTCCCTGATTCAAGCACTTTTTCAATCAATGTTTCTAAATCATGAAAGGCAATAGGAGAGATTGTCGCTACGGCACCTTGATGATTATTAGAAGTTAATCGGTTTAGTTTTTCGACGGGAACATAAGAGAAGTTGATGCTTTTTTGTTTCATCACTTTCATTAATTCCTTCATTAAATCGCCTTGTGTGTCCGATTGAATAAATACTTTATCAATTGCTGCCCCTGATTGAATTCCTTCTATAATTGCTCTAATCCCGAAGATTTGATGTTCTTTTTCCATAGCGCAAAGATATAAAAAAACCACCTCGTTTTTTGGAACGAGATGGTTTTAGATTATAAAAACATTCTAAGATTAGTTAACGTCCCAGAATATTTTTGTTAATAAAGTATTTCCACCAATTGCAGTAGAAGCAGCTTCAAGGTTTGTTGCATTTAAAGTTTCTTCTCTAGCTGGATAGGTTAATCTTGTTGGAACGAAATCTTCATCTGCACCAGCAGGCGCAATTAAAACTGGGAAATCCAATCTTCTGAATGATGTCCAGCTTTCAAGTGCACGATTGTATAACGCAATATAAGCTTGTTCCCCTATTTTTTGTTTCCAAGTACCTGTTGCAGTTGCATAAGCTACGCTTGGTTGTGCTAAATAAGTCGCAACATCACCACCAGAAACACCCCAATAGCTCATAGACGCTGTAATTGCGGCGTTGTAATGAGATTCGGCAGTACCACCAACAGTAATACCTCTTTCAACAGCTTCAGCTAAAAGGAATTCCACTTCAGTGTTGTCCATGATTAAACCTTCAAAAGTTGGCTCTAATAACAAATCACCGATATGAGAGAAGTTGTCATAATTATTACTTGCCCCAGGAATTCCGCCTTCATAAATACCACCAACTTGTGTAAAGAAAACGGCTCTTCTAGGATCGTTTAAGCCATTCATTTTTTCTATAATGGTACTTGTTGGAACAAAGTCGTCTCTTCCACTTGCAACAACATCCACAAAAACTGGGTTTGCGTTGGGTTGTGTTCCCAGGTAGGCTAGAGCAGCATTATTGCTATTGCTTAAGATAACGCCGTCGCTTACTGCGGCTAATACTTGTGCAGTAGCATACGCATGATCAACATCATCCATATTAATTGCCATTTTCAATCTTAATGAATTAGCAAACAATTTCCATTTTGCTACATCACCACCGTAAATTAAATCTGCAGGTCCAAAACTATCATAGCCTGAATCTAAAGCCGCCGAAGCTGCCGTTAATTTAGTGATTAAGTCTTTATATATTGTCTCGGCATCATCATATTTTGGATTAGGAAAACCCACAATATCCAATGCTTCTGTGTAAGGCACATCACCAAAAGTATCCACTAAAACAGAATAGGAATAAGCAGACATAATATCAATAACATGTCCTTTATTTGATCTCACAATTTCTTGGTCTGCTATTTCCTGAGGCGAACCTACGTATACTTCGGTAGCTAAAACTGTTCTAGATTCTTTCAAATCTTTTAATACATCTCTGTAAAGAACAGCCCAATGATTGTCAGGAATCGTTCTAGTTCCAACATCATAGTTACTTTCGTCAGTATAGGTTGTTTCAGTCCATTGTTGTGTAAACAATCTAAAAACATTAAAGTTTACACTTGTACTTACCATTTGATCAACCACGTTCTTTTGAGCATTGGTGAACAGGTAAACTGCAGGTACAACAGTAGGGTCTTTTGTGTTTTGGTTCAGCCCTGTTATATCGTCAGTACAAGAAAATATTCCTGTAAAGACTACAATCATTAATAATATCTTTTTCATTATTTTAAAATTTAAATGTTAAGTTACATCCAATATTTCTTGTTGTAGGTAATGAACCAACAGAATATCCAGATGATAAATTACCTGAACCTAGACCGCTTTCTGGGTCGGCATCTGGTAAATTTTTCTTAATAATCCATAGGTTGGTACCAACTACACTAAATCTTATTCCGTCAATTGATAGTTTGTCTGTCCATTTTTTAGGTAAATCATAACTAATAGCAACTTCTCTTAGTTTTATGTATGATGCATCGTAAACAAAAGCTTTATTAGGTTGTCTTCTGTACCCAAAACTGTTACCAAAAAATGGTGATCCTGGAGCTCTTGTTGTATTTGGAGTTCCGTCAGCAAGTACACCAGGAAGGATTATACCTCCTGAATCAGCACCGCTTGTAACAGGATCTCTGATTGGATTTCCAAGGTCGTTAAGAGCAGCAGTTTCATCGTATAAACCAGTTGCTAAACCATAAGATCTGTCTAGAGAAAATATGTCTCCTCCTTTTTGCATATCAATTAAGAAACTAAACGAAAGATTTTTGTAATTGAATTTGTTTCTGATACCGCCAATCCAATCTGGAGTTACATTACCAATAATATTATTAGAGCTGCTATTGATTAAGTATCTACCATTTGGACGTACAACTCTTTGACCATCTAAATAAGTAAAGTCTGTTCCTTTAATAACGCCATAAGGTTGGCCTACTTGTGCATTAATGGTTACACCGCCTTGAAAACTACCCAATTGCAAGTTCTCGATACCATTAGTAAGTGAAATAACCTCATTTCTGTTACTCGACCAGTTTAAAGTTACATCCCATGAGAAATCTTTAGTTCTTACTGGTGTACCCGTTACTTGTAACTCAAATCCTTTGTTTTGAACTGAACCCGCATTAACTATTCTAGCATTATATCCTGTAGAAGTTGAATAGGGAACATTAAATATTTGATCAACAGTTAACGATTTGTACATAGAAAAATCTACAAAAAGGCGTTTATTAAACATATTCAATTCCAAACCAATTTCTTTGGTATCCGTTTTAACAGGCTTTAAGTTTGGATTGTTTTTAATTGAATTTACAGAATACAACGAAGCATCAGTACCAAATGAATCTCCTCTGTCATAAGTATCGATTAAAGATTGTGTTGGGCTACCCAGAGGACTTTCTGCGTAGGCAACTCTTATTTTTCCGAAATTCAACCAACTTTGTTTAACCAGTTCAGAAAAAATTAAACTTCCACTGATTGATTTAGTTGTTAATACATTATCATCTTTAGGTAACGAAGCAAAAGCATCTCTTCTTACTGTACCTTCTAGATAGAACAATTTTTCAAATCCTAAAGTTAACTGACCATAATAGCTATTTACACCACCACCGTTGTTATCTTGTTCAACAGGGTAAGGCAAAGTTCCAACAGAGTTGGAAAGACTATAAAGACCTGGTAAAAGTAAACCACCTTGAGTTGAAGCTAAAATGCTGCTTGAACCAACTCTTTTAATTGTTCCTCCAGCCAAAGCTCTAACATCAAATTTGCCATAATCTTTGTAGGCATTGAAAATTAAATCATAGTTGTTTTCACGATACGTTCTGTTATATCTTTGGTAGCCTGAAGGTTCGTCTAAACGGTTAATTCCAAATTCAGAAGCTACAGAACCTTGACTTCTTCTTTCTTCTTGAATTTCAGAGTAAGAATCATTAGATATTCTTGTTAAAGCAGATAACCAATCATTAATTTTGTAATCTAAATTAATGTAACCCAAAAATCTGTCTCTACTATCACTTGAGTAGTTTTTATTTCTTTGGAAGTAAGGGTTATCCCAATATGCCGGAGTTAAATCGGTCGGTGACTTGATGTTCCATGTAACGTTTTGACCACCAGAAGCATTGTAAACTTGTTCCAACGATTTGATATCAACGTTTGTTTGCCACCATTGACGGAAGTTTGACATGATATTGTCATTGTATCCTGTAGAGTTTCTACCTACGGTGTTTTGATTTATAAAACTAGCAAAAACAGAGGCGCTTAATTTTTCAGTAAATTTATGATTGAATTTTGCACTAAAATTATTTTTCTTTAATTCACTGTTTGGTAATAAACCAGTTTGTTTCAAATTAGAAAAATTAATCAAAAAGCTCGATTTATCATTTCCGTCCTCAACTGAAATGGAATTGTTTAAAGAAAGTGGAGTTTCAAAAAATGTTATAGGACCATTTTTTGCATTTTTCCATTCCGTTTTCTGACCAAAATTTGGAGAATAGGGTGTGAAAGCATCCCATTGATAAACCATTTGTCCTTCAAATGGAGCACCAAAAGAGGCATCTTCATAAAATGGAACTAATAAATCAGCATTTCCGTCACCATCAATGTCGTCTTCGTTAAAATAGGAATCTTCGTTCGGACCATAGTACAATCCGTAACCTGCACCATATTTGTTTTGATATTTAACAAAAGTGCTTTTATCAATACTTCCTACAATTACTTCACTTGAAACGGTAACACCCATTCCTTTTTTGCCTGCTTTTCCTTTTTTAGTAGTAATCATCAAAACCCCATTTCCTGCTAGATATCCATAAAGGGCACTTGCAGCTGGGCCTTTTAAAACGTTAACAGATTCAATATCTGCAGGGTTAATGTCAGAAGCGGTGCTACCATAATCGAATGATGTTCCTCTACCATTTCTTTGAGCATTAGAATTTGTGTTAGAGTTATTAACAGGCACACCATCAATAACGATAAGCATTTGATTTCCTCCCGTCAAGTTTCTAATACCTCTTCCAACAACATCAGTAGAACCTCCGAAGTTATTGTTTCTTCTGATTTGAACTCCGGCAACTTTACCCGATAAATCATTTAAAACATTTCCTCCAGTTCCACCGGCGTTAAGGTCGGCGCCTTTTACCTCTTGTGTTGCATAACCAAGAGATTTTTTTTCTCTTTTTACACCAAGAGCGGTTACAACTACGCCTTCGAGTTCAACAGCGTCTTCAGCCAACTTTGCATTAATTTTTGTTGATGAAGCCAAAATTTCTTGCGATTTCATTCCAACGAAATTAAAGATAAGTGTTTGTGTTGGGGTTGCACTTATGGAATATTTTCCATCAATGTCAGTTTGAGTACCCGACGTAGTTCCCTTTACGAGAACATTTACTCCAGGGATTGGTATACCGCTGTTATCGCTAACAACTCCAGTAACAACCCTTTCTTGTGCAAAAGATATTTGCACCAACAACGCTATAAAAAGCGTTAAGAATCCATTTAACTTTGTTTTCATTTTATAATTTGGTTATAATTAGTCCTTCAAAAGTCTTGAAAATTTATCAGAAATCCAAATGAATTGTTAAAATACATTGTTAAAATTGTCAGAAAGTGGGAATTATATAAAATGACCCAAGAATTCTAAAAAGGTAGCTTATAATTTTAAATGAAGAATCGATAAACTACGCGTTTTTTTAACAAATGATTGGCGGGTTTAATTTTTGAATTAAAAACTTGCTTTAAAACTGATGTGGACGATAGAGTTTGAGAGCTTTATGACTTGTTCATTAGTGCTTCCGTTTGCATAGACGATATTAAAAAGTCCATTTTTGGTTAATAATCCAAACCCAAAACCCAAACCGAGAAGATTTTGATCGCTGTTTGCTGTCATGTCTTGGAGATAGCCGTAGTCAATAATAGAATGCACATACAAATTTGGAGTAAGTACGTATCGGTATTCGGACAGAATTGAACCAAATAAATTTCCTTGCAAACTATTTTCGTTAAAACCACGGATTGAATTTATACCGCCAAAGCGTTGTAGCTCGTTTACGATGTAGTTGTCGCTTTGGAGATAGAAATTTTGAGATTTGATGTTTATAATGTTTTTGGGATTCAGATAGAAATTGTGTTTTACAAATAGGCTTCCGAAAAATTGACTGTCAGAAATCAGTTTCGTATCTCTTTTACCAGTGCCAATTTTTAAATCAAAAGAAGTTTTCTCCGGGAAAAGAAAGTCATCATTTTTAAAATCGACATATTCTAATGCTGTTGTTATGTACGAATTGTCAAAATCGCTTAAGGTCGAAGAATTCACATTTTGAATATCGCTTGATTCTGTAGATTGATAGCCAAGATACAGGCGAGTGTTATAATTGAAATAATACCCCAAGTTTATGGCAGTTTTTGTGTTTTGAAAAGTACTGTCTTGTTTGAATATATTTAATTCTGCTTTTATTCCTAATGGGCTTTTGAAAATATAAGGCAGTTCAACGCCAAGATTAAATGTTTTTTGGTCTTGACCATCGCTTTTCCAGTACAAGGATAATTTTTCTCCAGAATTTAAAACATTGTTCAAAATCAAATCCACATAACCACTAAAAACAACTTTATTGGTTTCGTCGTTAGTAAAGCCTACATAACCGTCAAAAGTATTTGGTTTTGTTTTTTCAAGATAGACATAAATTTTGGTGGAGTCTTTTGTAAAAAGTATTTCAGGATATTTGCTTTGTTTGACAAATCGGAACTTTTCAAAATCATTATATAGTTTGTCTAAATTCTTTTGATTGAAAACTTTATTCCGATACAATCGGATGATATTTTTTTTATGTCCAACGGGAAATTTATCATAACCATTAATCACAATATCGTTTACTTGCCTTTTGATTTCTTTTGTAATTGATAAGTCAGCGGTCAGAAAGTCTTTTGATTTTTGAATATTGACAAGTTTTACTTTCGCCATGGAAAAACCATTGGTTTCCAATTTTTTTAAAGTTGCATTTAAAAAGGGCTCGGTTTCTTCGTAAGGAATGGTTAAAGTGTCGTTTTTTATACTGTAATTACCAGCGATATTTTCTTGTGATTTTATACCTACATATATGCGTGCATAATTTATTTTTTTTCCAAGGGTATATTTAAAGAAAAAAGTAGAATCATTTGATTTGAAATTTTCTTCAAGCTGACTTTCCAAATATCCTTTTTTGCTTAGCTTATCGTAAAATAAATTATTCTCATCTAGGATTGATTTGGCATTTTGATGCTTCAAAACATAGCCAATACTGTCAATAATTTTGTTTTCTTTTTCGGTTTGCCCGATAATTTTCAGATAAAATTCCTGAGCAGAAATGTTTCCGCTGACGATAATTATGAAAAAAAAGAGAAAAATCTTTTTCAAAAGTCTAATTGTTTGCCTCAAAATAACGCAAAAAATCTGTTTTTATTGTTGTTAATCGTATCGAATAATAATTTGTTTGAAATAGCCATTCGCGGGGCTTCATTTTTTAAAGGTATAGGCAATTTAATGGCTATTCTTTATCTCATTAAAAGACAAATATTTAATTGATAAAAAAATTAATTAATTACGATTTGTTTCATTGAAAATAATTACTACATTTGCAACCCCTAAAAAAGCGGGAATTTAATAAATAAAAGAAAAATTAGTATTTAATTATGCCAACAATTCAACAATTAGTAAGAACAGGAAGAACTCAGATCACTAAGAAGAGTAAATCGGTTGCTTTAGATTCTTGTCCTCAAAGAAGAGGTGTTTGTACGCGTGTTTACACTACTACTCCAAAAAAACCAAACTCGGCAATGCGTAAAGTTGCGCGTGTACGTTTGACTAATGGAAATGAAGTGAATGCTTACATCCCAGGAGAAGGACACAATCTACAAGAGCACTCGATAGTATTAGTGCGAGGCGGAAGGGTAAAAGATTTACCAGGAGTTAGATACCACATTGTGCGTGGTGCGCTTGACACATCAGGTGTAGCAGGAAGAACACAAAGAAGATCTAAGTACGGTGCTAAACGCCCAAAAGAAGCAAAAAAGTAATCTAAAAACTTTAAAGTAAAGACATGAGAAAAAGAGCGGCAAAGAAAAGACCACTTTTACCAGATCCTAAATTTAACGATCAGTTAGTAACACGTTTTGTGAACAACTTGATGTGGGATGGTAAGAAATCAACAGCTTTCAAAGTGTTTTATGATGCAATGGATATCGTAGAAGCTAAGAAGCAAGATCAAGAAAAATCGTCAGTAGATATCTGGAAAGATGCACTTACAAACGTTATGCCTCACGTAGAAGTACGTAGTCGTAGAGTAGGTGGAGCTACATTTCAAATTCCAATGCAGATTAGACCAGCATAACTGTTTAATTTGTGACATGCTTAATG
>NZ_JANMXZ010000047.1:0-44334 GCF_031381455.1 Flavobacterium sp. | reverse complement strand
CCCTGCGCTATCTTTCTTCTTTCCAGCCGAAACACTATCGGAACAAACCAAAACAGCAACATTTAAACTCGGATTTTGCTTGGTTGCATATTCTGATTTACCTCCTTTTTTATGGAGTAATTTTACGATTGAAATTTCGACATTTTTATCTATTGGTTTCAACATATCATACATCGTCAAAGCGACAATGGAGGCGCCATGCATAGCCTCAACCTCAACGCCTGTTTTGTAAATCGTCTTTACCGTAACTTCAATTTTGATACTTTCTTTCAAACATTCAAACTGAATTCCGGTATACTCAATCGGTATTGGATGACAATCCGGAATGGCACTTGACGTATTTTTAACAGCAAATAATCCCGCAGTTCTCGACACTTCCAGCACATCGCCTTTTGGGACTTTTTTATCCAATATAGCTTGAATTGTTTCAGCCGAACCAACAGTTACAATGGCTTGTGCCGTTGCCGTTCTCAGCGTTGTGATTTTATGTGTGATGTCGACCATTTTATGTGTTTTTTTTCCAGGTGTAGGTTTCGTCTTCAAACAATTCTTTGCCAAATACCGGAACTTTTTGTTTTATTTCTTCTACCAAAAATTCTATCGCTTCAAAAACCATTTTTCTTCGTGGGGCAGAAACAAATACAAACAAACAAATTTCGCCAGTCTTTACGATTCCTAAACTATGATAAATATGTAAACAGGTTAAGTCGTATTTGGCGAAAGCCGCTTCTCGAACCTCATGAAAACTCTGTTCAGCCATTTCTTCATAAGCCGAATACTCAATAGCCAAAACTGTTTTGCCATCAATTTCATCCGCACGAACTTGTCCAAGAAAAATATTATGCGCACCAATAGTCGTTTTACTTTGGTGCTTCGCGATAGAATTTCCAATGAATTCAGCGTGAATTGCACCTTGAATAAATGTTGTTTTTTTTGGTTTATCTGTTGTCATTAAGTATTCTCTCTAAAGATTCTATTCCGTTTTGCAAATGAAAAACATTGGTAAATCCATTTTTCACTAGATAATCAACAGCCAGTTCGCTTCTATTTCCGTGTTGGCAAACCAGAACTATTTTTTGACTTGAATCAATATCTTTCAGGAAATCATCCAACTGTGACAAAGGTACGCTTTTGATAGTTTCCAAATCCAATTTTGGTTCTTCATATTCTTCCCGAATGTCAATTATTAGAGAATCATCATTGGTAAAAAAATCGGCTTCTGAAATACTGCTGCTTTTGATCTTTACTTTATTTATAAAATTTATATCTTTTTGAATTTTAATAGTTTGAAAACTATTATCTAAACTATTATACAATAACAACTCACCACTTAAAACTTCTTCAATTCCCAGAATAATTTTTATTACTTCATTCGCCTGCATCGTTCCTAAGACATTTGGCAAAACTCCCAAAACTCCGGAATCATTACAATTTGGAATAGCTTCTAATCGATCATCTTCCGGAAACAAACAACGATAGGTTGGCCCGTTTTTATAATTGAAAACCGAAAGTTGCCCTTCGAACTTATGGATTGAAGCATACACCATAGGAATTCCTTTTGCCACTGCTACATCGTTGATTAAATAGCGCGTTGGAATATTATCAGAGCAATCGACAATGATTTGGTAATCGGAAACAATTTCAAGGCAATTTTCTTTGGAAAAATATTCTGAATGTTGAATTATGCTTACTTCTGGGTTTTGTTTTAAAACAACTTCAGCAGCAACTTCGACTTTGTTTCTACTGCAATCGTTCAAGGTATATAAATACTGACGATGCAAATTGGTTTCTTCCACTACATCACCATCAACAAGACCGATCGTTCCAACTCCGGCACCAACAAGATTTTGCAAAACAGGACAACCCAGACCTCCAATGCCAATAATTAAAACCTTGGCTTCGGCTAGTTTTTGTTGACCCGAAATTCCAATTTCAGGCAGCGCTATTTGTCGTTCGTATCGTTTCATTGTGTTTACTTTTTAACCTCCTGCAAATGGCGGTAAAAATGCTATTATATCTTGGTTTTTTAACAAAATATCATTTTGTAGGAATTTTTTATTTACAGCTATTGAATAATTAATAACCAGTATTTTAGGATATTTCATTTCAATTTTTAATTGTAACGATTTTAGTGTACTTGACTTATCATCAATAAAAAATGACTCTTCCTTTTTATGGGTAATATCGGCTATAATTCCGAAATATTTGACCGCAATTTCCATTAGGTTGTGTACAATTTAAAGATAGCAATGAGTAAAACCAAAGCCAAAACATTTCGCAACATTTGCGTATTCATTTTTTTGCTTCCGAAATAACCACCCAGAATTCCGCCAACCAAAACTACGGCTATCAAAGATACCGAAGAAATTGGCAAGGTTCCGCCTTTGGACACAAATCCGAAAAGTCCGGAAACAGAATTCACAAAAATAAACAAAGCCGAAACGGCTGCACTTTTTTTGATATCAGCCCAACCCAAAAGTAAAATCACCGGACTCAAAATGATGCCGCCGCCAATGCCTATCAATCCTGATAAAAATCCGATTACAGCACCAATAAATAAAGCTAATGGAATATTTATCGGTTTCAGCTCTCCTTTTTGCTTTCCGAATAAACCAACTAATCTGGCTACGGCAAATAGCAAAACAGTGGCTAAGATGATTTTATATATATGCGTTTCAATCGTGAGGCTTCCGCCTAAAAATGAGAATGGAACCGAGGTTATCGCAAACGGATAAAACAACTTCCATTCAAACTTTTTCTCGCGATAATAAAAATAAAACGAAATCGCTGAGACCAATATATTCAGCACCAAAGCGGTTGGTTTCATAAACGTTATCGGAAACGCAAATAAACTCATCAAAGCTAAGTAACCGCTGGCGCCGCCATGTCCGACGCTTGCGTACAAAAAAGCAACAATGAGCAACAAAACGAGTAATAATGGAGATTGAATGAGTTCGCTTTCCAACATATTTTTAAAAATTAACGAACCGTAAATATAAAGACAATTATGATTTTAGATAAGATAAACCGAAACTTTATCTCCTTTTAACAATTGATAGTTTCCATCAGGTACATAAACCAAAGCATTGGCAAGCGCAAAGGAATTCAACATTCCCGAATCCTGATGCGACAAAATAGTAACCGAATCATCAACAATTGATGCTTTCAAAAACTGAGAACGTGGATTATCGACAGCATAATCGTGAGCTAAATTCTTCTTCAAATCAGAACCATATTTGTGACTGATTCCAGAAAGTCTTTGCAATGTGGGCAAAACATACACATAAAAACACGTCAAACTCGCCGCAGGATTTCCTGGTAAAGCAAAAATTATTTTTTCGTTTTGCTTTCCAACCAATAAAGGCTTCCCAGGTTTTTGATTGACTTTATAAAACAGCGTTTCTACTTTTAAACTTTCCAAAGCTTTGCCAACAAAATCATAATCTCCAACGGAAATTCCGCCCGAAACCAATACAATATCGTTTTCATTTATGGATTTTTCAAGTGCATTTTTAGTGTTTTCAAAATCATCGTTGACTTTATAAAGCGAAACTTCATTATAATTTGCGTCGAATAAAGCCGTTTGCAACATGATTGCGTTGCTTTCGTATACTTTTCCGCTTGACAAATTTTCTCCAGCTGATACAAGCTCATTTCCTGTCACGACAATTCCGATGCTTGGTTTTTGAAATACTTTGACTTTAGTAAATCCCAATCCAGTTAAAAACCCAATTGCTGCTGGACTTAGGAATGTGCCTTCTTCCAAAGCAATAGCGCCTTTCATAATCTGTGCTCCTAATTGACGAACATTCGTTTCTGGCTTTATGATTTCCTCTAAAAGTAAATTTGAACCATCAACAGTTACTTTTTCAATTTGGATTACGGCTTGCGCCGAATCAGGAACCGCAGCTCCAGTAAATATTTTTACTGCCTGACCGGGCTTTAGTTCATTTGTATAGAAATCGCCCGCTTTAACTTCGCCAACAATTTCATACTGTAACGAATCGTGTAAACAAACCGCAAAACCATCCATAGTAGCTTGACAGAATGGTGGCATGTTGATTGGAGAAAAAACAGTTTCTGCCAACACATGACTACGTGCTTCTAATAACGGAAGTTCCATTACTCTTTTGGAATATTTCAAATTTTCAAGTATCGAAAAAGCTTCGGAAGTAGAAATCATCTGTTTTGATTTTTAACTCGAATTAATTGTGCAGCAACGCTGATGGCAATTTCCTGATTAGTTTCGCTTTTGATATCGATTCCAATTGGCGCATAGACTTTGGCAATTGTATCTTTATCGAAACCATCGACAATCATGTTTTGGAATAAAGTT
Source organism: Flavobacterium sp. (assembly GCF_031381455.1). Taxonomy (GTDB): domain Bacteria; phylum Bacteroidota; class Bacteroidia; order Flavobacteriales; family Flavobacteriaceae; genus Flavobacterium. Next base: position 39,998 of record NZ_JANMXZ010000047.1, on the reverse strand, counting down.
GCAATCTTTTCCTTGCTTCCCAACATTCCGATATATTTGAAATTTTTATTGATTAATCGTCTGATTATAATATCGTCAGTTCGGTAACCAAAAGACATAATTACGACATATACATCATTTCCTTCTGGAATATAATTTCCAATTTCTTCAAAATCGATAATTTGTTTTGTGGTAACAAAATAGTTTGCTTCCATCGTATTGAGATTTTCCCGATGATCTAGAATATGAATTTCAAAATCCATACGCGAAAGCACTTCACTTAACGCTAAACCAACGTGTCCTCCACCAATGATATAGACTTTTTGTGGTAACGAATTGGTTTCGGTAAACGACCATTCAGGGTTTTCAGAAAGAATATTAATACCGTGATTGTTATAGGTAATCTGGAAATTCTCTTCTGTCAAAATTTGGTTAATCAAAGGAAGGAAATCAGCCTTAATATCATAAAAAGCAATTGTCTGCTGACCAGAGCATATCATTCCCGATTGGTCTTTGAGTGCTGATTTATCGTGAATCTGATGTTTTATAAAAGGTTCGAAAGATGGTTTGTTTATAAGCGATTGCGCGTATTCTACCAATTTGTGCTCCATGATTCCGCCACCTATCGTACCAAACATTCCGTTTTTGGCAACAGCCATTTTAAAGCCTTTACGTCCCGGACTGCTTCCTTCATTGGCAATAACAATCATAAGCACCAATCGTTTTTCGGATTGGAGGGTTTGGCAAACTCTTCTGTAGAAATCTAAAATCATTGTTTCGGATTATGAAACGGACTACTATGTTTGAAAAAAACGAAGTTAGGAAATATTATTTAACATAATTTGGAGAAACGCATGCTTTCCAATACTCGATTATAATTTTTAAAGTTTTTCTTAAATCATCATAGTTATTGGGCTTGACAAAAAAACCCTGAACCGATTTTGAATAAGCATCAATTATATGTTGCTGTTCATTACTTGTAGAAAAAAATAAATAGGGTGTGCATTTTAGATTTAAATCTTCATTGTTGTGGATTTTTTCCCTAAGTTCCATTCCGTTTAGTTTGGGCATGTTGATGTCAGAAAAAACGATAAAAGGTTCAACACGATTATTTATTAAGTGATCCAATGCTATTTCACCATCTCCAAAAAAGAGTATTTCATTTTTATAACCTAATTCCTCAAATACTTCCGACATTAACTCCTGATCATCTTTATCATCTTCAATAACTATTATTGGTCCATTCTTATTCATAAAAGTGCTTTTTATTGGATGGCTAAATTACACAATTAATATCGCATTTCGAATGCTTTCTTATAGTTCATTTTGAACTTTCAATTACACCTTATATGCAATAACAGTCATTATTATTTCTGATTCAAAAATTAACTTTTTATCTTTAACTTTGTACGTTTGCCTTTCTGGTAAATTCAAAAAACAACCATAGTGCACGAAAGAAAAATATATAGCAATAGAGTTTGGGTAGAAAATAAACTACAGCTAGCAACCATCGGTTTTAGCAACGGAAGTATTACCTCCATTGATTTCAAGAAGTTAAATGACGCCCAAGATTTTGGTAATGCAGTCATTATGCCTGGCGTTATTGATGTCCACGTTCATATCAACGAACCCGGAAGAACCGAATGGGAAGGTTTTGAAACAGCAACTCAAGCTGCGGCGGCTGGAGGTTCAACAACTATTATTGACATGCCGCTGAATGCAAGTCCGGTGACGACAACTTTGGATGCTTTTAATCAGAAACTCGAAGCCTCGAAAGGCAAAATGAATGTCAATGTTGGTTTTTATGGTGGACTGATTCCAGGAAATGCTGGTCATTTAGAAGAACTGATTCAAGCCGGTGTTGTAGGTGTAAAATGCTTTCTGACACATTCAGGTATTGATGAATTTCCGAATGTTACCGAAAAAGATTTAGACGAAGCGATGCCGATTATTGCTAAACACAATATGCCGTTATTGGCACACTGCGAATTATACGATACCGAAGTTGATTGTGATTTTGATAACAATCCAACAAGCTATGAGCATTATTTGGCAAGCCGTCCAAAGCAATGGGAAAACGATGCCATCGATTTGATGATTAGAATGTGTAGAAAACACAATTGCCCGGTTCATATCGTTCACGTTGCATCCGCGGAAGCGTTATCCAAAATTGAAGCTGCCAAAAAAGAAGGTTTACCCATTACAGCAGAAACCTGCGCCCAATATATTTTCTTTAATGCTGAGGATATTCCGGACGCCAACTGCATTTACAAATGCGCACCGCCAATTCGGGAACGTTCCAATAATGAACAACTGAAACATGCTTTTGTTTCTGGTGTTTTAGATTTTATAACGACTGACCACTCGCCTGCTCCGCCAAATATCAAGGAAATGGAAAGCGGCAATTTAAAGAAAGCCTGGGGCGGAATTGCAGGCATTCAATTTCTGCTGACAGCTTCATGGACAGCACTGAAAAGCACGATGACATTGGAACAATTTATCCCTTTAGTGACTTCAAAACCAGCGCATTTTATTAAAGCTTCTACCAAAGGTGAACTCAAAATTGGCAATGATGCCGACATCGTAATTTGGAATCCTGACGCAATCGATTTAGTAAAACCTAAAGACATTTTTTTCAGATATAAAATAAGTCCATATATTGCGCAAAACTTAAACGGTCAAGTGCTCGAAACGATAGTAAATGGGGCAACTGTTTATCACAATAAATCAATACAAAACAAAAATAAAGGACAATGGCTTTTGCAAAAGTAACCGAGATTATAAAAGAATCACCAGCATTTACTTCACTTACCGATTTAGCCGCAGAACGATTAGGCGGAAAGGTTTTATATAGTACCGATGATTTCTTTGCCGAAAAAGAAAACTTAATTCTGCCAACACGAGGCATTTTCATACACGATAAATATACCGACAGAGGCAAATGGATGGACGGTTGGGAAAGCCGAAGAAAGAGAACTCCCGGACACGATTGGGCAATCATCCAATTGGCAACTTCGGGAAAAATTACGGGTTTCGATATTGACACCAATTTCTTTTTGGGAAATCATCCACCACATGCTTCGATTGAAGCTATTAATTTGCCAAATGCTGAAGGTATTTCGGATTGGGAGAATTTAGCATGGAAAGAAATTCTACCTAAATCACATTTAGATGCGGGTTCACAAAACTTTTACAAATGTGAAAGTGATGAGACACACACACATTTACGTTTACATATTTATCCTGATGGTGGCGTTGCGCGATTACGAGTTTACGGAGAAGTTTTCAAGAATTGGAATGCGGTTTCAACAAATGATACTATTGATTTAGCGGCCGCCATTAACGGCGGACAAGCGATTGCTTGCAATGATATGTTCTTTAGCGCGATGAGTAATTTGATTATGCCAAACCGTGGTGCCAATATGGGCGACGGTTGGGAAACCAAACGTAACCGAACGCCAAACAATCGCGATTGGGTTATTCTGAAACTAGCCCACAAAGGAACCGTTGACCGAATTGTAGTTGATACGTGTCATTTCAAAGGAAATTATCCTGATAGCTGTTCGATTGAATACTGCGTAAGCGATAATGACGAAGCAGTCATCAATCGTGGTGATTGGCAAACTTTGTTACCTCAGCAAAAATTAAGCGCCGACAACGAACACGAATTTGTAAAAGAAATAAATAGTTATAACGGAATTACTCACGTCAGATTGAACATCTTCCCTGACGGTGGAATCGGTCGTTTACGATTGTTTGGTAAAATCAATAAGTAGTGTCAGTAGGAACCTTTATAATAATCGTTTTGTATGTAATTGAATTCAGCGTATTGATTACGTTGGCCTATATGTCATATAAAATGCCCAACTTCCTAAAAGGAAAATCTCAAAAAAATCCTGAAAGCGACGAAGACATTAGAAACACGAGCATGAATTACATCTATGCCGTAATGTTGTTGTTGATAGTCGGGATTTTGGTCAACACCTATATTTTAGTTGAAGGAACGCCATTAGAAAGTCATATGATGGAATGGCTGAATATTGTCATTCGCTTAATGCATATTACCTTCGGAATTGCATGGATTGGAGCTTCCTTCTATTTTGTTTTCCTTGAAAATGCCTTGAATAGAACTGAAAATGTACGTGATGAATTGGCCGGAAACCTTTGGGCTGTTCACGGTGGCGGATTTTATTATTTAGAGAAATATAAAGTCGCGCCAAAGACAATTCCGAAACACTTGCACTGGTTCAAATACGAAGCTTATTTTACCTGGCTTTCGGGGTTTTGTTTGCTGTTTGTGGTGTATTATTTCAATGCTTCTGCGTTTTTGATTGATAAGAATGTATTGGATATTACGGCTACTGAAGGAATCCTGATTGGAGTTGGTTCGTTTGTAGTTGGCTGGTTGATTTACGACAAGATGTGCAAATCTTCCTTAATCAAAAACCAATTGGCGTTTGCTTTGGTTGGTTTTGCATTTCTGATTTTATTTGCCTGGTTCTATTGTCATGTATTCAGTGCTCGTGCCGCTTATATCCATTTTGGAGCGATGATTGGCGGTATTATGGTTGCGAACGTTTTCTTCGTGATTATTCCGGGACAAAAAGAAATGGTGCTTTGTGCTAAATTGGGAATTCCTTTAGATCCGAGTTTGGGTAAAAAAGCTCTAGCACGTTCACTGCACAATAATTATTTTACGCTTCCTGTGTTGTTCGTGATGGTTAGTAATCACTTTCCGTCTACCTTTGGATACGAATATCCGTGGTTGATTTTGGCAATAATTTCACCTGGTGCGGCCGGAGTAAAACATTATCTTAATCTAAAAGAAAAAAGAGAACTCAATGTTTGGATTTTACCAGTTTCCGTGATTATTCTTTTAGCAGCCTGCTTTATTTCAGCACCAAGCACGAATCCTTATGAATGTAAAAAAGAAGTCAGTATTACTGAAGTTCAGGAGATTATCCAAAAGCGTTGTGCACAATGCCATTCTTCTGCTCCAACAGACGATGTCTATACTACCGCTCCAAATGGCGTAAAATATGATACACCTCAGGATATTTACAATAAAAGAGATTTGATTATGCAGCGTGTGGTGATTACCAAAACGATGCCTCAAAACAATAAAACCAACATCACCGAAGAAGAGCGAAACATGATTCGCTGTTGGATTGAACAAGGTGCGAGTTTGAAATAAAAAAAAACCGCAGATTCGCAGATTTACCATTTAATAAATTTAAATAATCTGCGAATCTGCGGTAAAACACTTTTAAACTAAATTTACATTTCAAAGAAATATATATGAACTTATTAGCATTTAACACCTTACCCGAAGAAACTGCAAAAAGAGAATTATTCGCTTGTTGTGGTTCGGAAAAATGGGCAGATTCTATGATGAAGCACTTCCCTTTTGTTTCCGAAAAGCAATTGGTGGATTTATCATCCAAAATTTGGTATGACGAATGTACTGAAGCAGATTGGAGAGAATCATTTACACATCATCCGAAAATTGGCAATGTAAAAAGCCTTACCGAAAAGTTCGCCGGTAAAGAACAAGCAGGAGTTGCAGTGGCGACGCAGGAAGTAATTCAACATTTGTCGAAAGCCAATACCGATTATGAAAACAAAAACGGATTCATTTTCATCGTTTGCGCTACAGGAAAATCAGCAACCGAAATGTTAGCTTTATTGAATGACCGTTTGCAAAACACAGCCGAAGAAGAACTGCATATTGCCAAGGGCGAACAGCAGAAAATCTCCATCATCCGTTTCAAAAAAATGCTACCTGATAGCGATTTCAGTTTCCTGAAAGTTAGCCAAATCACAACCCACGTTTTAGATACCTCGACAGGAATTCCCGGAAAAGACATTTCCATCAGATTACAAGCTTTTAGAAATAGCGTTTGGCAAACCATTGCGCAAGGTATTACCAACAGTGACGGTAGAATTCCGGATTTACTTCCGCAAGAGCGAAACCTAAAACCGGATACGTATAAAATGGTTTTCGATACCGGAAACTATTACTCAAATACCAAAACCTTTTACCCAAAAGTAGAAATCATTTTCAGCACTTTTGACGAAACGCATTATCACGTTCCTTTGTTGGTGAATCCATTTGGATATAGTACGTATAGAGGAAGTTAGCCCTTCGACAGGCTCAGGGTGACAAACTAAAAGAAGCAAGAGAAAAGAATATAGAGAATAGACAAAAACGTATAAAAATGACAATTCCTAATAACAAAAAAGAACAATTGTTCAACAGTTTAAGCAAAGCCAATTCGACTTTCAACGAAATATATCCTGGTGACCGAAGCGAGCGTCAGCCAGTGCATACCTTGTATGGTGGAGCTAACCTTTTTAAATCGGATGCGCCAATAGCACTTGGTCGTCGTGCTATAGAAATATTAGAAACCTATGCACCAAACCATGAAGTTTTTGGAAAAGCATTTGGCTTAACTGGTGGAACTGATTTCAGCAAGCGGATTTACGATAAGGTCGTGGCCAAATTAAAATCGGAGGCTATTGAAGATTTCCGTATTGACTTTGAAGATGGTTATGGCAACCGAAGCAATGAGGAAGAAGATGCAACAGCTATTTCTGCTGCCTTGGAAGTTGCTAAAGGAATGCAAGAAAAAACACTTTCTCCTTTTATAGGTATTCGAATCAAACCGTTTACCGAAGAAATGAAAGAAAGAGGATTGCGTACGTTAGATATTTTTGTGACTACTTTAGTAAAAGCTACTCACGGAAAATTACCGGATAATTTTGTAGTGATGTTACCAAAAGTGACTATTCCGGAGCAACCGGAAACTTTGGCTAATTTCTTTACCATTTTGGAAGAAGAATTAGGTTTGGCAAAAGGAACCTTGAAAATGGAAATGATGGTAGAAACCACGCAAGCCATTATGGATATTGACGGAACGAATCCGTTATACCGATTTATAAAAGCCGCTCAAGGTCGTTGCATTGCAATGCATTTTGGAACGTATGATTATACCGCAAGCTGCAGCATTACAGCAAAATATCAGGAAATGGATCATCCGGTTTGCGATTTTGCGCATCATGTGACGAAAGTAGCTTTGGCTCATACTGGAATCTGGTTGAGCGATGGTGCTACGAATACGATGCCTATTGGTCCGCACCGAGGCGATTTGAGTCCAGCTCAGGAAAAAGAAAACATGGAAGTCGTCCACAGAGCCTGGAAAAAAGGTTACGACCATATCCGACATTCGTTGTGGAATGGCTATTACCAAGGTTGGGATTTGAATCCTGCGCAGTTCCCGATGCGTTATGCGGCGGTATATGCATTCTTTTTGGAAAGTTATGACGATGCTGTAGAGCGTTTGAAAACTTTTGTAGAGAAAGCAGCGCGTGCCACCCTAATCGGAGACGTATTTGATGATGCGGCAACAGGACAAGGATTATTAAATTATTTCCTTCGTGCACTAAACAGCGGTGCGATTACTGAGGAAGAAGTTTTGGCAACAGGTCTGACTTTGGATGAAATTCGTGGGCGTTCGTTTAAGAAGATTTTGGAGAATAGAGCTGGGAAGTAGCCTGCCTGTCGGCAGACAGGCGTTCAGTCGCAGTCGCAGTTGACTTATAGATAAAAAGAAACCGCATCAGTAATGGAGCGGTTTCTTTTTAATAATATTTCTAACTGACTATAACTCCCGATACAAATCCAGCAACACTTTTTCCGGAGTATAAGGTGCATTTACTGCCAACTCTGCATTTGGGTTAAAGGCTTTTACAGCATTTCGAATAGCGAAATAAGCTCCAATTCCATACATTAATGGTGGTTCGCCTACTGCTTTTGATTTATTGATGGCGAGTTCGTGGCCTTCGGTTTCTAAATGTTGAATGTTAATTTGCTTTGGCACCGAATAAATATCGGGAACTTTATAAGTCGATAACGCATTTGAAACCAATCTTCCCTGATTATTATAAATAATTTCTTCCAATGTCATCCAACCGATTCCTTGCACCAATCCGCCTTCAATCTGACCGTTGTCGATGGCCTTATTCATGCTTTTTCCAAAATCGTGAACGATGTTGATGCTGTCAAACTCATAAGTTCCTTTTAGGCAATCAACCGTAACTTCATGAATGGAAGTTCCGTAAACGTGATACGCAAACGGATGTCCTTTCTCTTTGGTTTTGTCATAATGAATGGTTGGCGTAGCATAATGCGAATTCTCGGTAAGTGCTACTCTCATTACATGTGCTTTCATTACCAAATCTTTCCAGCTGATTTCTGTTGCCTTGTCATTAGCAAACAAAAATTCATCGTTAATCTGTAACTTGTCAGTATTCAATTCTGATTCCGCAACTTTCAGTAATCTTGATAATAAAGCTTTACAAGCCATTTGCAAAGCTTTTCCGTTAAGGTCAGCTCCAGCACTAGCAGCTGTTGGTGATGTATTAGCAACCCGTAACGTATTGGTAGATTCAATTCTAACGCGATTCGGACGTATTCCAAAAGTTTCCACCACAATCTGAAGCATTTTGGTATTCAAACCTTGTCCCATTTCAACGCCGCCGGTACTTACCACAACGCTACCATCGTGATAAATGTGCACCAAAGCGCGCGCGTGATTCATCATCGTATTGGTAAACGAAATTCCGAAACAAATGGGTTGTATCGCCAAACCTTTTTTGAAACGCGTATTGGTTTTATTAAAGGCTTCTACCCTATTTTTTTGTGCTTCATAATCGTAGCTTTTCATACAGGTTTCCCATGTATTGGTTGCTTCAACTTGTTGCAGAATTTGTCCATACGATAATTCGTCGCCGTCTTTTACCAAATTCGCTTTCTGAATCAATGCCGGACTTACGCCTAATGATTCTGCAGCTTTTACAATCGCGGCTTCAATTACAAATTTTCCTTGAGGTCCACCAAATCCTCGGAAAGCGGTGTTTGGCGGCAAATTGGTTTTACAACTGTACGCTTTCGCAATCACATTCGGAACAAAATAAGCATTGGTCGAATGGAATAAAGTTCTCTCCATAACTGCTGGCGACAAATCGGCTGCAGCTCCGGCGTTTTGATAATGCGTTACTTCGTAGGCGATAATTTTATAATTTTTATCTAAACCAATTTTGAAATCGGCTGAGTATGGATGTCGCTTTCCTGTCATGCGCATATCGTCCATTCGATGCATCGCCATTTTTACTGGTTTGTGCAGAATCTGGCAAGCCAGTGCTACCATAACGGCCCAAGGCGTTGCTTGGTCTTCTTTTCCTCCAAAACCGCCACCAAGTCGAACCGTATCGATTTCGATTTTGTGCATTGGAATTCCCAAAACCTGAGCCACCATTCGTTGCACGGCAGTTGGACCTTGAGTAGATGATGATATGACAATACTTCCGTCTTCTTTTGGTCGGGCGTAAGCACCTTGTGTTTCTATGTATAAATGTTCCTGTCCATTGACGTCGCTTCTGCCTTCGAAAATGTGTTCGCATTGCGCCCAGGCTGAAGCTGTATCACCCAATTTGAATTGTCTCGGAGGCATGATTAATTTGCCTTTCGCCTGCGCTTCTCTTGGATCAACAATTATTGGAAGTTCTTCGAATTCGACTTTAATCAATTTCGCTGCCATTCGGCAATGATGTTCTGATGTTCCGACAATCAAAGCAATTACTTGTCCACGAAAGTGAACTTCATCTTCTGCGAATAAAGGTTCATCTGGAATAATACCACCAATTTGATTTTCACCCGGAACATCTTTCGCAGTTAAAATCGAAACTATTCCGTGACAGTTCAAGGCATTTTTATAATCAATGCTCGTTATTTTAGCATGAGCCACAGTAGAATCAAACGGAAGCGCATACAATGTTCCATGTACTTCCTGAATATCATCAAGGTAAATGGATTTTCCTTTTACGTGATTATGTGCGTCTATATTAATCATATCAAGTCATCCATTTTAATGGTTTCGGGAAAAAGTGTAATGAAATGACTGAAGAACAATTGACGTCCCAACAATCTTTTGTAGGCTTCATTTCCTCGCGCATCGCTTATTGGCGATAATTCGGTTTGCAGAATTTGCTCCGCTTCTTTTATAACTGAAACTGTGATATCATTGCTTAACAAAAATTCGCTAGTCTTCTCCAGGTATTTCGGAATTGGTCCTACTCCACCGATTGAAACGTGGGCTTCGGTGATCGTAGTTCCATTAGTTGAAATTGAAATTGCTGTATTCACACTCGCAATATCTAAGTATTGTCTTTTGCAGACTTTTTCAAAATTGAATTGCGTTCCGTTGGTTGGTAATTCAAAAGCGATTTCGGTGATGATTTCGTCTGCTTTTTTATCTAAAGTTTTGTAGCCTAAATAGAAATCTTTCAGCATTACTTTTCGACTACTATTTTCTTTATTGGTCAATGTCAGTTGTGCTTTCATTGCCAAAAGAATAATCGTAAAATCCCCAATTGGTGAACCATTGGCAATATTTCCGGCTATAGTTGCTATGTTTCGGATTGGTGTTGACGAAAGTAATTTTAAGTGTTTGTACCAATTCGGAATAGTTTCCAATAAGCGTTCGTTTTCCATCAAATCGGTAACTGTTGCTGATGATTTCAGTATGCAACGATTTCCTTCAAAAGTAATTCCGTTTAATTCGCTTTTATCAAACAGATAATCCAAATCGAAATCGTTCAATTCGTCATGCTTCTGAACGTATAAATCGGTTCCGCCACCAATTGGAATTCCTACCTTTGCGGGCGTGACAAACGGTGTTTGAATTGCTTTTAGCTTCTCTTCAATACCTAAAAAATAATCGGGTACAAATTCATTGGCAACCAGCCACGACATTGAGTCACTTTTATCTTTCGCTTGCAGTTTTTCAGCCAATTGTGCCGACGCACGTTCTATAGTTTTATAACCTGTACATCGACAAATATTTCCGTCTATAGCACTAATCGCACTTTCTAATGTTGGTTTGGCACACGTTAGCGCATAACCGCACATCGAGTTTACAAAACCTGGCGTACAAAAACCACATTGCGTTCCCGAACAATCGACCATCGCTTGTTGCGCTTGGTTTAGTTTGTCCGGTAAGTTTAAACCTTCGACTGTAACGACATGTTTTCCTTGAATGTTAGGCAATGGTGTTAAGCAAGAAGTAGCGCTCATGTATTCGAGTTTTCCTTCTTTCATCGAGCCAATTAAAACAGTACAAGCACCGCAATCGCCTTCCCGGCAACCGATTTTTGTACCGCGTAAGTTTTCGTCATAACGAACAAAATCCAGCAGAGTGGTACTAGCTGGCTTGTTGGTTTTGATCAGTTGGTTATTTAATATAAATTGAATCATGCTGATTTAGAAATCTAGTATTCTATTTTGTTTATGTTTTCAGACCAAAGTTTAAATGCTTCCAAAGCTTCTTCATTCATCATTTGAATGGTTTCCAATTTTCTGTTTTGGTAAGGCAATTCTAATTCTTCGTAGATGAATTGGTCATCGAAGTTGATATCAGCAGCGTCTTTTTTTGTGTTGGCAAAATACATTCGGTCTGGTCGTGCCCAATAAATGGCTCCCAAACACATCGGGCAAGGCTCGCAACTCGTGTAGATTTCGCAACCATCCAATTGGAAAGTTCCTAAGGCGGAGCAGGCATTTCTGATTGCCACCACTTCGGCGTGTGCTGTTGGGTCATTCGTAGAAGTTACGCCATTGGCACCACGAGCAATAATTTTTCCGTCTTTCACAATGACAGCACCAAACGGTCCGCCTTTACCCGATTTTACATTTTCGATAGAAAGCTGAATTGCTTCCTGCATAAATTCACTTTGTTTTGTAGAGCACATATTTTTTTAAATAATTTTTAATCTTTCAAAATTTTGAAGCCAATAAAGATACGAATTGAAATGGTTTTCAAAAATGTTTTTTTTAGCCTTACTTTCTTAAAAACAAAAAACCATCACTTGAAAGTGATGGCAATTCAGTGATGGCAATTCATTCCATAAAAAAAAGGAAAACTTTCGTTTCCCTTTTTTGGAGCCGGCGGAGGGACTTCCCGTCTCGTTATAAAAAACGAGACGGGATAAACTTCTCGTCCCAATTTCATATAAAATAAAAAACCGCTTCGATTAAACGAAACGGTTTCTTTTGGAGCCGGCGGAGGGACTCGAACCCACGACCTGCTGATTACAAATCAGCTGCTCTAGCCAACTGAGCTACGCTGGCGGCGTAATAGTTCTGCAAATATAAAAGTGAATTTCAATCCACCAAAATATTTACAAACTTTTTTTTATTAAAGTGCGTTGATTTTTTCAACCAATTGATTTGCAGTTTGTTCTAAATCTGCATTGATTTGCTTGAAATGCGCTTTTTTATTTTCTACTTTCTTAGCATTAACTTTTTCAATCAAACCGTCAAAAGACGTGATAGCTTCATCAATGATAGCGTTTGTTTTATCAGATGGTTTTCCGGTAGTTGTCATTTCATAAATGTAAACTGCTTCAATAATATCACCCAATACGAAGTTAATATCTTTCTTTAAATTTTTAACACTTGGCATTTTCTTTATTTTTAAAATTCGGTGCAAAATTACACTAAATCTTTAGAAAACAAACTACGAAATATAAATTTCTAAGATTGATGCTTTTCCAGAAAGTTGAAAATCAGTTAAACTTGCCGGAATTAAAACGGTATCTCCCTTTTGATAAGTGTAGCTTTCTCCATCAACTGTTAGCTGAAAGTCACCATCCACACACATATAAACTGTAAATGAAGTTTGGTTTTTATTAATTTCAGTAGTTCCGTCAAGCGGAATAAAATTGGTTGTAAAGTAGTTGCAATTGACTACTTCATTCGAAACATTTTCGGTTTTGGAATACAATCGTTGTGCTTCAATCTTCTCATAATTTATAGCTTCTAAAGCCAAATCAAGGTGTAATTCTCTTTTATTTCCATTGGCATCTACTCTATCAAAATCATAGACACGATACGTAATATCGGAAGTTTGCTGGATTTCGGCAACAACAATTCCGGCACCAATGGCGTGAATAGTTCCTGTTTCCAACATAAAAACATCGCCTTGCTTTACTTTTTTGGTATCAAGAATGTGGAGTAATGTTTTGTTGTTCAGATTTTGAATAAATGCTGAAGGTGACGATTTTTCTTTGAAACCAACAATTAATCTAGCATCAGCATCGGCTTGCATCACGTACCACATTTCGGTTTTACCAAAAGAGTTGTGACGTTTTTTGGCTAATTCATCATTGGGATGCAATTGTATGGACAAGTCTTCGCGGGCATCGAGATATTTAAAAAGCAATGGAAATTGTTTACCAAATTGGGCATAAACTTTAGTCCCCAAAACCGCTTCTGGTAATTCATTAATTAATTCGTTCAATGATTTTCCTTTGAAAATACCATTGGCAACAATGCTAACATCATTTTCAACGGTAGATATTTCCCAGCTTTCACCAGTGATATTGGAAGTTATTGGTTTGTTGAGAAAAGTTTTTAACTTGGTTCCGCCCCAAATTCTTTCTTTTAGTATCGGTTCAAACTGTAACGGATATAATTTCATTTGGAATTATTTTCAGCAAACTTACATTCTTTTGAGAATTTCAAGCGCTTTTTCGATATGAATTTTACTGGAAGTGCTATCAAAAATCAATTGAATTATTCCGTTTTTATCCGCAACATAAGTAGCTCTGCCGGGAATTAATCCTAAAAAATCATTTGGCACACCAAATTGACTTCTAATCTTTTTATCAAAATCAGAAAGTAAAATAAAAGGAAGCTTGTATCGTGAAGCAAACTTTTGATGGGATTGCAAACTATCACTACTTATGCCAATCACTTCTGCACCAAGTGCTTTAAAATCTTCATACTTATCCCGAAAAGTGCAAGCTTGAATGGTGCAACCGGGCGTATCATCTTTTGGATAAAAATAAATTACTAATGGTTTTCCAATGTAACTTTTTATCTCAAAAGAATCTCCTTTGCTATCTATCGAAGTAAATGAAGGGATTTTGTCCCCAATTTTTAGTGCCATTAATTTCCGTTGTAGGTTACAAAATTTCGAGGGGTTTCGTATAGAACGATTTCTAAATCTTTATTACTATCAATATGTTTTCGGAGTTTTTGCCAAATTATTACCGCTATGTTTTCGGCAGTTGGATTTAAATTTGCAAACTCAGGAACATCTATGTTTAGGTTTTTATGATCGAAAGCATTTTCGATATGTTCTTTGATTAAATCAGATAATATTTTTACATCAACAACAAAACCAGTCTCTTGGTCAATTTCTCCAGTAACTGAAACGATTAACTCGTAATTATGTCCATGAAAATTGGGATTATTACACTTGCCAAAAATGGCGTCGTTTTTCTCCATTGACCAATCTTTACGATACAATCGATGGGCGGAATTGAAATGGGCTTTTCTTGAAACGGTTACTCGCATAGTTATGAGTTATGAATTATAAGTTATGAGTTATAGCTTGTGGTCTTCTAAATAATGATAGAATTCGTCAAATATGATTTTGAACCAAACGGTGTAGATATCTGGATTTTGAATCATATCGGTTTTCACGTCCTCAATTTTCATCCATTTCCAACTTTCTACTTCTTCTTCATTAATTTTTGGTTCCTCATTATAATAACCAATCATCACATGGTCTAATTCATGTTCGGTCAAACCATTGTCGAAAGGCGCTTTGTAAATAAAATGAAACAGTTCTTTTAGTTGGGTTTTGAAACCCATTTCTTCATGTAATCTTCGAATTCCTGCTTGGATATTGGTTTCACCATCTCGTTGATGGCTGCAACAGGTATTGGTCCATAATAAAGGTGAATGATACTTTTGATGCGCCCGCTGCTGCAGCATGATTTCATTGTTTTGATTCAACACAAAAACCGAAAAAGCACGGTGCAAAATTGCCTTTTCATGCGCTTCGAGTTTATTCATCAAACCGATAGGTTCATCTTGTTCGTTAACCAAGATTACTTGTTCTTCAATCATTACGTGTAATATTTGTCATCCTGAGCATTCCCGAGGCTTCGGGAGAAGGACAAAAATACGAAAAAAAATCAGCCTTCATAACTATACATTTCGAACAAGCGTTAAACTTTCCTTAAATAGCTGCAATTTGTAATCTACTTGACATTTTGCCTCGTATATGTAGCGTAAATTTGTATCAGATTTAAAAATCAACCGTCATGCGAAAATCCATTTTTAACTTTTTACTTTTGTCTCCACTATTCATGCTGAATGCTTGTGGGCAATCAAATAACAATCAAAACACAACTTCAAAACCCATTGCTATGGAAAACGTAATTTCAAAACCTGGAAATCCTTATTATTCTAATACCGATACTAAAAAATTAAATGTGACTGATGCCGAATGGAAAAAAGTATTGTCGCCTGATTTATATGCTGTTGCTAGAGAAGCTGATACTGAAAGAGCTTTCACCGGAACGATTTGGAATTCAGAAACCAAAGGAACTTATTATTGTGCGGCCTGCGGATTAAAACTTTTTAAATCAAACCAAAAGTTCACAAGCAGTTGTGGCTGGCCAAGTTTTTTTGAACAAGAGAATAAAGAAAGTGTTGTTTTTAAAGATGACAATTCATTCGGAATGCGCCGTACTGAAGCACTTTGCGGAAGATGTAATAGTCATTTGGGACATTTGTTTGATGATGGTCCGGAGCCGACAGGAAAACGGTATTGTATGAATGCTATTTCATTAGATTTTGTGCCGGATGCAACAGAAACCAAAGGAAATTTAGCGACTATTGTTCTTGGTGGTGGATGCTATTGGTGTGTTGAAGCCGTTTATGAAAAATTAGAAGGTGTAGACAAAGTGGTTTCTGGATTTGCTGGCGGAACAGTTGAAAATCCGAGTTACGAAGAAGTTTGTACCGGAATAACGGGTGCGGCTGAAGTAGTTGAAATTACGTATGACAAAACCAGAACGAATTTAGATGAAATCTTAGAGGTGTTTTTTACGGTTCATGACCCAACAACTTTGAACCGACAAGGTGGTGATGTTGGGACACAATATCGTTCGGTTATTTTTTATGCAACTGAAGAACAAAAGAAAGCGGCTGAAAGTATCATTGCTGAGTTGAATAGTGCTAGAGTTTACAGCAGTAAAATTGTAACCACTTTAGAACCGTTTAAAGCTTTTTATAAAGCGAAAGATTATCATCAAAATTATTATGAAAACAATAAGAACCAAACCTATTGTCAAATGGTAATTCAACCCAAGATTGAAAAATTCGAGAAAGTCTTTAAAGATAGATTGAAAAAGAAATAGTAATAAAAAACTCCTTGTTTACGCAAGGAGTTTTTTTATTGTAAATGGGAAATTATCTTTTATCCATTGTCTTAAAATCTCTTAAAGGATGACCAATATATATTTGTCTTGGTCTTCCGATTGGTTCTTTGTTGGTACGCATTTCTTTCCATTGCGCAATCCAACCTGGCAATCTACCAATAGCGAACATTACGGTAAACATATCTGTTGGAATTCCTAATGCTCTATATATAATTCCGGAGTAAAAATCAACATTTGGATATAATTTTCTGGAAACAAAATATTCATCAACCAAAGCTGCTTCTTCCAATTTCTTCGCGATATTTAAAATTGGATCGTCAACGCCAAGTGTGCTTAATACTTCATCGGCTGCTTTTTTAATAATTCTGGCTCTTGGGTCAAAGTTTTTATAAACTCGGTGTCCAAATCCCATCAAACGGAATGGATCGTCTTTATCTTTGGCTTTCGCCATATATTTATCAGCATCGCCACCATCTTTTTGAATGTCTTCCAACATCTCTAAAACAGCTTGGTTGGCTCCGCCGTGCAATGGTCCCCAAAGAGCTGAAACTCCGGCAGAAATGGATGCAAATAAACCAGCATGTGAGGAACCAACAATTCTTACTGTTGATGTTGAACAATTTTGTTCGTGGTCAGCATGAAGTATAAATAATTTATCTAATGCATCTACAATTACAGGATTTGAAGAATATGGTTCAGTAGGTAATTTAAACATTAACTGCATAAAATTCTCAACATATCCTTGTGTGTTATCGTAGTAATTTAAAGGATAACCCATCATTTTTCTATACGTCCAAGTTGCAATCACCAAGAATTTACCCATAGTTTTGCAAACGGCTTCATACATTTCTTTCTCGTTTTCTACATTAACCACTTTTGGATTAAATGCAGTTAGTGCGCTTGTAAGCGAAGACAGAACGCCCATTGGGTGAGCTGTTTTTGGAAACCCATCGATGATGTTTTTCATTTCTTCGTTTACCAAAGTATATTTTCTAATATCAGTTTCAAATTGAGCGAGCTGACTTTTAGTTGGTAATTCACCGAAAATAACCAAATAAGAAACTTCAAGAAAATCTGCTTTTTCGGCTAAATCTTCTATTGCATAACCACGATAACGGAGGATTCCTTCTTCTCCGTCAAGGAACGTGATTTCACTTTGACAAGAACCTGAATTTTTGTAACCTGGATCAAGAGTTATTGCACCTGTTAAAGCACGTAGTTTTTCAATATCAATGGCTGCCTCATTTTCGCTTCCTACAATTACCGGAAACTCATATTTGTTGCCATCAAATTCTAATATTGCTGTTTTGGACATGTTATAAATAAGGGAATTAAGTCATTTGTTTAACAATTCAACAAAATTAAGGAATTAGAAATGAAATAAAAAAGAATTATGGTAGCCTTTTCGTTAATTATTTGATAAATATTATAAGTTAATGGTATTAGGAACATAAATAAATATCTTATGCTAAAAATATTATATTTACAGCGATTAATAAATTATGCAGCATATATGGACATTAAAGAGATTCCCAGTGGTATTGACCAAGATACCCATTGGTATTATCAAAGCAAAAAAATACCTTTATTCAATTACTTTGAAAGTTTGCCAAATGACATTCAATATGATATCATTGATGTGGGCTCTGGTACAGGTTTTTTTGCCGAAGAACTTTTAAGAGCCTTTCCCTATAAAATTTATCGTTGCTATTTGATTGATACCGAATATACTGCAGACGAAATTAAAAGTTCGGCAAACACTCGATTAATTAAACAGAATAAGATTCCAAATGTGATTTCCAATTCCTTAGTGGTCATGATGGATGTTTTGGAACATTTGGAAGACGACAAAAAAATGCTTAATGAAATTATGGTAAATGCTGTAAATCAGAATTATTTCTTTATAACTGTTCCTGCGTTCAAATCCCTGTGGTCGGTACATGATGAATATCTATGCCACTTCAGACGATATACTATTTCTTCACTCAGAAAAGTTTTAACCGATAGCAACTATAAAACCAACTCTATTTATTACCTCTATGGAATTTTATTTCCATTGGTTTGGTTAGGGAGGAAAATATCGAATTTATTGCCAAATCCGGAAATAAAATCTGAGATGAAAGCGGCACACCCTCTTTTAAATAAAATTCTATTTTCGATATGCCGTTTCGACGCGAATCATCTGACTAAAAATAAACTCATGGGAGTAAGCTGTGTTGCTTATGGAAAATTTTAATGCATAATGGAGTGTAAATTTAAAGTCGGTATCATTGTTCCTTGCTATAATGAAGCAAAGAGAATTTCTCTTGGGAATTTCGACACACATGTTGTATCACACTCAGATCACTTTTTCTGCTTTGTAAATGATGGAAGTTCTGATGGTACTTTAGAATTATTGGAACAATTTGCAATAAGGTATCCAAAGCAAGTTTATGTTGTTAACAATGAAAACAATTTGGGTAAAGCAGAGTCTGTTCGTAAAGGTGTGAATTATATGTTCTTACTTGGAAAGTTTGATATAATTGGATTCATTGATGCTGACTTAGCAACACCTCTTTTCGAAATTGACGAAACCATAAAAATATTCGAAAATCCCAAAAAACTTATTGCATTTGGATCTAGGATAAAACATCTTGGTGGAAATATTGAGCGAAAATTTATTAGATATTTGTTGGGCAGAATCTTCGCAACTGTAGTAAGCAACTGGCTAATAAAAACACCTGTTTATGATACACAATGCGGTTTCAAATTTTTCAGATCAACAATAATTGACGACATTTTTTTCAAACCTTTTGTATCTAAATGGTTTTTTGATATTGAGCTGTTTTGCCGAACTATTCAAACCTACAAAAACATTGATATAAATGAGATCTCCCAGGAAAGATTCCTAAATACATGGCAAGATGTAAAAGGTTCCAAAATAAAACTGAGTGATTATTTTAAAGTTCCTTTAGAATTAATAAAGCTTAAACTCCACTACAGAATATAACTAATTAGGGAAAACAAACTTTGAAATAAAGTTCATTTTTCTTCGTACCCAACCTATACTGTATAATCCAGCCGCACTCATCAAATACAATGATACTCTTGCAGGAAACATATAGCGTGGCTCCATGTACATCATTCCGTGAAAAAGGAGGAGTCCTAATGTTATGGACCACAGCGGCCAATATTTTAATAAATCTTTTGTTTTGAATAAAAAAACTAGGCTTCCAATGACAATGAGGATATTAATAAGGTTGACAACAAACAAAAATGCCCAATACAAGAATGGCCCTTTAAGTGGCCCTAAATGGAAGTTTTGAGGCGATATACTGTTGACTATATATACCTGCCCGAACAGAGATTTTATGAAAAATTGTCTAGTAGTCGTAAACGGATGTTCAAGAATATCATTAATCAAATATTCCCGATAAACTTCCGAATTCGTTTTGCCTGTTTTTATTCTGTAAATATCTAAATCTTTTGCCTTTAATTTCCAGTTTTTATAATCCTTGCTATCGGGGCGGATATCGTCATCCCAAAATCTAAAATCAAATGGCTCTTCCCGAAACTGGTATCTACCCTGATGTGCTACGAAATAAAACAAGCCTTCCTGGTCATATACTTTTTTATTTTCATTTACTCTACTAGCCAGCTTTAAGGTTGCAAAGCAAGACAATCCACAAAGAATCAAAGTATAAAATGTCCTCTTGCCAAATGTAACCAGAAAGTCTTTCCTTTTGAAAAATGAATACCCTAAAACCAAAAATCCCAATACAAGGATTAAGAGTGCATTTGGCCTGCACATAATCAACAACCACAACCCAAATCCAAATAGCAACCAATTAGAAAACCTTAAGGGATCGGAATAAACATTAGACCAAGCAAAAGCAATAACTGAAGCTGCAAAAAAAACTGGTATTTCTGCAGTTATTCCCAAAACATAATAAAAATGAATCGGGAATAAAAACAGCAATAAGATAGAAACCAAAGCTGTTTTTTCATCAAATAAATTACGGGCCGCCCTGTAAATCAGCATCAAGCTTATTGTTATTAAAATAAAATTTATGGCAACACCTCTATACCATAAGTCCATGTCTATTGGATTAGCAGAAGTAAACATAAATGATGGGGCATAAATAAAGACAGGCGCCGGTGCTTTGGTGAGTTTTACTTGCTCATAACCCACTTCTCCTTTTAAAAATAAAGCCATCGATTTAGCCTCATCAAAGAAAGAATCCTTATCACCAAAAGGTTTTGCTTTGAAAGGAAGATTAATAACAACAAGCATCATCAAAGATGAAATCAAAATGATACCGATGTTTATTCTTTTGGTTAAAAAATTAATTGCACTCATTTGTGTGAAGTATGAAATAATGTCGAAAAATAATAAAAAATCCCGAGCTTTAACTCAGGATTTTAATTCAAACTATATTTTATGCTTAGGATAAAGCAGCTTTAACTTGGTCAGCAGCTTCTTGGAATTGCACTGCTGATAAAATTGGCATTCCTGAATTATCTATTAATTCTTTTGCGATTTCAGCATTGGTTCCCTGAAGACGCACAATGATTGGCACTTTTATAGCATCGCCCATGTTTTTATAGGCATCAACAACACCTTGAGCTACTCGGTCGCAACGAACAATTCCACCAAAAATATTAATCAAAATTGCTTTTACGTTTGGATCTTTTAAGATAATTCTAAACGCAGTTTCGACACGTTTTGCATCAGCAGTTCCACCAACGTCAAGGAAATTTGCCGGCTCAAAACCTGCATATTTAATCAAATCCATTGTTGCCATTGCTAATCCGGCACCATTAACCATACAGCCAACAGTTCCGTCAAGGTCAACATAGTTTAGACCGACTTCTTTGGCTTCCACTTCAATTGGATTTTCTTCACGAATGTCACGCATATCAGCATATTTTGCTTGACGATACAAGGAATTGTCATCAATATTTACTTTGGCATCAACAGCCATAATTTTATTATCCGACGTTTTTAAAACTGGATTAATTTCAAACATGGAAGCATCAGAACCTACATAAGCGTTGTATAATGAGTCAACAAACTTTACCATTTCTTTGAAAGCGTTTCCTGAAAGTCCAAGATTGAAAGCAATTCTACGTGCTTGAAAACCTTGTAATCCAACCGATGGATCGATTTCTTCTGTAAAGATTAAATGTGGTGTATGTTCCGCAACTTCTTCGATATCCATTCCACCTTCAGTAGAATACATAATCATGTTTCTTGCTTTTGCTCTGTTCAAAAGAACAGACACATAAAACTCTTTGGTTTCACTTTCTCCTGGATAATAAACATCTTCAGCAATCAAAACTTTGTGCACTCGCTTTCCTTCCGGTGGAGTCTGAGGTGTTTTTAACATCATTCCAATAATTTGTTCTGCTATTTCTTCAACCTGTTGCAAGTTTTTTGCCAATTTTACGCCACCGCCTTTACCTCTTCCACCAGCGTGAATTTGTGCTTTGATAACGTGCCAGCCAGTTCCTGTTTCAGCCGTCAATTGTTTTGCAGCAGCCACGGCTTCAATCGGACTATTAGCAACAATACCGCGCTGAACGCGAACGCCATAGCTGGCTAAAATTTCTTTACCTTGATATTCGTGTATGTTCATTATTATATGTTTGTTTAGATGAAAAGCTGATAGTAATTGAGCAAATTGTGGCACAAAAATAATTAAAATCAAATTATCAATGCTAATCTATTTCTGCTAATTTTCAATATTTAATAAAAAGATTTTAAAAAAAGGGAGTAACCCATATCAATAGAGCATTTTCACCTCTTTAACTTCAAAATGGGTTAGGCTGTCATCATTTAGCAAAACCTCAAGTTTTCCATCGCGGGTAACTTTTTTGATTATGCCCATAAATCGATTACCATTTTTATCTTCAAAAGGCGATGGATAATCCTTTTTGTATAAATTTTCATGATATGCTGACCAAAGCAAATCAGCATCTTGATTTAAAGTTAGTCTATTTGCTTCCAAAGAATCTTTTAAAAGTAGGGCAATTTCTTCAAGTTCATAAGTCTTACCTGTAATGCACTTTAAAGAACTGGCTTGAGGAAGGTTTTCAAAATTGGTTTGGTTTAAATTTAATCCAATACCAACAATTGCGGTAAAACAGCCTTCCGTTTTTACGATGTTTTCAATGAGAATTCCTGCCACTTTTTTAGAATCTGCCATAATGTCGTTGGGCCACTTTATGGCAACATTTGGTATTTGAATATTCTTTAAAACCTTTATTACTGACAGTGCGACTGTAATATTAAAATCGTATATGTTTTGATTTTTGAAATGGACATGTTTAACCAAAATACTCATAGTAAGGTTTTTACCTGGTTCAGAAATCCATTTTGCTCCCATTTGCCCTTTGCCTTTGGTTTGTTCGTTGGCCAGTACAATAGTATAATCTTCGACTGCAGATTCTTTAAACAATTGCTTTAAAAAGTCATTCGTCGAATCTATGGCATCGAGTTTGATTAAAGGCATATCAGAAAGGTAAATATTAATGAATTTATAACTTTTGTTCAGCAAAAATAAAGACAAAAAGTAATACATTTGCAAAACATATATAATATAAATGACGAAGAAAACGGTTAACACAGATGTTCTTTTGGCGAACATCATAAAAGGCATAGAAGAAGTAAAAGGAAATGATATTGACATCCTCGATTTGAGAGCCATTGATACAGCAGTTTGTGATTATTTCATAATCTGTAATGGAAGTTCGAATACACAAGTTAACGCGATTGTTAACTCCATCCAAAAATTAGTTTCTAAAGAATTAAAAGATAAACCTTGGCACGTTGAAGGAACGGATAATGCCGAATGGGTTTTAATGGATTATGTAAACATTGTAGTTCATGTTTTCCAAAATCAAATTCGCTAATTCTATAACATAGAAGGGCTTTGGGGCGATGCCAAAATAACTACTATTCAAAATAAATATTAAAAATTGTTCATACCATAAAAAATGGCTAACGAAAAAAAACCTAATAATTTTAAAATAAGTCCGTGGTTAATTTACGTAGTAGTAATTATCGGATTCATTGCACTTAATTACTTCGGTGGTTCTGGTTTTCAAGACACTACTAAAATATCGTACTCTAAATTCAATGAGTATTTAAACAAAGGGCAAATTGAAAAAGTAATCATCTACAACAAAACGGAAGGTGAAGCTTACTTAACCAAAGAAGCTTTGAAAGACAAGGCAAATGTCAAAGTAGCAAAAGACATGATGGGCAGTGTAAACAAAGGGCCACACTACTCTTTCGATATAGGAAACGATGAAGTTTTTCAAAACAATATTGAAAAGGCAAAGGCAGATGGAAAAATTAAAGATTTCGATTTCAAAGGCAAAAGCAATTGGGGTGAACTTTTAATGACCTTATTACCTTTTGTTATCATCATTGGTTTATGGGTATTGATTATGCGCAGAATGTCTGGCGGTGCTGGTGGTGGTGGCGGACAAATCTTCAATATTGGAAAATCGAGAGCTAAGCTTTTTGATGAAAAAACAGAAGTTAAAACCACTTTTAAAGACGTTGCCGGATTAGAAGGAGCTAAAGAAGAGATACAGGAAATTGTAGAATTTCTTAAGACTCCTGAAAAGTATACCATTTTGGGTGGTAAAATTCCAAAAGGCGCACTCTTAGTTGGTCCTCCTGGAACCGGAAAAACATTATTAGCAAAAGCCGTTGCCGGTGAAGCTAAAGTTCCTTTTTTCTCTTTATCGGGTTCCGATTTTGTTGAAATGTTTGTTGGAGTTGGTGCTTCCCGTGTTAGAGATTTATTCAAACAAGCCAAAGATAAAGCGCCATCCATAATCTTTATTGATGAAATTGATGCTGTTGGTAGAGCAAGAGGAAAAAACAATATGTCGGGCGGTAATGATGAACGCGAAAATACATTGAATCAATTGCTTACAGAAATGGATGGTTTTGGGACCAATACACACGTAATTGTGATCGCAGCAACCAACAGAGCCGATGTTTTAGACAAAGCTTTGATGCGTGCAGGACGTTTTGACAGACAAATTTATGTTGACTTACCGGACATCAGAGAAAGAAAAGAAATCTTTGAAGTACACTTGGCTCCGCTTAAAAAAGTAGAAGGTTTGGATACCGAATTTTTAGCCAAACAAACTCCAGGTTTTTCGGGTGCAGATATTGCTAACGTATGTAACGAAGCAGCCTTAATTGCAGCTAGAAATAATAAAACTGCGGTTGATAAACAAGACTTTTTAGATGCCGTTGACCGAATTGTTGGTGGATTAGAAAAGAAAAATAAAATCGTAACCACCGAAGAAAAACACGCTATTGCCGTTCACGAAGCGGGTCACGCAACCGTAAGTTGGATGCTCGAACATGCTGCTCCTTTAATAAAAGTGACTATTGTTCCAAGGGGACAAAGTTTAGGTGCTGCTTGGTATTTACCAGAAGAAAGATTAATTGTTCGTCCGGAGCAAATGCTTGATGAAATGTGTGCTACTATGGGAGGAAGAGCCGCAGAAAAAGTTATCTTCAATAAAATTTCAACCGGTGCTTTAAGCGATTTAGAAAAAGTAACCAAACAAGCACGAGCTATGGTTACCATTTATGGTCTGAACGAAAAATTAGGTAACATTACTTATTACGATTCAACTGGACAAAGCGAATATAGTTTTTCAAAACCCTACTCAGAAGATACCGCTATGACAATTGATAAAGAGATTTCATTGCTGATTGAAAATGAATATCAAAGAGCCATAAAAATCTTGGAGGATAACAAAGATAAATTGGAGCAGCTTGCTGCCATCTTAATAGAGAAAGAAGTGATTTTCAAAGACGATTTGGAAACTATTTTTGGAAAAAGACTTTTCAATATTCCGGCAGAGGAAACCGATATAGTATAATCAGTACCGTTTTTAACATTTTTTTAAAATCTTAATTCAAAACTTACTTTTGAATTAAGATTTTTTTATCTTTGGAGGATTTCAATTTTAAACCTAGATTATACCAAAACAAGCATGAGTCTTTTCAGAAAAATTTTTGGCACCGGTAATGATGCCTCTGACGAAGAAAGTCAAAGCGAATTCAACAATACTCCTTCTAGCTTTTCATTACTTCCCGTAGATGAAAAGTTTACCTATAACTTTAAAAAAAATGGCGGTAAGTTTTTATATTGTGAAAACTTAAACGAAGTAAAAGATCAGTTTCTGAATATTTTAGAAGAAAATGATTGGTTCGAGTGTGAAGCCCTATGCTATGAGCCTAAACTTTATAGCATGTTGGACGAAAACAAACTGCAATACGATAAACCAGCTAGTCCAAAGTTTTTGTTTGCCAGTTGTGAGAATTTGATTGCCGATGAAGGTTCAGTGCTTTTTTCATCCAATCAAATTAAGCAAAACAAACCAAATGATTTGCCAAGCAACATCATAATTTTAGCTACAACCAGTCAAATTTTAGAAGCAAAAAGCGATGGTCTTCGAGTGATTAAAAAGAAATATGAAAAAGACTATCCAACAAATATTACCACTATAAAATATTTCGAGAAAGCAAAAGACGAAGACTTTCTTCAATATGGAAGCAGTGCAAAAAACTTGTATCTGCTGCTTCTAGAAGATTTATAAGATGAACGAATCGCTAAAGAGATTATTATCCGGTGTAGTTTATGTTGCGCTGCTTTTAATCGCTACTTCCTATTCTGTCAATAGTTTTTATCTGCTATTCGGAATTTTTATGATAATTGCTGTTTATGAATTTTGCCAGTTAATTCACTTAAACAAAATAGCACCAATTCTTTTAGGTACTGCAGCCTATTGTTTAGCCACCCGATTTAGGACCAATCAGACAAATGATGTTTTACTTTTAATCGCAACACTGTTTGTTTCTATAAAATGCTTACTGCTCCTTTTTAATTCAAAAAAAGAAAAATTCGATACGCTTTCAAAATACATATACTTGATTGGCTACGTTATTCTTCCGTTCATCATAATTACAAAAATTCCGTTTTCCTATAACATTTACAGACCCAAAATAATTATCAGTATTTTTATTCTGATTTGGACGAATGATACTTTTGCGTATATCGTTGGAAAATCAATCGGGAAACACAAACTAATCGAAAGAATATCTCCAAAAAAAACCATTGAAGGATTTATTGGTGGAATCGTATTTTCTATAATTGCTGGGATTTTAATTTCGAAATTTTATTTTCAACCCAAGCCAAATTATCTAAATACTTCAATAGTTATTTGGACAATAAGTGCTGTAATCATTGGTATATTCAGTACTTTAGGCGACTTAATAGAATCAAAATTTAAAAGAATTGCAGGTGTAAAAGACAGCGGAAACATAATGCCTGGTCACGGTGGTATTCTAGATCGGTTGGATAGTATTATATTTGTAGCACCATTTGTTTATTTGTTTTATCAAATCTTATATTATGTTTCATAAAGAAGGCGGAAAAATTATTTTAATAGCAACTACAGTAACTGTAATCATTACACTGTTTGCACCAAAGTTGACCTCTATATTATGGTTAGAAAAAACCATTCAAATTGCAGCTTTGGCTTTTCTAATACTGATTTTACAATTTTTCAGAAACCCAAACAGAAAAATAGAAGCAAACGATAAAGTCGTTCTTGCTCCAGTTGATGGAAAAGTTGTCGTTATTGAAGAAGTATTTGAAGAAGAATATTTCAAAGACAAACGTTTACAGGTTTCCATTTTTATGTCGCCTATAAATGTGCATGTTACGCGTTATGCCGTTAGTGGAAAAGTAAAATACAGTAAATACCATCCTGGAAAATATTTGGTTGCCTGGCATCCAAAAGCAAGTACCGAAAATGAAAGAACTACCGTTGTTATTGAAAACAGCGTTTTTGGTGAAATACTTTATCGTCAAATTGCTGGTGCTTTGGCTCGCAGAATAGTTAATTACGCCGAAGAAGGAATGCAGGTTCGTCAAGGCGATGATGCAGGATTTATCAAATTTGGTTCAAGAGTCGATATGTATTTCCCGTTAGGAACAAAAGTAGAAGTGAAACTTCAGCAAAATGCTATCGGAAACCAAACGGTTATTGCAATAAAAGAATAAACTGAAATGGCTGAAAAAGAATTAGATATTCGATTTCAAGAAGCAGTAGAAATTGCTTCAAAAATGTCACAATCTGAGCTTCCGCAAGATGTGCAATTGCGATTGTATGCTTATTATAAGCAATCAACTTTTGGTACCATAAGTTATAATTATTCTTCCGATTTTGACTTGCGAAATGCTTTTAAAACTAATGCCTGGATGCAAATTAGCCATTTGTCAATTGACGAAGCCAAAGAATTATATATAGAAGCAATTCATGCAATTGCCAATGATAAAAAATAGATTATGAGAAGGATTCTTTCAATTGTTTTATGCTTTTCTTTTATTCTATTGCTCCCATCATGCAAAAGAAAAAAACTTACCGAAGTTGTTGAAGTTCCATTACCATCAGCCAAAGAAAAAATCACTATTGGACAACCTGATGACGTAAGTGCTATTGATGGACAATTCTCATTAGTAAAATTACCATACGAATACAATGCGCTTTCACCAAGTATTGATATACTTACGATGGAAATGCATTATTCCAAACATTATTTGACCTATACAAATAACCTAAATAAATTAGTAGCTGAAGATCCAACATTAACCGACTTAAGCATTGAAGACATCTTAAAAAAATGTGATGGTAGCAATGCGGATTTAAAAAACAATGCTGGTGGTTATTACAATCACAGCTTGTTTTGGGAAGATATGGCACCTAAATCTGGTGGACAACCTAAAGACACCTTAGCGACACTTATAACTAGAGATTTTGGTTCATTTGAAGTCTTTAAAACACAATTTTCAGATGCTGCTGACAAACAGTTCGGTTCTGGTTGGGCTTGGTTGGTAGTTGATAAAACAGGTAAATTGGTAGTTACTAGCACACCAAATCAAGACAATCCTTTGATGCCAAAACAAATTGTTTCGGGCACACCAATTTTAAATCTTGATGTTTGGGAACACGCCTACTATTTAGATTATCAATATAAACGAAAAAGATATATTGACAACTTCTTCAAAATAATCAATTGGAAAAAAGTTTCCGAACGCTATGAGGAAGCGGTTTCAAAGAAATAAGTTACATAAAAAATCCCGATTCCTCGGGATTTTTTGGTTATAAAATATAATCTGTATTGATAAAATTAGATTCCTTACTGTTCAGTAACGCTTGCAAGATTTCGTTGTTATACGCATTGTCTTTAGACGCCACAAAGGTTCGAATAGAGAACGAACGCAAGGCATCATGAATACTCAACGTACCCACAGCCGAATCTTTTCTTCCCGTAAACGGATAAACATCCGGACCACGTTGACAAGAACTGTTTAAATTCACCCGACAAACCAAATTCACCAAAGTGTCAATAAGCGGCGCAATGGTTTTAATATCTTTTCCAAACAAACTCACTTGCTGTCCATAATTAGATTCGGCCATGTCGTTCAACGGTTCCTGAATGTCCTTAAAAGTTATAATCGGAATCACAGGTCCAAATTGTTCTTCATGATACACACGCATATTTTTATTTATCGGAAACAAAACAGCTGGAAAAATAAAGTTTTCGGTGTGTTCTCCACCTTTTGCATTAATAACTTTAGCGCCTTTACTTTTAGCGTCATCAATTAATTCCTGAATATAATCAGGTTTATCTTTTTCGGGTAACGGCGTTAATGAAACGCCTTTCTCCCATGGATTTCCAAAAGGAAGTGCATCTACTTTTTCAGTAAATCTTCGGTTAAATTCAACCACAATTGATTCATGAACATAGAGAATTTTCAGCGCAGTACAACGTTGTCCATTGAAAGACAAAGTTCCCGTAATACATTCTTGAATGGCCAAATCTAAATCGGCATCCGGAAGAATAATTGCTGGGTTTTTCGCTTCCAATCCTAAAATCAGACGCAAACGGTTTTTATTGGGATGTAAATCCTGCAAAGCAATTGCCGATTTACTATTTCCGATTAATGCCAGAATATCAACTTTTCCCGATTTCATAATTGGTGAAGCCACTTCTCTTCCTCTTCCGTAAACAATATTGATAACGCCTTTAGGAAAACTGCTTCTAAATGCTTCAAGCAATGGTGAAATCAATAAAACACCATGTTTTGCCGGTTTAAAAATCACCGTATTCCCCATTATGATAGCGGGAATTAACAATGAAAAAGTTTCATTCAACGGATAATTATAAGGACCAAGACACAACACAACTCCTAATGGTCCACGACGAACCATGGCATTAACGCCTTGGCTTTTGGTAAATCGCGCATTGTTTCTGTCTAATTCTTTATAGTCTTCGATCGTGTCATAAATGTATTCGACGGTTCTATCAAATTCCTTTTCCGAATCGCCTAACGATTTTCCGATTTCCCACATCAAATATTTGACTACTTCGCTTCGGGTAACTTTCATTTGAGTAACAAAATTTTCCATGCATTTGATGCGGTCACTAACTTTCATCGTTGGCCACAATCCTTGTCCGTTGTCATAAGCAGCAACAGCCGATTTTACAACTTCATCAGCGGCAGCTTCACTCATGGTTGGAATAGAACCTAATAATGTTGGTGCGTAGTTTTCGGTTGCCGAAATAGTAGAATAAACTTCAGAGGTTTCTCCTGTCCATTTTTTTAGTTTACCGTCAACGAGATAAGTATCTTGGTGAAGTAAATTCGTAATCTGAAATTCTGTTGGAATAGTATTCATAAAAGTTTATTTTTTATAAAAATAACATTTCTATAAAAACCACCGACAGGCTTTTATAAAAAGAAATTAACTAAAACGTTGTAATTGAAATTAATGAAATAAAATGCTTATAAACTTCGGACTTTATTCCGAAACTAAGCTTTCTAAATAAGCTAATAGTCGAGATATTATTCCTCTCTTTTTTGTCAAAGTATCATTATCAATAGAACTCTTTTCAAAGGCTTTAAAAGTAGATACAAAAAAACTTATAAAACAAATTAGCACAATGCCAGTAAATAGTAGTATATCTAAATTTTTCATCTATTTTTTTAATTTTAAATTAAAGAAAATTAATAACCCAACAATTGTAGGTGGCCATAGACCAATAAATACAGCTTTTTTAAAATTTTCTTCTACCAAATAAATATATTCTGATATAAAAATTAAAGCAATTACAACAACTAAAATAAAAAGTTCAGATTTTTTAAATTTGTTAAACATAGTTAAGGATTTTGATTATTGAAGTTAAGTATTAACAGTTGTTAATGTTCTCATTAACAATATTAAAGTAAATTTACGAAATAAAGTTTAAATAAACTGTTTAATTTATTTATAATTTTGTTAAACAAATAAATATGTCTAAATCAAACAAAGTGTTATCCTATTTTTATAACTTTTTTTTATCAGAAAAAGTCAAAGAAAAGAGTGAAACAGTTACTGTTTACATAGCAATTATTAGTTTCCTTCTACACTTATTGCTAATTTGCCTAGTAAATTTAGATATAATAAAAATTACTAGTCATTCTGAACTATTACGCAATCCAATCTCAGCCATTTATACTCCTTTTTCATTTGTACTTATTTATGAAGTCTATTTATTATTGTATTATTTACCTAAATCAACCTCGATTTATATTGGTAAACAATATGAAATAATTTCGTTAATTGTGATAAGAAGAATTTTTAAAGATTTATCACATTTAGAATTTTCGACAAATTGGTTTTCTATCAAAAATGATGTTTTATTTACAAGTGACTTAGTAGCCATACTCATTTTATTCTTTCTAATTTTTGTTTTTTATCGACTTGTTAAAGAAGGTAGTTCAAATGAGACTGAAATAGTAAATCCTGAAATAATAAAATTTATTACCTTAAAAAAAACAATCGCTACGTGTTTAGTTCCAATTCTACTAGTATTATCTATTTATAGTCTTGGCCACTGGTTGTATGAGAGTTTATTTTCTATGAGTAAGATTGTAACAGAGATTAAAGATATTAATAAAATATTTTTTGATGATTTTTTTACAATTTTGATATTAGTTGATGTGTTATTATTATTATTTTCCTTTTTACATTCTGATAAATTTAATAGAGTAATCAGAAATTCTGGCTTTATAATTTCAACTATTTTAATCAAACTGTCATTTAGCACCGAAGGAATAATGAATATTTTACTGATAGTAATGGCAATAGTATTTGGTGTTGTACTTTTGAAAATTCATAATTTATATGATACTATCAATAAATAATGCTATTTAAAGTGAACTTATTTTCAAACTTTCAGCAATCTTCAACGCACATTTTTCTCCATCGATAGCTGCCGAAATAATGCCTCCTGCAAATCCAGCGCCTTCTCCACAAGGATATAATCCTTTAATTTGTGGATGGTCTAAGGTTTCATTATCACGTGGAATCCTAACTGGTGAAGAAGTTCTGCTTTCAGGAGCATGAAGGATCGCATCATTGGTCATATAACCCCGAATTGCTTTTCCGAATTCGATAAAACCTTCTCGCATTATTTGGGTTAAAAAATCAGGAAACACCTGTCCCATTTCAACCGAAGTCGTTCCCGGAACATACGATGTTTTTGGTATGGATGCTGAAACTTTATTTTGAGTAAAATCAATCATTCGCTGTGCGGGGACTTTTTGAGTCTCTCCAGCCAAATGCCATGCTTTTTGTTCAATGCTTTTTTGAAATTCCATTCCGGAAAGTGCTCCGAATTTGGCAAAGGGTTTGAAATCTTCCAGTTTTAATTCGACAACAATACCAGAATTAGCGGTTGCTTGATCACGTTTAGAAGGTGACCAACCATTAGTCACGACTTCGCCCGGACTTGTAGCACAAGGTGCAATTACGCCACCGGGACACATGCAAAACGAATACATTCCACGACCATTAACCTGCTTTACAATGGAATAAGGCGCTGGCGGTAAATAGTCGCCACGAAAATCACAACTGTATTGAATTCTATCAATCAACTCCTGTGGATGTTCTGCACGAACGCCTAGCGCAAATGGTTTGGCTTCAATAAAAATCTTTTTCCTGTCTAACAACTCAAAGATATCACGAGCGGAATGTCCAGTGGCTAAAATTAGTTTACTGGCAGAAATAGTATCGCCATTTTGAGTAACCACGCCTTGCATTTCATTATTTTTTATAACGAAATCGGTGACACGGGTTTCGAACAAAACTTTTCCACCACATTCAATTATTTTCTCTCGAATGTCCTGAATGATTTGTGGTAATTTATTGGTTCCGATATGCGGATGCGCTTCGACTAAAATATCGGGCGTAGCACCAAAACCAACTAGCAACTGCAGAATTCTATCTACATCGCCTCGTTTTTTGGAACGCGTATATAATTTTCCGTCAGAATACGTTCCGGCACCGCCTTCGCCAAAACAATAATTCGAATCTTCATTAACAACATGGTCAACATTGATGGCTTTCAAATCGCGACGACGACCACGAACATCTTTTCCGCGTTCGATAACTATTGGTTTTAAACCCAATTCTATTAATTGCAACGCTGCAAAAAGTCCGGCCGGACCAGCACCAACAATGATTACTTCTTGCTTATTGGAAACATTTTCATAATTAGGAAGTTCAATTTTTTGTGCTGTATATTTTTCATCTATTAAATAAACCGAAACTTTAAGATTGACTTTAACAGCTTTTTGACGTGCGTCTATAGAACGTTTTAGAATCACAACTTTATGAACCAATTTTGTTGAAACACGAACTAATTGGGCCACATGTTCATTGAGCAAACTTTCGTTAGCTGCTATTTCTGGAGAAACTTGAAGTTGGAGTTCTTGTGGCATAGTTTGAATTGAATGGCAAAAATAGGAAATTGAAGTGGATTTGGTTATCTGGTTATTCGATTTAAAGTTACTAAAGTTCGTAACTTTACCGTTTTAAAAAGTATGCGACAAATAAAATTAATTTGGGATTTTCGGGGAGAAGCTTCAGCTAAAACTGCTGAACATCATGAAATTCATTTGAAGGAATACATTGCTATTGAAAAGTTTCCGATAAATAGTACTGGTTTTGAAATCAAAAATGAATTACATGCCATTGCCTATATGGTTGTTACAGACGAGAATATGATTTCCGTTAGAGATGCGTTAAAACCGCATCGTGGGGAGATTTATAGTGTTCAGTAATCAGTGTTCAGTTGGCAGTTCAATTACTGAACACTAAAAACTGAACACTGAACACTTTTTTAATTCGCCACTTCGCTTATAAATTTTATTCGCATCAAACGTAATTCTTCGATATCGTAATCGCCATCAAACTCTTTTAAAGCATCTTCTATTTTATCAGATTCAGAATCCATAAAATAGTCGTGAATTTCTTCTTGTTGGTCTTCGTCAAGGATTTCATTTACCCAATAACTGATGTTTAATTTGGTTCCGGAATAGACGATTTGTTCCATTTCTTTCAACAAATTATCCATTGTAAATCCTTTGGCTTTGGCTATATCTTCAAGCGATAATTTTCGGTCAATATTCTGAATAATGTACAATTTATTAGCCGAATTTGCTCCTGTTGATTTTACAACTAAATCATCTGGGCGAATGATTTCGTTATCTTCAACATATCTAGCAATTAAATCAACAAAATCTTTTCCGTATTTTTTTGCTTTTCCCTCACCAACTCCGTGAGTGTTTGTCAATTCATCAATGGTAATTGGATATTTCAATGCCATATCTTCTAACGATGGATCCTGAAAAACTACGAATGGAGGAACACCTAACTTCTTAGCTACTTTTTTACGCAACTCACGTAACATCGCCATCAAAGCTTCATCAGCAGTGCCTCCGACTTTTGATGCTGTTACAATGGCATCATCTTCTGCTTCATTGTATTCATGGTCTTCCGACATCATAAACGATGTTGGTTTTTGTATAAACTCATGCCCTTTGTCTGATACTTTTAAAATACCATAGGTTTCAATATCTTTAGTCAAAAGACCAGCAACCAGAACTTGTCGAATCAATGCCATCCAATAGCGTTCTTCAAATTTGCCGCCTTTCCCAAAAAAAGATTGTGTATCGGTTCTGTGTGCCTTAATCATCGCGTTAACTCTTCCGATAAGTGTAAAACAAATTTCCTTTGATTTGTATAAATACTTAGTGTCTCTAACAATTTCTAAAAGCAACTTCACTTGATCTTGTGCTTCAATTTTTGTTTTCGGATTGCGGACATTGTCATCCATATCGGCACCTTCTCCCGTTTCGCTATCAAATTCTTCACCGAAATAATGCAATAAGAATTTACGCCTCGACATCGAAGTTTCTGCGTAAGCTACAACTTCCTGCAACAAGGCAAATCCAATTTCCTGTTCAGCAACCGGTTTACCCGACATGAATTTTTCCAATTTTTCGACATCTTTATAAGAATAGTAAGCTAAGCAATGACCTTCACCTCCATCCCGACCGCCACGACCTGTTTCCTGATAATAACTTTCCAGTGATTTTGGAATATCATGGTGAATTACAAAACGAACGTCCGGTTTATCGATTCCCATTCCGAATGCGATGGTGGCAACAACCACATCAACATCTTCCATCAGAAACATGTCTTGATGTTTGGCTCTTGTTTTAGCATCCAAACCTGCGTGGTATGGCACAGCAGAAATTCCGTTAACTTGTAAAACTCCGGCTATTTCTTCTACTTTCTTCCGACTCAAACAATATATAATCCCTGATTTTCCTTTATGCTGTTTTATAAAACGAATAATATCAGACTCTATATTTTTTGTTTTGGTACGTACTTCATAAAATAAATTTGGACGATTGAATGATGCTTTAAAAGTGGTAGCATCAGACATATCCAAATTCTTAAGAATATCTTCCTGCACTTTTGGGGTAGCCGTTGCGGTCAAACCAATAACCGGAACATCGCCAATTAGTTTGATAATGGCTTTTAAATTTCGATATTCTGGTCTAAAATCGTGTCCCCATTCTGAAATACAATGCGCTTCATCTATGGCTACAAAAGAGATGGTTACATTTTGAAGAAACTCAACGTATTCTTCTTTGGTTAATGATTCAGGTGCTACGTATAATAATTTGGTAATTCCGGAGGTAATATCTTTTTTAACTTGATTTATTTCTGTTTTGGTAAGTGAGGAATTCAACACATGAGCAATACCATTTTCCGAAGACAAACTTCGAATAGCATCTACTTGATTTTTCATTAAAGCAATAAGCGGCGAAACCACAATAGCGGTTCCTTCTTGAATCAAAGCGGGCAACTGGTAACATAATGACTTTCCGCCACCTGTGGGCATTATAACAAAAGTATTATTTTGAGTAATAATGCTTTTTATAACTTGTTCTTGTAATCCTTTAAATTGGTTAAAACCAAAATATTTTTTTAATTCTTTATGAATGTCAATTTCGTTTAAATTCATTCTTTGTTAAAGGTATTTTACATAAATTTGCAAACATAAAGATACGACTTTCTTTATTACATACAAATTTTATATTGTTACAATTTTGATAAAAAAAGAAAACATTCTTGCTTCTGCCAAAAAGACAATTTTATCTGAAAGTGAATCTATTGCCAAGTTAACCGATTTTTTAGATGACAATTTTGTAAATGCACTTGAAATCATTTACAACTCAAAAGGTCGTTTAGTTGTAACCGGAATTGGTAAAAGTGCCATCATAGCCCAAAAGATTGTGGCGACATTAAACTCAACTGGAACTCCTTCCCTTTTTCTTCATGCTTCAGAAGCCATTCACGGCGATTTAGGTATGGTACAACCTGGCGACGTGGTGATTTGTATTTCAAAAAGCGGCAACAGTCCTGAGATTAAGGTTTTGGTTCCGTTGCTAAAACGATTCGGAAACAAACTGATTGCCATCACAGGAAATACAACCTCCTTTTTAGGAAAAGAAGCCGATTTTGTTTTGAATACTTATGTCGAAACAGAAGCTTGTCCTATTAATCTAGCCCCAACAAATAGCACCACAGCGCAGTTGGTTATGGGTGATGCCATTGCCGTTTGTTTGATGGAAATGAAAAACTTTACTGCAGAAGATTTTGCCAAATACCATCCTGGTGGTGCTTTAGGCAAAAAACTATTACTACGTGTTGGCGATATGCTAGATAACACTCATAAACCAATGGTTGCTCCAAACTCAACCATTAAAAATGTCATCGTTGAAATATCTGAAAAACGATTAGGAGTTACCGCTGTTATTGAAAATAATAACGTTATTGGAATTATAACGGATGGTGACATCAGAAGAATGCTGAATAAAACTGAAAATATTTCAGGATTAACAGCACAAGAGATAATGACCAAAAATCCAAAAACAATAAAATCAAATGATATGGTTAGTGATGCCTTGAATATTCTTGAAGATTTTTCGATTACGCAATTAGTCGTTGTTGATAATGGTGATTATAAAGGTGTAATTCATTTACATGACATTTTAAAAGAAGGAATCGTATAATGGCAAAGAAACAACTCAATGAAATGTCATTCTTAGATCATCTTGAAGAATTAAGATGGTTGTTAGTAAGAAGCTCCGCAGCCGTTGTCATCATGGCAACTGTGTCCTATTTTTTTGCAGATTATATTTTTTCCGAGTTAATTTTTGGCCCAACAGACCCAAGTTTTATAACCTATCGTTTTTTTTGTGACGCTTCGCATTACCTTGGTTTTGCTGATAGCATTTGTATTACCGAACTAAATTTCATTATTCAGAATACTCAAATGGAAGGTCAGGTAAATATTTTTGTTTGGATTTGTATAACCGCTGGTTTTATTTTGGCTTTCCCTTATATTCTATGGGAATTCTGGAAATTTATTAGTCCGGCCTTATATGAAAAAGAAAGAAAGAGCGCCAAACTTTTCATTTTTGTGGCTTCCATACTATTCTTTTTGGGTGTGCTTTTTGGTTATTTCGTAATCGTTCCAATGTCGGTAAATTTCCTAGCAACATTCTCCATAAGCAGCGTTGTGAAAAATCAATTTAGTATTGATTCTTATGTTAGCATGGTTAAGACGGCTGTCATTGCCAGTGGTTTATATTTTGAATTACCAATCATCATTTATTTCTTGACCAAATTAGGATTAGTAGGTCCGAGTTTCTTAAGAAAGTACAGAAAATGGTCTATTGTAATCATATTGATTATTGCAGCAATCGTTACCCCACCAGATGTTGTTAGTCAAATAACCGTTGCTGTACCCATGTTTATAATTTATGAAGGCTGTATCTGGATTTCAGCAATTGTAGAAAAAAATAAAAAGAAAGATGAGCAAACTAGTTGAAGAATTTAATGACTATCGTTCTAAAATGAACGAGAAATTATTGGCTGACAATAACAAAATTGTAAAACGAATTTTCAATCTGGACACCAATGCTTATGCAGAAGGTGCATTGGATGTAAAGACAAAAGAACTTCTCGGATTGGTGGCTTCAACAGTTTTGCGTTGTGACGATTGTATCAAATACCATTTGGAGACAAGTTATAAAGAAGGCATCACCAAAGAAGAAATGATGGAAGCCATGGGAATTGCTACTTTAGTTGGAGGAACAATTGTAATTCCACACTTGAGAAGAGCTTATGAGTTTTGGGAAGCGTTGGAAGCGGGAAGTTAGAAGATGGAAGTTTTCCAAAATTAGAGTTAAAACCATAAATCAAGCAAATGGATTTTGTTTATTTGCATTTAATAAAACTTAGCACCTTAGTTACTTAGAACCTTAGAACCTCAAACATGAAGTTAAGAGCTGAAAATTTAGTCAAAACCTACAAAGGCAGAAGTGTCGTAAAAGGCATTTCTGTTGAAGTAAATCAAGGTGAAATCGTGGGGCTTTTAGGTCCGAATGGTGCCGGAAAAACAACTTCGTTCTATATGATTGTTGGATTGGTTAAACCAAATTCAGGTAATATCTATTTGGATGACATGAATATCACGGACTTTCCAATGTACAAACGTGCCCAACACGGAATTGGTTATTTGGCACAAGAAGCTTCCGTTTTCAGAAAATTGAGTATTGAGGATAATATTTTGAGTGTTTTACAATTAACCAAACATACCAAAGAAGAGCAAATTGCCAAAATGGAAAGCCTTATAGCCGAGTTTGGATTAGAGCATATCAGAACCAATCGTGGCGATTTACTTTCTGGTGGTGAAAGAAGAAGAACCGAAATCGCGAGAGCTTTGGCAACCGACCCAAAATTTATTCTTCTTGACGAGCCTTTTGCAGGCGTTGACCCAGTGGCAGTTGAGGATATTCAGCGAATTGTTGCGCAATTAAAAAACAAAAACATCGGAATCTTAATTACCGACCACAACGTTCAGGAAACTTTGGCTATTACAGATAAAACATACTTAATGTTTGAAGGTGGAATTCTAAAAGCTGGAATTCCGGAAGAGTTGGTAGAAGACGAAATGGTGAGAAGAGTATATCTCGGACAAAACTTCGAACTTCGTAAAAAGAAGTTAGATTTTAAATAAACTATTTTCAGCAAATTTTTACCGCAGATTCGCAGATTATTTAAAAAAATCTGCGAATCTGCGGTAATTCTTTTATAGTTGAAAGTTAAGTGAGGATTAGATTTCTATACAGAAGCTTTTTTTGCAATTATATTATTGAATACCGATAGTAAAACATAGACTATAATTATCAGCGGCACCGCCAGTATTTGAAGGAAAATCAGCAACACAACTGAAAATAACAAAAAGAATATCTGCAATTTATATTTAGCAAAACTGAAATTTTTAATTTTTAATGAGAATAAAGGAATTTCGGCGTTCATTATATAAGCGCTCAAAAGTGTTAATCCAATTAAAATCCATTTATTATAAATTACTCGCGAAAAATTATCATCATAAAACGCCATGTTAATCAATGGCAAACTCGTAAAAAACAAAGCGTTAGCTGGAGTTGGCAAACCTATAAAAGAATCTGATTGTCTTTCATCAATATTAAATTTAGCTAAACGATAGCAAGCTCCGAGTGTGATAATAAAACCTATAAAAGGCAAGTAACTTTCAGTCCCAAAAGCATCAGAATCCTGCATCAATTTATACATAACAAATCCAGGCACAACTCCACTGGTAACCATATCTGCCAAAGAATCCAATTGGACCCCAAGCGGTCCGGAAACGCCAAATTTTCTAGCAAAGAAACCATCAAAAAAATCAAAGAAAATTCCAAAGCATACAAAGTAAAATGCCCAATCAAATTTATATTCTGCTACCATTACCACAGCCAAACAACCGCAAAACAGATTAAGCATTGTAAATAAGTTAGGAATCTGTGCTTTAATATTCATCTTAAATCGTTTAATATTTTAAAAGAATTACAAATTTAATACAATAAGTTAACCCTTTCTACGTTTTATATTAGAGTTTTTTATTTGATATTTGTAAAAAGAAAAATTGCCTTGAAAAAAACGATTGCTATTGCACTGCTTTTAGTTAGCCTAATTACTCATGCTCAAGCCGTTAGAAAATACTCTAACGAGTTTATGAATATTGGCGTGGATGCTGCGGCTTTGGGAATGTCAAATGCAGTAACCGCTTTTACAAGCAATGTCAATTCGGGCTATTGGAATCCGGCTGGAATTTTAAAAATTGAAGATAGTGAGGCGTCACTGATGCACGCGAGTTATTTTGCTAATATTGCCCAATACGATTATGCCGCTTATGCCAAAAAAATAGA
>NZ_JANMXZ010000045.1:0-5050 GCF_031381455.1 Flavobacterium sp. | reverse complement strand
TTGACGGATATTCAGGATAAACCAAAATTGTTCTCTACGTTTATGTTGAGTTTGTTAGCCGAAATCTATCAGCAAATGCCCGAAAAAGGCGATGTTGAACAACCAGAATTAGTCATCTTTATTGACGAAGCGCATTTGATTTTTAACGAAGCAAGTAAAGCCTTGTTAGACCAAATAGAAACTATTATAAAACTAATTCGTTCCAAAGGGATTGGTGTTTATTTTGTGACTCAAAATCCAATGGATGTTCCGGCTAGTGTTTTGGCACAATTGGGATTGAAAATCCAACATGCGTTGCGTGCTTTTACTGCGAATGACAGACAGGCCATTAGGCAAACAGCCGACAATTATCCAACTTCTATTTACTATAAAACGGATGAAGTGTTAACCAGTTTGGGAATTGGGGAAGCCTTTGTAACAGCGTTAAACGAAAAAGGAATTCCAACTCCATTAGCCGCAACCATGATGCGTGCACCAATGAGCAGAATGGACGTTTTGACCGAAACTGAAATTACAGAAATCAACGGTAAATCGAAATTGGTTAGAAAGTATGCCGAAGAAATTGACCGAGATAGTGCTTACGAAATCCTGATCAAAAAGATTGAAAGTGCCGTTCAACAAGCTGAGTCTTCAGCTCAAACTGAAGTTGAAGAAAAGAAAAGCAACGAGCCAAGTACTGCTTCTGTTATTGGAAAATCGGTGGTGAAAGTGGTGACAAGTGCAACTTTTATTCGTGGTGTTTTTGGAGTGTTGAGTAAAATGTTTAAGCGTTAGTCATGAAAAAATACCTCATCCAAAAATCACCATTCGTTGTACCAACAACCGATGGAAAACTAATTGAAGAGCATCACGGAATACCAACTACAGGAAATTCAGAAATCTCAATTGCGCACATGATTGCGCCACCAAAATGGAGCGAGCCTTTTCAAACGCCAGAGTTTGAAGAATACACGTATATCATTTCAGGGAAAAAACAATTTATTATTGAAGGTGAAACAGTAGTTTTAGAAACCGGTCAATCCATCAAAATTGAAAAAAATACGCGAGTGCAATACTCCAATCCATTTGACGAACCATGTGAATACATTGCCATTTGCAAACCTGCGTTTGATTTTAATAAAGTGCATCGAGAAGAGTAAATTCCAAAAAATAAAAAAAACCAAATTACAAATAAATTGCAAATAGAAAACTCCAAATCTCAAACTTTGAAAGATTGAAATTTGGAGCTTTTTTGTTATTTGTTATTTATTATTTGGAGCTTAATAAAGTTATGATTTTATTTTCAACTTCTTCGCTATTCCATTTGGCTTCAATGTTCGGCAACTGCATCACTTCTTCCATGATTTTGTTCTGCAAATCACCAATCGCTAATGCTTCGGAATAAGGTTGTAAACTAAAGGTTACTCTGCTATACAACGGCATCCATTTATCGGGATGTTTTTCTGAAAACCATTTTTCTATTTTCTTTTGTAGTAAGAAATTGGCATCGGCTGTTTTGGAACTCATTTCCATAAAATTTCGAAATGATAATTCTGCTATCGCATCAGCATTCGGCTTTCTTGAATTCTCATAATCATTGAGTAAGTTTGCCCAATCATCTCCATATTTTTCCATCATTTCTTCTAAAACAGTAATGTCTTCAAAGCCAGAATTCATTCCATGTCCATAAAAAGGAACAATAGCATGGCAAGCATCACCAATAAGGGCAACTTTATCACTAAACGTCCACGGAAAACATTTCATAGTAACCAAATAACTGGTTGGATTTTTGAAAAAATCATCTACTAAATCCGGTATAACTTCTTTGGTATCTGGGAAGTTTTTGGCAAAAAATTCGACCAATTGTTCCGTAGTTTTTAAGGATGAGAATGAATTTTCGCCGTCATGAGGCATAAATAAGGTGCAGGTAAAACTTCCGTCTAAATTAGCCAAAGCCATCAACATAAAATTCCCGCGTGGCCAGATGTGTAAAGCGTTTTTGTTTAATTTATGACTTCCGTCTGCATTAGCAGGAATATGTAATTCTTTATAGCCCATTTTCATGAACTCCTGCGAGTAATCGAACATACTTTGGCGCTGCATTCTATGTCGAATTCTAGAGAAAGCACCATCGGCACCAAAAGTTAAATCATAATTATGGGTTGTCCATTCGCCTCGCTCTGTTTCTCCAATAGAAATAGTGGCGGTTGTAAGATCTACATCCCATACTTTTTCTTCAAAGAAAAATTCAACTCCTGCTTTCTCAGCCAAATCGACCATTTTTTTATTCAAAAGTCCTCTTGAAATTGAGTAAATTACTTCTCCGTTTTGACCGTAAAACTGTTCATTGACAGTTTCTTTCCCTACGTGTATGGCACGCCTATCAACTGGAATTCCTATGGCTAAAACTTCCGTTTCTAAACCAACATCCTGCAGGGTTTTTATGCCTCGATTGGATAAAACTAAATTAATAGAACGTCCTGAAAAATTGATCTTTCTTATATCCGGACTTCTGTCATATACATGCACGATGTGACCTCTTTTTTTAAGATAAATTCCTAACAAAGAACCAACTAATCCAGAACCAACAACAGCAATTTTTTTGGGAGTTTGCATTTATTTTTAATAAACGGTTTTGCAAATTTATGTTTTTTTAAAGAACTTTTTTTAAACATTAATTTAAACATTAAGAAGTTAAGTCAAATTAAGGTTTTCAT
This sequence comes from Flavobacterium sp., assembly GCF_031381455.1. Lineage (GTDB taxonomy): Bacteria > Bacteroidota > Bacteroidia > Flavobacteriales > Flavobacteriaceae > Flavobacterium. Next base: position 2,354 of record NZ_JANMXZ010000045.1, on the reverse strand, counting down.
TAAGCATAATCCTTAATTTACTTAATGAGATTCCTCCTTCATCGGAATGACAAAGCTGGTGGTGTTACTTTGGCTTAAAAATTAGTTTTGTTGACGTTGCTTCGATTTCTTTTTTATTGAGTTTCATCTTTCGGAATTTTCCTTTTACAAATAAATCGGTTTGATCATCATAATGTTTACTCATTGGATTTCCGGATTGTCCTGTTGGCAAAACACTCCAACTGTTTTCAATATCTGAGAAATCAATGATACGTCTAGTTGACGGTCCGCCTTTGGTATTGATTTCAGCTTCATCAGTGTAAATGAAAAGTTGGTTATTGATAACTTCATTACTTCCGGCAATGCCAAATGCTCCCACATTGAAAAACTTGCTAAACAATTTTACTTTCCCAATCGGATGCTGGAATTCCACTTTATGCACCTTCTCCCATTGCCATTGATTTATATCGGAACTTAATTGATTTTCTAATGATGCAATGGCTTCCTTGAACGATTGTGTCAGGATTTCAGATTGGGTTTCTTTTTTGTTTTTGGTATTGATGTTGTCCCACCAAACCGAAGTCGCATTTTGACTTTGATTTTCAATTACTTGTTTGATGATATGTGTGTTTAAAAGTAATTTGAAATTATCAACTCCGAATTCGTCTTCAAAAGTATCTTTTAAATAAAAATAAATCCATTTGTTGTAGATGCTTGGCGCGATGTCTTCCAGATTATGCGTTGCTTTCCACTCTTTCAAAACGGCTAACGCTTTCTTTTCATTTTCAGAAAATTTCGAAACATTTAATGGTTTTGTCATATTCACCACAATGGTTTCAGCTGTTGCCGATGTATTATCGACAATCATTTTACTCACATCTTCTTTTGTCCAATCGTTTTTTGGTGCCAATAATCCGTCAATTCGCATCGCTCTATCTTTTGGCAGATAATAGCCTGGATACAAATAACCGTCAATTGCTTCGGGTTGATTGTTTGCTGAATATACATAATTCCATGACGGATTTATAGCTGACGGATTTTTGGCAAAAGGAAGAAACTCCTTCTTATCATCGATACCATTTGCGCCGTTCAGGATAAAATTAGTATTCACTGATTTATCCACTTTATACAATTTCCCCGAAGTTATCCAGGCAATGTTACCTTTGGCATCGCCATACATAATATTTAATCCAGGTGCTTTTATAAGTTCAATGCTTTTATGGAAACTTGCCAGATTTTTAGCATGAGACAATTGATAAACAGCATCCAGGATTTGATTTTTTTGCTGTGTATAAATCCATGACATGGCAACTGACTTATCCGATTTCAATCCGTCTAACAAACCATTTACTACTGGTCCGTGTTGTGATGTTTTAACATTTAATTTTACATCAGCACTGTCTTTTACCTTAATGGTTTTTTGTTTGTAAGTATAGTTTTTAAAGCCATCCAGAGTTTTATATTGATGTTCATCATTTGGATTATCTTCTTCCTGAAAGAAATCGACATCATCGTTTTCGAACATTGTCAAACCGTAAGCATAGTTATGATTATGTCCCAAAAGCGGAAACGGCGTTCCGGCAATGTAATAGCCATAAATTTCATAATCCGGACAAACAATATGGGCTTCGTACCAAGTTCCGGGTTGCGAAAACATAATATGCGGATCGTTTGCCAAAATTACTTTACCGTTTTTAGTTTTAGCGCCGCCAATTACCCAACTGTTGCTTCCAATAAAAGCAGGAACAGGTGACGATTCCAGCAAACCGGCAACCGATTTTGCTATTTCAGCATACTCTTTATAATTGCCTTTATAAGGTTTTAATTGTTTGGTCCCGAATTCGCCTTGAATGCCAAAATCCTGCATATATTTCATTCCGAAACGGTCGCGGATATCGGTTAGTAATGGATCTGTTTTTTGTGCCATAGCAAAGCTGAAAGACATGTATCCAAAAATATTATAAACATCGGTAAGTGTAAATTTTTGTTTTTTGATACTTAACAATTGATATTCTAAAGGCGTTTTTCCTTCTTCAATATATTGATTGATTCCATCGATATAAGCCATCGTTAGTTTGTAGGCTTGGGAGTTTTTATCGAGGTTGGCAATGTTCTTTTGCGTATTTTCTTCAATGCCAATTCCAGAGAAAAACTTATCTGTTTTCAGCATTACGGAACCAAATATCTCGGAGAGTTTGCCTGGCGCTATTCGGCGCATGAGTTCCATTTGCCATAGTCGGTCTTGTGCGTGAACATAACCCAGCGTTGTCATTGCGTCCTCTTGTGAATTGGCATAAATGTGCGGAATTCCGTATTCATCAAAGTAAACCGTTGTTTGCTTTTTTATGTTATTTAGGGTTTGTTCTCCTTCTTCT
>NZ_JANMXZ010000023.1:0-28390 GCF_031381455.1 Flavobacterium sp. | reverse complement strand
CAATTTCTTTTTGACCTTCGGTAAAATCCTTGATTCCGTTGAGTAATTCCTCTATATTTTGGATTTTTGCCATTCCTTCTGGAGTAGCATCTTTCTTTAATTCCTGAACTAATCCTGTTTTTTTGGCAACATGATCTGTGAGATAAAAAGCGTCTTGATTCTCGTTTATTACCTGAAAACTCTGAATCATAGTCACAAAATCCTGTAGTTTTTGTTTGGTTCCTGCATTTAATTTCAAATCAATTTTATCAATATTCTGCATTACTTCAAAGATGGATCTTTTGTAATGGTTAGCAGCAACTGTTAACTTTTCGACAGTCGTATCTCCTATTCCTCGAGCGGGATAATTGATAACCCGAACCAAAGCTTCTTCATCTTTTGGATTGATTACTAATCGCAAATAGCACAAAACATCCTTGATTTCTTTTCTTTGATAGAAAGACAAACCACCATAAATTCGATACGGAATATCACGCTTTCGCAAAGCATCTTCCATGGCACGTGATTGAGCATTGGTTCGATAGAGAATTGCAAACTGACCATTTAGCATTTGGTTACGCATCTTTTGTTCAAAGATTTCACCCGCTACAAATCGGCCTTCTTCACCATCCGTAATACTGCGGTGTACTTTTATTTTGGAGCCATAATCATTAGCCGTCCAAACAATTTTATCGAGTTTAGTTTTATTTTTATCGATAATTGAATTGGCAGCTTCAACAATGTTTTTGGTAGAACGATAATTCTGTTCTAATCGATAAGTTTTTACATTTTCATAATCCTTTTGGAAGTTGAGAATGTTATTAATATTCGCACCACGAAACGCATAGATACTTTGAGCATCATCACCAACCACGCAAATGTTTTGAAATCTATCACTCAACGCGCGTACAATCAAATACTGCGAATGATTGGTGTCTTGGTACTCATCAACCAAAATGTATCGAAAACGGTCTTGGTATTTTGCCAACACATCCGGAAAACGATTCAATAATTCATTGGTTTTTAATAACAAATCATCAAAATCCATTGCACCGGCTTTGAAACATCTGTCTACATAATTGGCATAGATTTCACCCAATCGCGGCTTTTTGCTCATAGCATCCTGCTCCTGCAATTCGGGATTGTTTAGGTAAGCTTTGACTGTAATTAGCGAATTTTTATACGAAGATATTCTACTCAAAACTTGTTTGGGTTTATAAATATCTTTGTCCAATTGCATTTCTTTGATAATCGCCGAAATCAATCGAACACTGTCTTGAGTATCATAAATGGTAAAGTTGGAAGGAAAGCCTAATTTGTCTGCTTCACTTCTTAGAATCCGAGCAAATACCGAGTGAAACGTTCCCATCCAAAGGTTTTTGGCTTCGTTTGTTCCGACAATATCAGCGATACGCTTTTTCATTTCGCGTGCGGCTTTGTTGGTAAACGTCAATGCCAAAATATTAAAAGCATCCACACCCAAACTCATCAAATAGGAAATACGGACCGTCAACACACGAGTTTTTCCTGAACCTGCGCCAGCAATGATAATCATTGGACCATCTTTCTGGAAAACGGGTTGTTGTTGGGCTTCGTTAAGTTGGGAGATATATTGTTGCATTAAAAAAGTAGCTAAATTGCTGAGTCGCTGAGTTGCTGAGTTTAAAAATCGTTTTGGACAAATTTAATGTTAGTTGACTTCAATTGCAATATAGATTTACTATTTATTCTATTATATTTGTGAACAATTATAGATACTATCTAACCATGAACTCCGATAAAATTTTAGAATTACTAATGTATGCTGTTCCTTCACTAATAACAGGTGGTGTGGCGTATTATTTGTTTGATAATTATTTCAAAGACCAACAAAATACCAGACGTTGGTTGTTGCAAAGAGAGAATCAGAAACATTCGTTGCCCTTGCGTTTGCAGGCATATGAACGATTGGCTTTGTTTTTAGAGCGTATAAATCCTTCGAAATTGCTGATTCGTGTGGCACCTTTAAGTGAGAATAAAGTAGATTATCAAAACCTGTTGATTCATCATATTGAGCAAGAATACGAGCACAACATTACGCAACAGGTATATATTACCAACGAACTTTGGACGATGCTATTGACTGCTAAAAATACCATCATTCAAAATATCAGAAAAACAGCTTTGGATGAAACCGTTACCACTGCGGATCAGTTAAGAGAAAAGATTTTAAGCAATCTACTCGACGGTCAATCCGCCACTACAGTAGCTTTAGCTTATTTAAAAAATGAAGTTGCGGAAGTTTTAGGATAACGAAAAATCCTTCTCAAATGAGAAGGATTTTTTTATTTAAACTTTGAGATTCCGTCATTTAGCCAACTCAGGTACTCATCAATGTTTGGTGTATAACTTATTGGAGCATTCAGCTTTTCTTCTTTTAAATCGATTAAAACGTAGAAGGGTTGTGTATTTGTTTTGTATTTGGTGATAATAAATTCCGTCCATTTATCTCCGATGCTTGTAATTTCATTTCCTGTTTCTTTTGAAACTGTTTGTTCACTTTTGGGCAATTCTCTTTTATCGTCAACATATAACGAAATTAAAACTACATCGTTTTTCAATACATTTAAAACCTTTTCATCTGACCAAACATTGTTTTCCATCTTACGGCAATTAACACAGGCATAGCCTGTAAAATCAAGCATAACAGGTTTGTTTACAGTTTTCGCGTAAGCCAAACCTATTTCATAATCGGTAAAAACGGTTAAGCCATGTGGTCCAATTTCTGCGCCATCGGGTAATTCTTCTTCAGAAGTTGCACTATTTCCAAAAAATCCCATTGGACTTTCACTATACGTTTGTGGAGGAGGAAAAGCACTAATCAATTTTAAAGGCGCACCAAATAATCCCGGAATCATATAAATGGTGAATGCCAAAACGAGCAATCCTAAAGATAATCTTCCCACAGAAATATAAGTCAACGGACTATCGTGTGGTGTCATTATTTTTCCTAATAAATACAAAGCCCAAGCTCCGAAAATAGCAATCCATATCGCCAAGAAAACTTCTCTTTCCAGTAAATGCAATTGCAAAACTAAATCAGCATTAGATAAAAATTTAAACGCTAAAGCTAATTCTAAAAATCCCAAAGAAACTTTTACGGTATTTAACCATCCACCCGATTTTGGTAGCGAATGCATCCAACTTGGGAACATCGCAAAAAGCATAAATGGTAATGCCAAAGCGGTTGAAAAACCAAGCATACCAATTATTGGTGCAATGCCACCTTTAGAAGCTGATTCCACTAAAAGCGTTCCGACAATTGGTCCCGTACAAGAAAAAGAAACTATTGCTAAAGCCAAGGCCATGAAAAGAATTCCAATAACTCCACCTCTATCGGCTTGTCTGTCCACTTTATTTGCCCAGGAATTCGGCAACATAATTTCAAAAGCACCAAGAAAAGAAACTGCAAAAACGACTAAAAGTAAAAAGAAAAATACATTGAACCAAGGATTTGTTGATAAGGCATTCAAAGCATCAGCACCAAAAATACCTGTAATCGCTAATCCTAAAACAACATAAATCGCAATGATTGAAATTCCGTAGAGAATAGCATTTCGTTTTCCTTGCGCCGGATTTTTACTTTGTTTGGTAAAAAAACTGACCGTCATTGGGATCATTGGGAAAACACAAGGTGTCAATAAAGCTGCTAAACCACCAAGAAAAGCTAGAAAGAAAATAGCCCACAATCCTTTTTCATCTTCTTTTTTCGGATCTGCAACAACTGTTTTTGTTTCTGGTTTGGCTGTTTCACTAACCGTAAATTGTGAGGAACTAGTGGTATCTGTTTCTGAAATATTAGTTGCTGTTTCTTCAGGTACTTGCCCTGTATTTGGCAACTGAAACGTAAAACTCATATTATCATTGATACACGCCTGTTTGCAAACCTGGTAATCAATTTTGGCTTTTATCGAAGTAAGTTTAGCATTAATTATTTTTACTTTTTGAGTAAAAGCCACATTCTTTTCAAAGTAATATTCATCGACACCAAAAACTTCATTGAACTGCTTTTTATATGGACTTTCTTTAACTTTTCCGACCAATTCATAGTTGCCTTTTGCGTCTTTGAATGCAAATTCTGCCGGCAATGGTCCATCAGCTGGTGTGAATTGAGAGTAGACATGCCAATCCTTGTCAATCTTTCCTTCCATCATCAAATTGAATTCGGAATCAGATAGCTTCTCAACTTTGGTTGTCCATTTTACCGGTTTTACAATTTGTGCATTTAGGTTGGCTAAAGCCAAAAAACTAAAAAGAAAAAATAGTACTTTCTTCATTAGGCTGTATAATTTATTTTTAAAATTTTTGTCGTCGATTCGGTTACTTTAAATTGCTCGTCTAATCTTTTTCCGATAACCCAAACAATTTGATTTTCAGAACATAAAAGCCACGTACTTGATTTGTCCAGTAAAGAAAATTTTTCATCTTTAAAAAACTTACTTAGCTTCTTTCTCCCTATCATTCCACTTGGATAAAACCAATCACCTTCTTGCCATTTCCTAATTACTAAAGGAAATTGAAGCTTATCTTCGTCTACAAATATAGTATTAGTTGTCTGAACCGAAATGTCATCTACGTTACAAAACGCCATTTTTAAGGGAAATTTAACTTCTTTTTGATCTTTGGAAATCAAAAAATTAACAGGTTCAATTTCATTTTGTTTTGGGAATAAAATCAATTCATTCCTATCTTTCAATAAAACATGGGTTTCCGAAAATACTTGTTTTCCTGATTGTGCAATAACCAAATCATTAATAGAATTCCAATCACTAAAACCGAAAGGTTCGAGCCATTGGTATAAATAAGACTGATAATTGGGCAATTGCATAAACTCCGATAAATTTATTCTCTTTTGAAAATTAATGTCCGTGACGACTTTTCTATAAACAATTCGGGATGCATCATCCACCAAAGTCTGTGCTTGTTGCAGATTAGAAATTGATTTTTCAAAAGAATCCAGCAAACTTGGATTGAGTTCTTTTAATATCGGAATTACATTGTGACGCAATTTGTTTCGCAAATATTTATCAGAAGCATTGCTGCTGTCTTCGCGCCATTTAACTTTGTTTTTTTTGGCAAATGTTACGATTTCATTTCTGGAAAAAGGTAATAACGGACGAACAATATTTCCGTTTTGCTGTGGAATTCCGGTCAAACCGTCTAATCCGGAACCACGAGTGAAATTGATTAAAACCGTTTCCAAGCTGTCATCCAAATGATGCGCCGTTAGTATATAATCGTAGTCATTATTTATCAAAAGCGTATTGAACCAATCATAACGAAGGTTTCGGGCAACAACCTGAATAGATAATTTCTGTTTTTCAGCAAATTTTTTAGTGTCAAAATGATTTACAAACAGCAGCACATCCAACTTCTCACATTGAGATTTTACAAATTTTTCATCTTCATCACTTTCATAGCCGCGTAGTTGAAAATTGCAATGGGCCGCTCTGATATCAAGTTTTGACTGACTACACAATTCCAACAAAACCATACTGTCAATTCCTCCGCTTGTTGCCAAAAGGAGTTTTTTTCCTTTCAGAAAAGGAAGACTTTGATTTATATGATTTTGGAATTTTGCGAGCATAATTAAGTCAAAAGGGATTAGGGAAAAGGGAAAAGTTATACCTCTAGCTTTTTAATTAACGAATTTAGCATTTTTTCAACTTCTATGGAAAGTTCTTTTATTTCTTGTAAATGTTCAACCCTTAGAAAGTCTAAATTTACAGCAATTTCTAGTTGCGTTTGATTTTCAAATAATGAACCTCTTGCTATTTGTAAAAATCTTGAGTAATCTTTTCTATAATTTCTTCCGTATCCTTCAGCAATATTGGAAGGAATAGAAATCGCGCTTCTTTTTATTTGTGGAGTTAAACCATACTTTTCATTCTCAGGTAACTCAAGAGCTAACTTATAAATAAGTGTTACCAAATTCATTGATTTTTGCCAAACAATCAAATCTCTATAACTTTCCATATTTTACTATTTAAACTTTTTACTTTTTACTTATCACTTATCCCTTTTCCCTTTTCCCTAATCCCTTTACTAACCCAAAACTTCAAACATCGCTTTGGCTTTGAGCAAACATTCTTCATATTCCTGTTCGGGATTGGATTGTGAAGTAATGGCGCTTCCAACCGAAAACGAGACGTAATTTGCCGCAGCATTATATAAAATACTTCGGATGACCACATTGAAATCGAAATCATTTTTCGGGGTAAAATAACCAACGGCTCCGCTATACAAACCACGTTTCGATTCTTCGAGTTCTTCGATAATTTTCATGGCCGAAATCTTTGGCGCACCGGTCATGCTACCCATTGGAAAAGTTGTTCGGAGAATTTCTACCGGCGAAGTTGTATTTTCTACTTTTGAAACAACTGTCGAAATCATTTGATGGACTTGCTCAAACGTATAAATACCACACAATTCTTCTACTTCTACGGTGCCTTTTATGGCTGTATGTGATAAGTCATTGCGAACCAAATCAACAATCATGATGTTTTCGGAACGTTCTTTTGGGTTTTGCTCTAATTCTTTTTTGGAATTATTATCTAAAGTTTCATCTGAAAAACGTTGGGCTGTGCCTTTAATAGGCTGCGAAATGACTTTGTTTTCTTCTTTTCTCAAGTAGCGTTCGGGCGAAGCACAAAGCAAATACTGCCCCTTATTTTTGAAGAATATAGCAAATGGCGGTTTTGAGATTGTATTTAGTTTTTGATAGATTTCTATTGGTTTGATAGTGGCATTTTCGGCATAAAATTCCATGCAAAAATTCGCTTCATAAATATCGCCACGATTAATGTGTTCGAGCATGGTGTTTACTTTTGAAACATAATCATCTTTTGAAATTCGCTGCTTAATGTTCACTTCTGAATACTCAACACTGAACACTGAACACTGAACAATTTCTTCAAAATCACTTTCAATCTCATCATCACACAATCGCAAATACTGAACTTCTATTTGATTTCCTTTTAGCAGAAACAATTTCTTGGGCTGAAAGAAAAACAAATCGGGAAAATGCAAGCCATCAAAGTTGTTGGAATGCAATTCTTCTACATCATTTTTTACATCATACGACAAATAGCCAAACAACCAATCTTTGGTTTGTTGCTGGTATTGTTTTAAATCTTCAAAACAGTTATGATAATCTGTTTTTATCGACGTAAAAGCATCTACAGCCAGCACACAATCAAAGCTGGATTGTTTTTGATGATAATCATTTGAATCCAAAAAAATAACTTCCGCAAACTGTTGTGACCAATGCAATAATTGGTTTTTGAATTCTTCAGGATTGTCAATTTTTTTATCAACTATAGTTCTCAATGACATGGTTTTTATGGCACTCAAAATTACAATAAAATAATTGGTCGGTGGAATGGAACAAGCCTAAAATTTTGGCACGCTTTTTAGTAGGAACAAAATAACATTTAACAAGAAATTCATTTTAAAACTATTGATAGAAAACTACACTCACTTTTTGAAATTGAAATTGTAACTATTAATAACTATTTAAAATGAATGTAAAATGAAAAACAGAACAAAACTTGGTTTGGCATTACTCCTTTTCGGATTTGTCTTTGCCTGTAAACAAGCGGATGCGCTTGACAATGCTACTGAAGCTGCAGCTGACAGTACTGCCGCAGAATCAACAATCTCTTCCAATGCAGCGGTGGAAAAAAAAGAAAGTAATCGGAAATTTGTGCGAACCGCTGATTTAAAATTCAAAGTAAAAAATGTTGCCAAATCAACTTACGCTATTGAAAATATAGTATCCAAAAATGGTGGTTTTGTAACCTTCACCGATTTGAAAAGCAACATTAACGAAAAATCGGAAACCAAAATCAGCCAAGACAGTACACTCGAAACTACGCGATTTACTGTCGATAATACCATCACCCTTCGTGTCCCAAACACTCAATTAGATACCGTTTTAAAATCGATGGTAAAGGAAGTTGCCTTTCTCGATAGCCGATTGATAAAAGCCGATGATGTAGCGTTGCAATTATTATCCAATAAAATGGCTCAAAAAAGATTGGCATCTCACCAAAAGCGATTAGAAAAAGGTATTGATACCAAAGGCAAAAAACTAAACGACATCACTAATGCCGAAGATAAAGTATTAGGCAGAGAAACCGAAAGCGATGAGAGTGTTTTACAGAATCTTAGTTTGGAAGACCAAGTAAATTACAGCACAGTGACTTTATATTTATACCAAAGAGAAAGTGAGTTGCAGGAAATGGTTGCGAATAAAAAAAGTATTAATGCCTACCGACCACATATTGGGTTACAAATTTGGGATAGTTTGAAAACGGGTTGGTTTATGTTTGAGGCAATTATTGCATTTGTTTTACAACTTTGGGCATTGCTTTTAATTGCTGTTTTAGGCATTTTTGCTTATAGAAAATTTGTAAAGAAATAATAGTTAGTATATTGACTTTAAATTAGATACCATTGGTGCAAACCTTTGGTATTTTTTATTTAACTTTGATAGACAAACCAACAAAACTTCAACCATTATGAAAATTACAACTATCGTTATTCGAGTATTGATAGGACTTTTTCTCCTATTTGCATCGGTTAGTTATTTTTTACACTTAACTCCAGAACCTGTTACTACAGGAGATTTTAAAGCTTTCCAATTAGGCTTAGTGGCTTCAACTTATTTAATGCCTTTAGCGAAAGGGGTTGAGTTACTTTGTGGATTATCATATGTTATAGGCAAATATGTAACCTTGGCTAACATTGTTATACTTCCCGTAACCTTGAATATTCTATTGATTAATTATTTCTTAGCACCAGAAACATTACCGATTGCTATTGCATTATTTTTAGCGAATATATTTTTAATTTACCGCTATTGGGATAATTATAAATCTGTATTTACTCCATAAAAAAATGCCTCTCTAAAATGAGAGGCATTTTTATTTTATTTAATCTGTTTGAATTAAGCTAAATCAAACCGGTCAAGGTTCATTACTTTGTTCCAGGCGGAGACAAAATCTTTTACGAATTTGCCTTTAGCATCACTACTACCGTATACTTCAGCAATGGCTCTTAATTCTGCATGAGAACCAAATACAAGATCAGCGCGGGTTGCAGTCCATTTACGTTCTCCGGTGTTGCGGTCAGTACCTTCATATAATTCTCTGTCTTCTGAAATTGCTTTCCATGCGGTATTCATATCGAGAAGGTTCACAAAGAAATCATTGGTCAATTGCCCAGGGTTCTTTGTAAATACACCATGCGCTGAACCATCAACATTAGTATTCAATGCACGCATACCGCCAACAAGAACTGCAAGCTCTGTTGCTGTTAGTGTCAGCAATTGTGCTTTATCTACTAACAATGCTTCTGTAAGGACTGATGATTTTTTACGATAGTTACGGAAACCATCAGCCTTTGGCTCTAAATGCGCAAAAGATTCAACATCTGTTTCCTCCTGAGTGGCGTCCATACGGCCTGCTGTGAAAGGAACGGTAATGTTTTGTCCGGTAACTGAAGCTGCTTTTTCAACTCCGGCACAACCAGCCAAAACAATAAGGTCAGCCAATGATACTTTTTTATCAGTAGATTGAGATTGGTTGAAAGCTTTTTGAATATCTTCAAGCTTACTCAATGTATCCATAATTAATGGCGTATTGTTTATGTGCCAGTATTTTTGTGGAGCAAGACGAATACGGGCACCATTGGCACCACCGCGTTTGTCGGAACCACGAAAAGTTGAAGCCGAAGCCCAAGCAGTAGATACCAATTGAGAAACAGTAAGTCCTGAATCTAAAATTTTTCCTTTCAAAGAAATTATGTCAGTTGTATCAATCAGTTGATGATTAACTAACGGAATTGGATCTTGCCATAGTAATACTTCTTTTGGTACATCGGGACCCAAATAAAGTTCACGTGGACCCATATCACGATGTGTTAATTTAAACCATGCTCTTGCAAACGCATCAGCAAACTGATCTGGGTTTTCAAGAAAGCGACGGGAAATTTTTTCGTACGCTGGATCCAACCTCAACGAAAGGTCAGTTGTAAGCATCGTTGGCAAATGTTTTTTCGATGAATCGAAAGCATCCGGGATAATTGCTTCAGCATTTTTTGCTACCCATTGTTGTGCACCAGCTGGTCTTTTACTCAATTCCCATTCGAAGCCAAAAAGGTTTTCAAAATAGTTATTGCTCCATTGCGTTGGTGTAGTTGTCCAGGTTACTTCAAGTCCACTAGTAATTGCATCCGAACCTTTACCTTTCCCATGTTGGTTTACCCAACCAAATCCTTGGTGCTCTAAATCTAAAGATTCCGGTTCTTTGCCTACATTTTCGGCGGAAGCAGCTCCGTGTGTTTTACCAAATGTATGACCACCGGCAATTAACGCTACTGTTTCTTCATCATTCATTGCCATACGGCCAAATGTATCGCGGATATCTTTTGCAGCAGCAATTGGATCAGGATTTCCATCTGGTCCTTCTGGATTTACATATATCAATCCCATCTGCACGGCTGCCAATGGATTTTCTAAATTACGGGAATGTATATCTCCGTCTGCATTATCTTCAGATACCAGCACGCCATGCTTTGCTACACCTTCGGAACCATGTGCATAACGTTCATCTCCTCCGAGCCAAAGCGTTTCTGAACCCCAGTATACCGCATCATCAGCTTCCCATACATCTTCTCTTCCTCCTGCAAAACCAAAAGTCTTGAATCCCATAGATTCAAGTGCTACATTACCGGCTAGTATCATCAAATCTGCCCATGAAATTTTACGCCCATATTTTTGTTTGATAGGCCATAACAATCGGCGTGCTTTGTCGAGGTTCACATTATCAGGCCAACTGTTAAGTGGAGCGAAACGTTGTTGTCCCTGACCTCCTCCGCCACGTCCATCCTGAACTCTATATGTTCCCGCACTGTGCCAAGCCAACCTTATGAACAAACCTCCGTAATGCCCAAAATCTGCCGGCCACCAATCTTGTGAATCGGTCATCAACGCATTAAGATCATTCTTCAAAGCTTCAAAATCAAGGTTGTTGAAAGCTTCAGTATAATTAAAATCATCATCCATCGGATTTGATAATGAAGAGTTCTGACGCAGTACATTTAATTTTAATTGATTCGGCCACCAGTCTGTATTTCTGGTTCCGCTACCTGCTGTTTCCTTTGAGGCTCCGTGATTAAAAGGGCATTTACCCTGAAATTCATTATTTCCCATATTGTTTGATTTATATTGGTATAAAATTACATTTTTAAAAATCCAAATCTACTGATAACTCTCATCTTTCTTTATAGTTTTTAATTATATATTACTATTTATAAATTGCCAAAACTTATATAGAAAGAGTTCCAAATTAAATATGTGTTTCTTTTTTTTGTATGAATTCCGTATGTCGTCCGTACATTTATTTCGCTGTCGCTCCATACAGTTCGACCTAAAAAGGTCTCGAGTCTCCTCATAGTATCAAATCTTTTATATATTTGTTTTATTCTAACCAAAAACACATCCATGTTATTAACCAAACTATTCCGAAAAAAATCAACTTCAATTATACTAAAACAAGGTGGTGATGGCGGGCACACTGACTTGCATAAAGTTTTAAACGTAAGAGATTTAACCTTCTTTGGTATTGCAGCTATTATTGGTGGTGGTACTTTTAGTGCCATAGGAAATGCGTGTTTTTCGGGTGGACCAGGCGTTGTATTTCTATATATAATTTGCGCTATTGCCTGTGGTTTTACCGCTTTATGTTATGCCGAATTTGCCTCGCGAGTACCCGTTTCCGGTAGTGCATATACCTATGCTTATGTTTCTTTTGGTGAATTGTTTGCTTGGATTATTGGATGGGCTTTAATTATGGAATATTCAATTGGGAATATTTATATCGCTTTTTCTTGGAGTGGTTATTTTACCAATTTGCTCGAAAGTTTTCATTTGCACTTGCCCGAGTGGCTGACCATCAATTATAAATCAGCACAAGATGCTTTATTGGCTAACAAAGAAAGTGAAGGATTAACAGCTTGGCAAAATGCCCCAACAATTAGTGGTTTGCGTATAATTTTTGACTTACCAGCTGTAGTAATTAATATGCTTATTACCTATTTGGTTTATCGCGGTACTAAAGAGTCTAAAAACTTTAGTAATGTAATGGTATATATAAAGCTAGCCATCATTGCCTTGGTTATTGTTGTGGGTGCATTTTATATTGATATTGACAATTGGACACCGTTTATGCCAAATGGTTTTGGTGGCGTGATGGGTGGTGTTTCGGCTGTGTTCTTTGCCTATATTGGTTTTGACGCTGTGTCTACTTTGGCAGAAGAAAGCAAAAACCCACAGCGCGATTTACCACGTGGGATGATTTATTCATTAGTAATTTGTACCGTTGTATATATTATTTTGGCTCTAGTTATCACCGGAATGGTATCTTATAAACTCCTAGGTGTTAGTGATCCATTGGCAGAAATATTTGCATTGAAAGGTGTCAAATGGATGCTATTTATTGTTTCTATTGCAGCTGTTGTTGCTATGACTAGTGTATTATTGGTTTTCCAAATGGGACAACCTCGTATCTGGATGACGATGAGCCGCGATGGTTTAATGCCAAAGAAATTCTCTGAAATTCATCCTAAATACAAAACGCCAAGTTTTGCAACGATAGTTACTGGTTTGGTTGTTGGAATTCCAATATTCTTTACCGATGAAAACTTTGTATTAGACTTTACCAGCATCGGGACCTTGTTTGCTTTTGTTTTGGTTTGTGGTGGAGTTTTATTATTATCTCCACAAAGTGAAGCAGAATTGGCTGAACGCGCTACCAAAGGAAAATTCAGAATTCCTTATGTTAATTCCAAGTATATATTTCCAATAATTTGTATTGGAACTTTGGGTATTGTTCAGTATTATTTGCCTAACTATTTTATTGAAACTTTTGATTTTTCTGGTGATAAAGTAGCTACTAATTTACCTTTAATTGTATTCTTTATTCTTTGTATTGTAATGGCGGTTATTGCCTTTATGAAAAACTTATCTTTAATACCTTTATTGGGATTAATTTCTTGTTGCTATTTGCTAACCGGAATGGCAGTTTCAAACTGGAAATGGTTTGGTGTTTGGTTGGTTATTGGGCTTGTCGTTTACTTTCTTTATGGCTTTAAAAACAGTAAGTTGAATAAAAAACAATCTGAAAGTCTGAAATAAAGTATTGTATTATTCTCTAATAATGTCTTTTGGAAATACGACCATACTCTCATGACCATTTTTTGAAACTGAGGCTACACCAAAGTAATAGTTATCGATGACAATTCCGTTTAATTGAAACGCATCGACATCACCTACAAATCTACTATTTTCCCATTGTGGCGAAGTAGTTAAGCGCCAATATATCTTATAACCAACAATGGAGTCGTCCTCGGGCTTCTCCCATTTTAGTTTAGTATTTGGTGCTACAATTCCACCAATTAAAACATTTTTAGGCTCGGATGGAGAATGTGCTAATGCAGCCAATACAATAGCATTTACGGCAGTTAATTTTTTTGCGTATTCAAAGTTTACCCCTTCTATGACATCGCCGTACTTAATACCATTTTCAACGCGGGTATTCTGATGCTGACGGTTATAATTTTCATGTGCTTCCATAATGCGGACACCTGCATACCCTAAATCATTAAAAGGACGATGATGCCCACCACGACCAAAGCGATCCAATCGATAAACCATCATCGGATTCATTTCCGGCATATAGGTGAGGGATTGTTTTAAAATATAGCGCGCCAGTTGTCTTGAATTACCATCGACTTCCCCTCCATACGACCTTCTTGCTTTGCGTTCTTTTTCAGTCTCTGTAACTGGAGTTGGTTCTGAAAAAATGCGAAAGGTTCTATTGTCAATCACGCCATCAACCCCTTCAATATTTCCAATCATATCATTATTTAAAACTCCTATAATTTCCCAGTTATTCTTTTTGGCAAATTCGGCAAAACCTTTACCTCCATAAAGTCCTTGTTCTTCCCCTGAAAGCCCTAAATAAATGATGCTATTTTCAAATTTATATTTAGATAAAACCCTAGCCGCTTCTATTGCACCAGCCATTCCGGTGGCATTGTCGTTTGCACCTGGTGCATCATTGGTAAAATCCATAGTATCAGAATTACGGCTGTCAATATCACCCGTCATAATGATATAACGGTTGGGGTTTTTGGTTCCTTTTTGCACAGCCACAACATTTACAATCCACGCATCTTTGGGAATGCGATCTCCGTCTTTTTTGGTTACAAAATCTTTTTGGTAAAAAACATTCAGGCAATTGTTACACTCTTTGGAAATCAGATCGAATTCGGATTTAATCCAACGTCTCGCAGCGCCAATTCCTCTGTTGTTTGAAACAGTATCACTAAACGTATTTCGGGTTTCAAAATTGGCTAAAGTCCTGACATCGGACTCAATTCTTTGTGCACTTATATTTTCGATTATACCATAGAGGCTTGAATCTGTTTGAGAACTTACCATTTGGGATACTAAAAAAAAGAGGAGGTATAAGGGTTTCATAAAAGGTATTTTATTCAAAAATAAAAAAAATATCTTCCAAACTTTTTATAAACAGGCAATTTAACTTTTGCATTCGTTTAGAATATAAAAACAAAAAATCCGTTAAAGAGAACTCTCTAACGGATTTTCTATACAAGCTGACCTTTTTACTACTAGCCCACTTTTGCTTTAAACAGTCAGTTACTGTCTTAGTTATTTTAATTTATTGGTTTTCTACCAACTGCAAAAGGATAAAATTTCTTCTTAACGGATTTCGTATAGTACAATCAGATTTGCATATTCAGGGGCACACTTTTACTGATAAAGTCCCTCCCCTTTTGAACATTTTCTTTCTTTGTTCATTCAAACAATTATTTCTAATATTCTATATCAAACTTACACAAATAAAATTGTATTTTTCTTGATTTTTATAATTTTAACACAAAATAAATACAACTTTTTCATTCTTGTATTCTTATACTTATTAATAAAAAATAAACCTAAAAATTCTCTTATATTTGATATTAAGAGGAGAATGTCCTGTGGACATTCGGTAAACACTAAATCTTCATTTTCAACACTACAAAAAGTCAAATAAAAACTGTAATTTTGTGACGCAAAAAATAAATACCAAACAATAAATACAGTATTATGAGTTCATTTGACGTAGTCATTATAGGTTCTGGTCCTGGCGGATATGTATCCGCTATTCGTTGTGCCCAATTAGGTTTCAAAACCGCCATCATCGAAAAATATTCCACACTTGGTGGAACTTGCCTGAACGTAGGTTGCATTCCATCAAAAGCACTATTAGCTTCCTCACATCATTACGAAGAATTACAACATTTTGCCGACCACGGAATTGAAGTTTCCGGTCAGGTAAAAGTGAATTTAGAGAAAATGATTGCACGCAAGCAAGCGGTAGTGGATCAAACTTCAGGTGGCGTAAAATTCTTGATGGATAAAAATAAAATTACTGTTTTTGAAGGACTAGGTTCGTTTGAAAGTGCTACCAAAATAAAAATCACTAAAGCAGACGGAAACTCGGAAATCATTGAAGCCAAAAATGTAATCATTGCTACAGGTTCAAAACCATCTTCTTTGCCTTTTATCAAATTAGATAAAGAAAGAATTATAACATCAACAGAAGCCTTAAAATTACCAGAAGTTCCTAAACATTTAATAATCATTGGTGGTGGTGTTATCGGAATTGAGTTGGGTCAGGTTTATCTTCGTCTTGGTGCGCAAGTATCTGTAGTGGAGTTCTTGGACAGAATCATTCCTGGAATGGATGCCGGTTTGTCTAAAGAATTAACCAAAGTATTGAAAAAACAAGGCATGAAATTCTACACTTCTCATAAAGTAAAAGAAGTAACACGAAAAGGTAAAAGCGTAACCGTTCAAGCCGATGATGCCAAAGGAAATACTGTAACTTTTGAAGGCGATTATTGCTTAGTAGCTGTTGGTCGTCGTCCTTATACTGACGGACTTGCTGCTGATAAAGCCGGAGTAAAAGTAACAGATCGCGGTATGATTGAAGTAAACGATCATTTACAAACGAATGTTCCTAACATTTATGCTATTGGTGATGTAGTGCGTGGCGCAATGTTGGCTCACAAAGCAGAAGAAGAAGGAACTATGGTTGCCGAAATCTTATCGGGACAAAAACCACATATCGATTATAATTTAATTCCAGGTGTAGTTTATACTTGGCCGGAAGTTGCTGCCGTTGGTAAAACGGAAGAACAATTAAAAGAAGCTGGCGTTGCCTACAAAACAGGAAGTTTCCCTTTCAAAGCTTTAGGAAGAGCTCGTGCCGGTGGTGATTTAGATGGATTCGTTAAGATATTAGCCGATGCCAAAACAGATGAAGTATTAGGTGTTCACATGATTGGTGCACGTTGCGCCGATTTGATTGCTGAAGCCGTAACAGCTATGGAATTCAGAGCATCTGCTGAAGATATATCAAGAATGTCGCATGCACATCCAACATTTGCTGAGGCTGTTAAGGAAGCAGCATTGGCAGCTACGGATAATAGAGCGTTGCATATTTAAATTTTAGATATTAAATATCAGATATTAAATTTAGTCCTGAGAAATCAGGACTTTTATAATTTATATTCAGAAACAAATGCTTTACAATACTCTTTAATCATTGCTCTTACCTTTCGAAACTCTTCAATAACTTCCGTTGTAGAACCTTTTACTTTGGAAGGATCTGGAAAATTATGATGCAATTTAACGGCATTCGTCGGAAAGAATGGACAGCGTTCTTTGGCATTATCACAAACCGTAATTACATAATCAAACGGAATATCAAAATACTCATCGACATTATTGGAAGTATGGTTCAAAATGTCAATGCCATCTTCTTTCATAATGGCGATTGCTAATGGATTTACTCCATGCGTTTCGACACCAGCGGAATACACCGTAACTTTTTTGACATTGGCAAAATGAGCTAAATAGCCATGTGCCATCTGACTTCGGCAACTGTTTCCGGTGCATAGTACTAAAATATTTTTCATGCTTATTTCTTTTTAAAACTACAGAAAATAAAATTTTGAATGGTGCCAAAAGGAGTTCGATGATCTTCTGTAAAACTATCAAGAAGTTCAAAATCTCTTTCAAAAAATGCTTTTAATTTTGTTTCATCGTATTGTGTAATATCCAAACCGCTGCATTTTTTTGGTCCATTTTCAGAGAAAGTTCCAATAATTAGATTTCCACTCTTCGTTACAGCCGAAGCAACGAGTTCTGCATATTTTGCAATTTGATTTTCCTCTGTTAAAAAATGAAAAGAAGCTCTATCGTGCCACAAATCGAAAGTTACATCTGGATGAAAATCTAAAATATCAGAAACGATAAAAGTTACTTTATTCTTTGCCTTTGCTCCTAACCTATTTTTAATCCGTTCAATGGCTTTTGAAGAAATATCCAAGAGATACAAATTAGTATATCCAAGATTCAAAAACTCATCAATCAAATAACTATCGCCGCCACCAATATCAATGATTTTAGCATCTTTAGGAATATTTAACTTTGTAACGATGTCCAACGATGTTTTTGGACTTTCTTGATACCAACTCACTTCCTTTTCATTTTTGGTGGAAAACACGTTTTCCCAATGTTCTTTTCTTTCCATAAAATTTAAACTAACAACCAAACAATATTAATAATGGTAAATTTTGGATCAAATCCGAAAATAAGATTCAAAAGTACAACCGATAAAGTAATTATAATTTTCTTTTTGTGTTTGATGGTGAACTCTTTCATGTTAGCAACAATTGGAATCAGAAGTACAACAAGAAGTTTCCTTTTCTTTCCACTCTCCCATTTTTGATTTGATTTTTTCTGCGGGAATTCCACAATAATCTTTAGCCAAACAATTTGTTTCTTTTGAAGTCAATAGGAAATTTGTTCCTTCAAAATCAAGACTAAATTTACCAATGGTATCTTTCATTTGATACTCAACCTCAATTTCCAAATCGCCTAAACCCAATATTTTTTCTGAAAGTTCAATGATGTGGACCAATTTCTCAGGATGCAAGCGATGATCATAATCATTGGCTTCCCACAATTGAAAATTAGCAACTTCCTCATTGCGAACCGTTCCTCCACAATCAATAAAGTTTTTGGTCACTTTACCTACTTCAGTAACGTGAAAATGATTAGGAACCAATTCACCGTTAGGCAATTGAAAAGCAATGGTAGTTAGCTTTTTTAATTCTGTTTTAATTTCTGATAATTTCATGATTTAGATTTTTAGATTGTTAGAAAGAAAATCTTATCCTTTTTCCTTTTTCCCTAATATTCAACAACATTTATTTTTTAATTTGGTGTTAATGATTGAAAAATAACTTTCTATTTTTTTCAATGTGTTTTCGTTAATACAATAACAAATCGCCGTTCCTTCGATACTTCCTTTGATGATTCCTGCATTTTTCAGCTCTTTTAAATGCTGAGAAACTGTGGGTTGTGCCAAAGGCAATTCATTAACAATGTCGCCACAAATACAAGTATCAACGGTCAACAAATATTCAATAATGGCAACTCTTGCCGGATGCGATAAGGCTTTGAACAAAGATGCTAATTCGTTTTGTTTGTCGGTAAAGAAATCTGATTTAGAAGCTCCCATGATTTTACGTTGATTATTATATTGCAATAATACGATAAAACAATAATACAAACCAAATAATTTCAAATAAAATTTACATTGCCCGTAAATCACAAAACTCTAAACTTTAATCTTAAAATATTTTACTACTTTTGACACTCAAAAAAAACATACTTTATGGCTTCAGTACTATTCGGTGGAAATCCAGTAAACACTAATGGCGAATTACCAATTGTTGGTTCAAAAGCACCCGATTTTAAATTACTAACAACCAATTTATCAAACGTACGCTTGAGTGATTTTGCAGGAAAAAAATTAGTCCTGAATATCTTTCCAAGTATTGATACTGCGACTTGCGCAACTTCAGTGAGGAAATTTAACGCCGATGCGAGCAAGCTTCCAAATACTAAAGTTTTGTGTATTTCTCGCGATTTGCCATTTGCTCAAACACGCTTTTGTGGAGCAGAAGGATTGGAAAACGTAATCAATCTTTCTGATTTCAATACTGGAAATTTTGGAAAAGAATATGGCCTTGAATTTATTGAAGGAGCTTTTGCTGGCTTGCACTCTAGAGTAGTAATTGTAATTGATGAAAATGGCATTATAAAATATACCGAACAAGTGCCGAATACTTCTAATGAACCTAACTATGAAGCAGCTATTGCTGCACTATAACTACTAAATATGGAATTCCAAAAAGACAATTCATTTTTCTCCGGACGATTAAAAAGTGTAGGTTTTGCACTCAAAGGCGCTTATAAACTTATCACGACCGAACACAGTGTGATGGTTCAGTTTTCATTAGCTGTTTTACTTGTAATTGCCGGGTTTTATTTTCATATTTCAAGAGAAGAATGGATGATACAAACTTTGGCTTTTGGATTAGTTTTAGGAATTGAAAGTCTGAATACGGCTGTTGAAAAAATTGCCGATTTCATTCACCCTGAATTTCACGATAGAATTGGCTTTATTAAAGACATTGCTGCTGGAGCTGTAATGTTTGCTGCAACCGCTGCCATAGTAGTAGGATTATTAATTTATGTTCCTAAATTTCTATAATCATTCGATTAAATTTCTATTTTTATAGCGATTATAACTAACCAATGGCAAAAACAGTAAAAAAAGATCCTAAAGAAAAAGATCCCCAATCGGATATTAAAATTTTAAAGACCAAAAAGCAGTACCGAATGCTGTTTGGTTTTCTTTTGGTTTTATTGTCAATTGCTTTTTTGGTTTCCTTTATTTCCTTCTTTGTATCCGGTCAGGCCGACCAAAGCGCTGTTGATTCTATAACAGACAGAAGCGTAGCTGTAGAAAATTGGCTGGGTAAATTTGGTGCTTATGTAGCCGACTTATTTATCTATCGTGGTTTTGGAGTAGCTTCCTTCTTATTTGTCAAGTTGTGCTTTTTGAGTGGTGCCTTTTTGCTGTTAGACTTACCTATTCGAAAACTCAAAAACACTTGGTTTTGGGATTTGTTTGCTATCATAGTATTGTCGATAACTTTTGGTTTTTTTGCTACAACTATTCCCGAATTAGGCGGAACAATAGGATACGAACTCAATCAATTTATACAGGATTATATCGGTAAAATCGGAACATTACTCGGAATTGTATTTGCGATTGTCATCTATTTAATTTTCAAAATAAAAATTTCCCCAGACGCAATTAAAACCTTCTTTGAAAAGAAACACGCAGCCATCAAAGATGATTTAAATGGATTAACTTCAACAGAAAGTGGAGCCGATTATAATTTAGAAGAATTTGCTGTTAAAGAAGCCGAAGAGCTGGAAGAACCAACTTTAAAACCTTCCCAATTTGAAATCAATAAAGAAGGCTTAAAACCAACGATTGAAAACGCTTCTGAAATTAATTTAGAGCCAACTATAAAAATGGCTGTTACTCCTCCTATTCAGGAACCACAGACTATAACAACCCATGACGAAGCTTTTGTGATAGAAAAAGCGGCTGACGAAGATGTTGTAGAAGAAAATTTAGCTGCAAAATTAGTAGCTGACTTTGGTGAATTTGACCCAACATTAGAACTATCTAATTACAAATTCCCAACGATTGATTTGCTAAAAGAATATACTTCGGTTGGTATCACTATCAATCAGGAAGAACTAGAAGAAAACAAAAACCGAATTGTAGAAACGTTGAAAAACTACAAAATAGACATTGCCCAAATCAAAGCAACGGTTGGTCCATCGGTAACGCTATATGAAATTGTGCCGGAAGCCGGAATTCGTATTTCTAAAATCAAAAGCTTAGAAGACGATATTGCTTTGTCTTTAGCAGCATTAGGAATTCGTATCATAGCTCCTATTCCGGGAAAAGGAACGATTGGAATTGAGGTTCCAAACAAAAATCCGACTATGGTTCCTATGAAGACAGTGATTTCTTCAGCCAAGTTTCAGGAAGCGGAAATGGAATTGCCAATTGCTTTAGGAAAAACCATTTCCAATGAAACCTTCGTGGTAGATTTGGCAAAAATGCCACACCTTTTGATGGCTGGTGCAACAGGACAAGGGAAATCGGTTGGATTGAATGCGGTATTAACCTCGTTATTGTACAAAAAACATCCTGCAGAAGTTAAGTTTGTTTTGGTCGATCCAAAGAAAGTGGAGCTAACACTTTTCAATAAAATTGAACGTCATTATTTGGCAAAACTTCCCGATAATAGCGATGCTATCATTACTGATAACACCAAAGTAATTCACACGTTAAATTCGTTGTGCATTGAAATGGACAACCGTTATTCTTTATTAAAAGACGCAATGGTTCGTAACATCAAAGAATACAACGATAAATTCAAAGCCAGAAAATTAAATCCGGAAAACGGACATCGATTCCTGCCTTATATTATTTTGGTGGTTGATGAGTTTGCCGATTTAATTATGACTGCCGGTAAAGAAGTGGAAACACCAATTGCCCGTTTGGCACAGTTAGCTCGTGCTATCGGAATTCATTTAATCATTGCCACACAACGACCATCGGTAAATGTAATTACAGGAATTATTAAAGCTAATTTCCCGGCGCGTATTGCTTTTAGAGTTACTTCTAAAATAGATTCGCGAACCATATTAGATACGCAAGGTGCTGACCAATTAATAGGTCGTGGAGATTTATTGTATTCTAACGGAAATGATTTAGTGCGTGTGCAATGTGCTTTTGTAGACACACCCGAAGTAGAACGGATTGTAGATTATATTGGTTCACAAAAAGGGTATGCCAGTGCTTATTTATTGCCCGAATATGTTGGTGAAGAAGGTAGTAGCGTAAATTTAGAATTTGATATATCCGAAAGAGATAACTTATTTAGAGAAGCGGCAGAGATAATTGTAACCGCTCAACAGGGTTCGGCATCATTATTGCAAAGAAAGCTGAAATTGGGTTATAACCGTGCAGGTCGATTGATTGATCAGTTAGAAGCGGCGGGAATCGTAGGTCAATTTGAAGGAAGCAAAGCAAGAAGTGTTAACATTACAGACTTGGCTTCATTAGACGAATTCTTTAATAATGAACAAAACAATGATTAAAATGAACAAGATAGTATCAATTGTTATTTTACTTTTAGTAACTATTACTACTAATGCTCAAGATAAAAAAGCAAAAGAGTTGTTAGACCAAGTAACAGCTAAGATTAAATCCTACGACAACATCATCATTGATTTTAAATACACTCTGAACAATAACAAGGAGAATATCAACAAAGAGAGTAAAGGAAATGTAATTATTCAAGACAATAAATATGTGTTGAATTTCATGGGTGTTACCAAAATATTTGATGGCAAAAAAAACTACACTATAGTTCCAGAGGACGAAGAAGTTACCGTATCGGGTTTAAGTGAAAAAGATGACAGTGCGATTACACCATCTAAAATGCTTAGCTTTTTCAATAGTGGTTATAAATATAGCTGGGACATTCTTCAGGATGTAAAAGGTCGAAAAATACAGTATATCAAATTAGTCCCAACCAATGCCAAAGACCAACGAAAAGAAGTCTTATTAGGCATTGATTCCCAAACCAAAAACATCTACAATGTGATTGAAATGGGTAAAAATGGAACTAAAACCACGCTTACTGTTAATTCTTTTAAAACCAATCAGCCATTATCAAAAAATCAGTTTACCTTTGTGCCTAGTAAATATTCAAATTACTACATCAATAAACTAGATTAATTTCGGGTGAAAATACTTGACAAGTACTTATTAAAATCCTTCCTTGTTACATTTGCTACGGTATTTGTAATTCTCTTTTTCATATTCGTTTTGCAAGTAGTTTGGCTGTTCATTTCTGAATTGGCCGGTAAGGACTTAGATTTTATTATGATTTTGAAGTTCCTTTTGTTCAAAATGCCAAGTATTATTCCGCTTGTTTTACCCTTATCTGTTTTATTGGCTTCCATTATGACTTTTGGAAGTTTAGCTGAAAATTATGAGTTTGCCGCAATGAAATCTTCCGGAATATCATTGCAGCGTTCGATGAAAACCCTGATTTACTTTATTGCTATACTCAGTGTTGTTGCTTTCATCTTTGCCAATAATGTAATTCCGTATGCCGAATATAAGTTCATCAACTTTCGTAGAAATATAGCCCAAGTAAAACCCGCAATGGCTATAGCCGAAGGGCAATTCAGTCAGGTTGGAACGTATAATATTAAAGTTGAAAAGAAATCAGGTGATAATGGCAGATACCTAAGCGGTGTTACCATCCACAAATTATCCAACACTGGTGCAGGAAGCAACACCGTTATCAAAGCTAAAAAAGGAGAATTAATAAGCAGTGAAAATTCAAACACCCTGAAATTAGTTTTAAAAGACGGAAATTATTACGAAGACATTATTCCTAAAAAATTTGAAGATCGCAACAAAGTTCCATTTGCCAAAAGCGAATTCAAAACCTATGTTATCAATATTGACCTTTCAAAGTTGAATAGTGCTAATTTGGACGAAGAGCAAATCACCAATACCAACACTATGCTTACTGTTGGTGAGCTAAGATTCACGCTTGATTCGTTGCAGAAAAACTATAATAAAGACATGGTTTCCATTGCGGAGAACATAAACCAACGTTCTTCTATCAACACTTCAAATTTTACAACCAACAGCAATTTTCCCAAATTGAATACTGCCAGTTTATTAAACAATTTTTCTTTTAGTGATAAAACACAAATACTCAGGGTAGCAAGTAGTAACGTTGATGCAACTAACTTTTCTTTAGAAAGCTCACGCTTTGAATTGAGTGACAAACAAAAAAATATTAACCTGCATTGGATTGCACTTTATGATAAATTTGTAATTGCTTTTGCCTGTTTATTGATGTTCTTTATCGGTGCGCCTTTGGGTGCAATTATTCGAAAAGGAGGTTTGGGATTGCCTATTGTATTTGCCATACTTATTTTTATCATTTTTCACTTCATCAATACGTTTGGAAAAAAAGTGGCGCAGCAAGATGAAATATCGCCTTTTTTGGGTTGTTGGATGTCTTCATTCGTACTTGGACCTTTAGCAATTTTGTTAACCAAAAGAGCTACTGAAGACCGAGGTGTTAGTATAGATTTTGATTGGCTTACCACTATTTATAAACGTTTTTTCCCAACGGACGACGAAACTGAATTAGCGGTTGAAACTGTCGGAACTGAAGGAAATTATACTATTAAAGAAGATAATAAAACACTTGACCAAAAAGTGTTAAAAACTCAAAACAAAGAAGTGCCAAAAAAAGAAGCTGTCATTACCGATACTTTAGAAATTGAAAGCTATCTGAAACAATATCATGTGTTTAGCATGTTTGCTTTTACTGGCTATCTGGTATTACTAATTCTGGCATTTACGAGTGGTTTAGAAGGTACTGCTCTACTAATTCTAGTTGCAATTATTGGCTGTCTTTTCTATTTTACTATTTATAAAGCACAAACAATATTACTTTCAATAGGAAAAAAAGCAGAGAATCAACCTGATTTAAACATCATCATTGTTTTGCTTGGAGCTTTCCCATTCTATCCTCTATTCTATTTTTATAATAGGATTTATTTGAAAGAAGTACAAAACACTAAAGTTTAATGAGCGATATGAAAATACATCTCAATACAATTGAAGAAGCCATCGAAGACATTCGACAAGGAAAAATTATTATCGTAGTTGATGATGAAGATCGTGAAAACGAAGGTGATTTTTTGGCTGCAGCCGAAAAAGTAACGCCTGAAATGATAAACTTCATGGCTACTCACGGAAAAGGTTTAATCTGTGCACCATTGACCGAGAAACGTTGTGATGAATTAGAATTACATTCGATGGTAAAAAATAACACCGACCATATGGAAACCGCTTTTACCGTTTCTGTAGATTTAAAAGGTCATGGTGTAACCACAGGAATATCAGCTTCTGATAGAGCTAAAACGATACTAGCCTTAGTGAATGAAGAAACAAAACCATACGATTTGGCTCGACCGGGACATATCTTTCCTCTGACGGCAAAACAAGGAGGAGTATTGCGTAGGACTGGTCATACCGAAGCCGCAATTGACTTTGCACGATTGGCTGGTTTCAAAGCTGCTGGTGTGATTGTAGAAATCATGAACGAAGATGGTTCTATGGCACGTTTACCACAATTGGTAGAAGTAGCTAAGAAATTTGATCTTAAGCTCGTTTCTATTGAAAACTTAGTGGCCTACAGAATGCAACACGATAGTTTGATTGTCAAAAAAGACGATTTTGAGATAGAAACTCGTTTTGGTAAATTCCGTTTGCGTGCTTACCAACAAACCACTAACAAACAAGTGCATTTGGCATTGACCAAAGGAAGCTGGAATTTGGGTGAACCAATACTTACCCGAATTAATTCTACCCAAGCGAATAATGACATTCTGAATACTTTAGCAACGGCTATGGATAAAAAGTTGGACGATGTTTTTAACCGTATTATTAAAGAGGAAAAAGGGGCAATCCTTTTCATCAATCAAGAAGTTGACTCCTCGGACTTATTACAGCGATTAACTGAGTTGAAACATTTACAAGCTGAAGGCAATTTCAAAGTGCCACAAATCAAAATGGACGTGAAAGATTTTGGTATTGGTGCGCAAATACTACACGACATCGACATCTCTAAAATTCGACTTATCTCAAACACGACGCAAACCAAGCGTGTTGGTATGATTGGATACGGATTGGAAATAACTGAATATGTGGTTTATTAAATAACTATACTATATCCGAAATAAAAAACCTTCAAGAAAACTTGAAGGTTTTTTTGTGGAGAAAGAGGATTAACTACGTTGAGCCCAGAAGGGAATCCTGAGCAAAGGAAAACCTATAGGCTATTGCATAGCCATACTTTTTTATTTGCAAAAAGCACTCAAAAGGAAACTTTTGGCACTTCTTACAAATAAAAAAAACCCGAAACTTTCGATTCGGGTTTTATATTGCGGAGAAAGAGGGACGTTTTTAAAAATAGCACCCCTTGTATTTACTGGCTTTACAGACTTTTATCAGAATGAGTGCACCGAATTGTGCACCTTTAATTTTAACTCAATTTGACTTATATTGATACTTCAAATATACAAAATCCGGATGAGATTACCTTTTTTTTGTGGTCAAAAATTGAACTGGTTGGGTTAAATTTTAATCAACGATCAAGGTCATTACTTGTTCATATTTCAAGCTAGTGTATTGGCAGAACTCTTCTATGCTCACAAACTCATTCTCGAGCTTGTTAAGGTCGTTTCTAATTTTATTGAGTAGTCTAAGACTTTGACGGTAACTTTTGCCGGTTATACGCTGTATATCCTTTGGGTAGATACATAGCCTCTTATTCTGTGATTTCATACTTTATCTATGCCTTTGATATGGCTTTGACCAGGTTTTAACCTCATCGTGATTAATTCCGTTTGATGTTTAAAGTTAGGAAATAATCCTTTTGTTTTTAAGTGGTCTTTTTAAGCGTTTTGAGGCTGTTTTTTGATGACATCTTTGTTTATTAATGCCATTTATTCTATTGGTTGACTTTTGGAATGGTGCCTTATTTTAAATGATTAGTTTAAGTGTAAACTTTGTTCTCGAATCAGTCGGAAAGTGTTGCAACAGGATTGGATTGACGGAGTTTGAACATTATTTATTAATTAAAATTTTGAAGTTATGGCCAGACAGAAAGGCATAATTAAATTGAAAGGTACTATCGGGGATATTACCTTTTATAAAACCCAAGACGGTCATTTGGCTCGTGAAAAAGGAGGCATAGATGCCAGCAGAATCAAAAGTGATCCTGCATTCCAGAGAACACGTGAAAATGGTTCTGAGTTTGGTAGAGCAGGAAAAGCAGGAAAGCTTTTAAGAACTGCTCTTAGACCGTTGCTATTGAATTCTGCTGATGGTAGAATGGTAAGTAGACTTACACAAGCAATGGTAAAAGTAATCCAAGCTGACTTAGTTAGCGACAGAGGATTACGAAACGTTATTGATGGAGAAGCTGAATTGTTATTCGGTTTTGAATTCAATATCAGAGGTAAACTGGGAACCAGTTTGTATGCTCCTTATGTTGGTACAATTGACCGAGTTACTGGTGACATCACAGTTGATTTGGCTTCTTTTGTGCCTGCTAACATGTTAGCAGCTCCAAGTGGGACATCTCACTTTAAAATCATTTCTGCAGGTGCAGAAGTGGATTTTGAAGCTGAAACTTTTGTAGTTTCTACTTCTGAAACAGCCATTTTGCCTTGGGATGTTACTGCGACTGCAGCTATCAATCAGGTAAATGCGGTTACTCCTGCGAGTACTAAACCTTTGTTTTTGGCTTTGGGTGTTGAATTCTACCAAGAAATCAACGGACAGATGTACCCATTGAAAAATGGTGCCTTTAACCCATTGGCGATTGTAAAAGTTGACAGTGGCGTGTAATGGTTCTTGTGTTGCATAGAACTTATTTTCCGGAAGGGACACAGGGAACTTTGGAATGGAACGGCAATTTGATTTGTTATACCATCGAGCTGCCCTGGTTGCAAAACCAAAAGCGAGTTTCTTGTGTTCCTGAAGGAGAATATATACTGCAGCAGCGATTCAGTAAAAAATTTGGTTGGCACTTGCATTTAGTGAATGTTCCGGGAAGAGATTTGATATTGATTCATCCCGCCAATGATGCCAAGAAAGAATTATTAGGCTGTATAGCTCCTGTAACTAAGCACACTGGAATTGGAAAGGGAAGTTTTTCTAGAAAAGCTTTGTCGGTAATTAAGAAGTTGGTTTATCCTGTTCTTGCTTCTGATGAAGTTGTAAAATTAGTAATCACTACTAAATCATAAGATCATGAATGTAGTTCAAAGGGCGAAAGCGCCTACCCCTAAGTTTTTTAAGATTTTGCGAACCATTGGTTTGGCTTTATTGGCTGTTAGCGGCAGTATTATTGCTGCTCCGGTGGCATTGCCAGCCGTGGTGGTAACCATAGCCGGATATTCAGCTGTTGCTGGTGGGGTTTTATCTGCAGTGAGTCAAATTACTGTTGAAGATAAAGCCAAAAATGAAATTGAAAACCTCAACAAAGCTCGCGATGGAAACTAATATCACTTTAAAGACTGGCACTGCTTCGGGAACTGTATTGAGTATTTTACCTAATATCCTTTCTGAAGATATTATAAAAACAATTATCTTAGCAGTAATTGGAGCAACTGTTAGTTTTGTAATTTCTCTTACCTTAAAATGGGTGACAAAATCTAAAAAATAAAAGTCCGGTTTTGATT
>NZ_JANMXZ010000007.1:0-73428 GCF_031381455.1 Flavobacterium sp. | reverse complement strand
CATGAAAATGATGCATGAGGACCTTCAGGCAATCGAACGGCTCGCCATTATGGTAGATGCTGACGAGGATGGATATTTGCTTCAAATATTTACAAAACCTGTCGAAGATCGACCAACCTTATTTTTTGAAATTATTCAAAGAATGGGTGCAAAAGGATTTGGAGCGGGCAACTTCAAAGCGTTATTTGAATCAATTGAGCGTGAACAGGAAAAACGAGGTACTTTGTAACACAAATGTTAAATTTTAAAAAGTATAACTAAAATATAACGTTGTAGTGGTGTAGTTATTGAATTAAAAACGTTAAAGTCGATTTTTCGCTGAAAATTTATCAACCAACACACTATCTTTGTACCATCAAAAATAGGAGGAGTGGTTTCCCGATATTTTTATGTAAATTTTCATAATTTATAGTTTTTTGGTTGGTTAATAGCATAAAAACTCGGTCATTAATTTGACTGGGTTTTTTTGTTTTAATACATTTGGAACAGAAATTGCAATCGCAGTATAAAAATAACCCCAAACATGAAAAAATATTTTCTGCTATTATTGGTTTTTATAACTGTAAGTTTCGATTCTCAAAAGCCCGAGGCCTATGATTCAGGGGAATGGTTTAAATTCAGAATCCATTACGGATTTGTAAATGCTGGCTATGCTACTCTTGAAGTAAAGGAAGCTCTCAAAGGCAACAAAAAAATATATCATGCCATTGGCAAAGGATATACGGTCGGAATGTCACGTTTTTTCTTTAAGGTTGATGACAACTATGAAAGTTATTTTGATAAAGAAACCAACAAACCTTTTCAATTTGTTAGAAAAATTGACGAAGGAGGTTACACTAAAAATCAGGAAGGATTTTTTAATCAAGATGTCAATAAGGTCTTGGTGAAAGATTATAAAAACAAAACAGAGAAAACGATTTCAGTTACC
Organism: Flavobacterium sp.; assembly: GCF_031381455.1. Lineage (GTDB taxonomy): Bacteria > Bacteroidota > Bacteroidia > Flavobacteriales > Flavobacteriaceae > Flavobacterium. The sequence continues at coordinate 72,500 of NZ_JANMXZ010000007.1, read as the reverse complement.
GAGAACGTTCAGGATATAATTTCAACTTTTTACTTTTTAAGAAACCATCCAAACATTGATAAACTCAAAGTTGGAGAATCGATTGTGGTAGATATGTTTTTTGATGACGAAGTATTCAAGTTTAAGTTAAAATTCATAGGCAGAGAAAATTTAAAAACTAAATTTGGGACCGCTTCAACCATGATGTTTAGACCTGTTGTTCAATCGGGAAGAGTTTTTAAAGAAGAAGAAAGTCTTACGGTTTGGATTACAGATGATGAAAATAAAATTCCATTGCGAATAAAAGCTAGCTTAGCCGTTGGATCTATAAAAGCCGATTTAGAAAGTTATAAGGGATTAAAAAATCCATTCATGGTTAAATTAAAATAATTGATGAATACTAAAACAAATTCAGAAGCAATATTAGAAGCATTAGAACAAAAATTTGATGCCATAAATCAAAAAATCGAAACACATCTTGAAGGGTTGCTTTGGTCAAAGCCAATAACCTATTGGGATTATATTCAAACAGATGCTTTACTGAATTTGCAAACACAAAGAACCGTACTTCCCGATGAAATGGTTTTTATTATGTACCATCAAGTCAATGAATTATTGTTCAAAATGATACTCTGGGAAATTAATCAATTGTGTCATACCGATAAACCAAAAACAAATTTTTTTACTGAAAAACTGCGACGAATCAGTCGCTATTTTGATATGTTGACGACTTCTTTCGACATCATGGGTGACGGAATGGAAGTAGAACAATACATGAAATTTAGAAATACACTAACTCCGGCAAGTGGATTTCAAAGTGCTCAATACCGATTTATAGAATTTTCCTCAACAGATTTAATCAACCTAATTGATTACCGATTCAGAGCATCTATTGATAGAAATACACCTTATGCTCACGCATTTGAACATCTCTATTGGCAAGCTGCCGGAAAAGATCATCAAACCGGAGAAAAATCATTTTTGATTTTAGAATTCGAGAGAAAGTACCGTGAAGAATTTCTTCGCTATATGGAAGAATACAACACTATTAATATTTGGCAAAAATTCAAGCAATTGCCGGACGCTGACCAAAAAGATAGTGAACTTGTAAAAGCAATGCGTCATTATGATCACACCGTAAACATTACATGGGTAATGGGACATTTGAATGCTGCCAGAAAGTATATTGACAGTGGAAAAGGTTCAGGCGAAGCAACCGGAGGAAGTGATTGGAAAAAATACATGCATCCAAAATACCAACGCAGAATATTTTTCCCAGAATTATGGAGCGAAGAAGAATTAAAAAATTGGGGAGAAGGTGTATAGGTAAGTATGATGTCAAAAATCTTTCAAAAAGCATTTCTCGTTTTTCTTCTGTCAACATTCATAATCTCATGTAATAAAGTCCAAGAAGAAGAAGTTATTGTTCCAAAAGCCAAACCAAAATTGGTTGAATTTGGATTCAATATGCACGATTTTAACATAGTGAATGACACCATAAATTCAGGAGATACTTTTGGAAGTTTGTTAGAAAAACAAAACCTTAACGGAAGGGAAGTTTACGATATTGTAGCCAAAGCAAAAGATACTTTTGATGTTAGAAGTATCCGAAAAGGAAAACCATTTACCATTCTCAGAAGCAAAGACAGAACCAACAAAATTCAGGTTTTTATATACCAACCAGACAGATTGAATTTTTATGTGATTGATTTCAGAGATTCAATTGTAGTTCATAAAAAAACAAAGCCGTTAACTTTTAAATCCCGAACAATTGCAGGCGCATTAAACGGTTCGCTTTCGGAAACACTTCAAAATCTAAAAGTTGATCCCGCGCTGGCTTCAAGAATAGCTAAAATTTATGCCTGGTCGATTGACTTTTTCAAGTTAAAAAAAGGAGATAAGTTTGCTTTAAAGTTTACAGAAAGATACATTAATGACACGATTTATGATGGCGTTGATAGTTTGAAAGCAGCTTTTTTTGAATACAAAGGAAAGAAAGTTTATGCTTTTCCATTTGCACCCGATGCCAATAACAAAAAGCAGCAATACTTCGATGAAGAAGGGAAAACATTGAAAAACTTTTTCCTAAAAGCACCATTGAAATTCGTAAATATTACGTCTCGTTTTGCCAAAAACAGATTCCATCCAGTGCAATTAATTTGGAAAGCACATAAAGGAACCGATTACGCAGCACCAACAGGAACACCAATCATGACAACCGCTGCAGGCGTTGTTGAGCAAGCCGGATTTACAACAGGTAACGGTAATTTCGTCAAAGTAAAACACGACAAAACCTATTCGACGCAGTATTTACACATGTCTAAAATATTGGTTCGACGTGGACAAAGAGTAACTCAAGGTCAAGTTATTGGTAAAGTAGGAAGCACAGGTTTAGCGACTGGACCGCACGTTTGCTATCGTTTTTGGAGAAATGGTTTGCAAGTCGATGCGCTACGATTGAAATTACCAACCTCTACACCGATGGATTCAAAATATAGACAAAAATATATGGAATACATGAATCCGTTAAAAAGAGAATTGGATAGTGTTTCGGGTGCATCCAAAAAATAATTTTCACAACTACAACGTTAGCGTAAAAGATTACTAAATTTTATACCAATCATATTTGTAAATTTGTCATTCACCCGAGGCTGATAAGCCGAATAGTATGACTCGAGCGAAGCGAATTGAACGAAGTTAAATAAAAATCTTAAAAATGGCTTTACCAAATATAAATCCAACCAGCACAAAAGCCTGGGAAAAACTCAATCAACACTACGCTCAAATGAAGCATGTTTCCATGACGGAAATGTTTGCCAATGATACATCAAGAGCAGAAAAACTTCACATTAAATGGAATGATTTCTTAGTAGATTATTCCAAAAACATAATCAATCAGGAAACGCTAAAATTACTCCAGGATTTAGCCAAAGAAGTAAATCTAAAATCAGCAATCGATAGTTATTTTTCAGGAGAAAATATTAATCAAACCGAAAACAGAGCAGTGCTTCACACAGCTTTACGTGCTCAACAAAACGCAACTGTTTTAGTTGATGGACAAAATGTACTACCCGAAATTTTTGAAGTAAAAAATAAAATCAAAAACTTTAGTAACGAAATCATTTCTGGAGGAAGAAAAGGATTTACAGGAAAAGAATTTACCGATGTTGTCAATATCGGAATTGGCGGTTCAGATCTTGGTCCGGCTATGGTTGTTGAAGCGTTACAATTCTATAAAAATCATCTGAACGTTCATTTTGTTTCCAATGTAGATGGCGATCATGTAAACGAAATCATTAAAAAACTTAATCCGGAAACAACGCTTTTTGTAATCGTTTCTAAAACCTTTACGACACAAGAAACACTTACTAATTCAGAAACTATTAGAACTTGGTTTTTAAAATCGGCAAACCAAGAAGACGTCGCCAAACATTTTGTAGCGGTTTCAACCAATATTCAAAAAGTTACCGATTTTGGAATTAACCCGAATAACATTTTCCCAATGTGGGATTGGGTTGGTGGACGATTTTCACTTTGGAGCGCCGTTGGTTTGTCTATCAGTTTAGCGGTTGGATTCGACAATTTCGAAGATTTGCTGAAAGGCGCCAACGAAATGGACGAGCATTTCAAAACTGCCGATTTTGATAAAAACCTTCCGGTTGTTTTAGCCTTGTTAAGCATTTGGTACAACAACTTTTTTGGAGCCGAAAGTGAAGCTTTAATTCCGTACACACAATATTTACAAAAGCTTGCGCCATACTTGCAACAAGGCATTATGGAAAGCAACGGGAAAAGCGTGGGACGTGATGGCAAACCGGTAAATTATCAAACCGGTACGATTATTTGGGGCGAACCCGGAACCAATTCACAACACGCCTTTTTCCAATTAATTCACCAAGGGACAAAATTAATTCCAACTGATTTTATCGGATTTGTAAAACCCCTTTACGGAAACCAAGACCATCACGAGAAGTTGATGTCTAACTTTTTTGCACAAACCGAAGCTTTGTTAAACGGTAAAACCGAAGCGCAAGTTAAAGCCGAATTTGAAAAACAAAACATAAGCGGAGAAAAAGCTGTATTTTTGCTTCCATTCAAGGTTTTTGCAGGCAATAAACCAACGAATACTTTTTTAATAGAAAAACTCACGCCAAAAACCTTGGGTTCTTTAATCGCGTTGTATGAACATAAAATATTTGTTCAGGGAATTATCTGGAATATTTTTAGTTACGATCAATGGGGCGTTGAATTGGGAAAACAGTTAGCCAATTCTATTTTGGATGAAATTCACGATTCAAAAGTGAAACAACATGACAGTTCAACCGAATTTTTACTCAAGCACTTCCTGAAAAACAAATAATTATCAAAAACGGCAATTTTTTATGCCGTTTTTTTATGCCTTTTTCGTTATATTTGTTACTCTAAAAAATAAAACGATGTACACTTTTGTTCAAAAATTCCATTCAGGATGGGCTTATTTAGCTTTGTTATTATTAGTTTTTGCAGTGGTAAATTCACTTTTTGGTAAATCTTCTAAAAAAGAATTTACAGCCAAAGACAGAAAAATTGCGTTGTTTGGACTTATTGCTATACACATACAATTGTTAGTAGGTTTGATTTTATATTTTGTATCACCTCTTGGCTCAGCTTCGATTGGACAAATGGCAGAATCAGATGTAAGATTAACATGGTTGGAACATCCTTTAATAAATATTCTAGCGATTATCTTAATAACTATTGGTTGGTCAAAACATAAAAAAGCAACAACCAGCGAAGCAAAATTTAATAGTATTTTCATATTCTATGGTATAGGATTGCTATTGATTTTAATTCGAATTCCATGGAAATTGTGGTTTTAAAAAGTAAAAACTAGAAGTCCTTTTTAGGGCCATTTTTATCAAGGTACACTTTTTGTAATTTAGCCCTCAAATTAAAATACCGCTTATGAATAATAAGATATTTATACTTTTTTTTATACTGTTTACTTCTTTATTTACAAGTATTTCAGCCCAAAACAAACATCACAAAAAAGGGAATAGCAAAGCCAAAACAGCCAAAATTCCTGAACCCAAAGAGCCCGAAAAAGTTGCCGCAGTTGTCAAAGTTGACACCTTTAAAGTTAAAACAATTTTAGACATTGATTCTTTAGATTTTTACCTTGCCAATTCAAAGTTAAAACTGCTCAAGAAAAAGGCACATGCTTCTTATTATCACAATAAGTTCAACGGAAGACGAACTGCCAGCGGGAAAAAATTTGACAACAACGGATATACTGCAGCACACAAAAAATTACCTTTTGGAACAATAGTAAAAGTGACTAACGAAGCCAATGGGAAATCTGTGATAGTGGAGATTACTGACCGCGGCCCGTTTTCAAAAGCACGTGAAATAGATTTAAGCAGAAGAGCATTTATGGATATTGCTGTTAACAAAAATTCGGGCGTCGTAATCGTAACGATAGAAGAAGTGCTTCAGCCAAAATAATCACCAGCTTTTAAAAGGCTTAATACTCAAATAGGCATTATAAAAGTGCTCGTCATTTGTGACTTCTTTGCCAAGCCAACTTGGTTTTTCAAAAACTTCATCTTCGAATTTCAATTCGATTTCGGCAACAATTAAGCCTTCATTTTCGCCCGCAAAAACATCAACTTCATAAACGTGATTTCCTACTTTTACTTCGTGGCGAATCTTATCAATAGTGCTGCTTTCGCAAATCGTCAATAGCTTTTCAGCATCTCGCAACGGAATTTCAGTTTCCCATTCCAATCGCGTTGTGCCAGTTGCGTTTCCCTTTCCTTTGATCGTCAAAAACCCTTTGTCTTCTTTAATTCTGATGCGAACCGTTCGCTCCGGATTCGAATTCAAATAAGCCTGAACAATTCTTTTTTTGGAGAAAGCCTCATTTATAAAATCATCCGAAAGCACCAAAAATTTACGTTCTATTTCTACCATTTTTAGGATTTATTTCAGGAGCTTAATCCCGCTTTCCGCTATATCTTTTTATTGTTTTGTAACCCTCAGCGCTCCCGAAGTTTCGGGAGAAGGGCATTTTCACAAAACAATAAAAAGGATGCCGCTTCAATCGGGGCTATTTACTTCGTCAGTTCGTTGCACTCGTGTCTTCAAATGCGAAGCATTCACCGAACACAAATAACAAACAAACACTTGGTAAGGTAAATATATTATAAATTTGTGATATGGCTGAACCAATTTCATACAGAAAAATTATTCATATCGACATGGACGCTTTTTATGCCTCAGTCGAGCAATTGGATAATCCAGAGTTGAAAGGAAAGCCTTTGGCTGTTGGCGGAAGCGAAACCCGTGGCGTGGTTTCGGCAGCAAGTTATGAAGCCCGGAAGTTTGGAGTAAGAAGTGCCATGAGTGGCGTTCAGGCCAAAAGGAATTGCCCCGATTTGATTTTCGTCCGACCAAGATTTGAGCGTTATAAAGAAATCTCGAAAAAGATTAGAGCCATATTTCACGAATATACCGATTTGGTTGAACCCTTATCTTTAGACGAAGCGTATCTCGACGTTACTCAAAACAAAAAAGGAAATCCAAGCGCATCATTAATCGCACAGGAAATCCGAAAGCGAATATTTGAAGAAGTCGGAATTACGGCTTCTGCCGGAATTTCGGTAAATAAATTTGTAGCAAAAATAGCGAGCGATTATAATAAACCAAACGGACAAAAGACAGTAAATCCTGAAGAAGTAGAACCCTTTCTGGAAAACTTAGATATTAAAAAATTCTATGGAGTTGGCAAGGTAACGGCCGATAGAATGTATCATTTGGGCATTTTTACGGGAAAGGATTTAAAATTAAAATCGGCAGAATTTTTAGAAGAACACTTCAATAAAAGTGGTTTGTATTATTATAACATCGTCCGCGGCATTCACAACAGTGAAGTGAAACCCAACAGAATTACAAAATCCGTAGCGGCAGAACATACATTTAATGAAAATCTGACTTCAGAAATATTTATGATAGAACGTTTAGAACGCATCGCTTCTGAACTCGAAAACCGTTTAAAGAAATATAACATTTCAGGAAAAACAGTAACGCTCAAAATAAAATACAGCGATTTTACGACACAAACCCGAAGTAAAACGTTGCCTTACTTCATTTCCGATAAAGGATTGCTTTTAGAGACCGCTAAAGAGCTGCTGTTTCAGGAACGAATGAAAGAATCGGTTCGTCTGCTCGGAATTTCATTAAACAACTTAAATACCGAAATCAAAAAAACGGTTGTGGTACAATTAAGATTTGAGTTTTAGTTATACCCAAGGTTTGTTATTTTTTACCACAAAAGAATCAAAAGGTTTCAAAAGCCACAAACGATAACTTTATGCCTTTGTTTTTCTTTGTGCCTTTTGTGGTTCAATTCCTTTTACCCAAAAAACTTTTTAATAATAAAAAAAGTTGCCCCGTTTTAAAGCAGGACAGATTTTCTTTATTTGAGAAAGATTATTTTCTGTTAAGTTTAGAAAGTAACCGTAAGAATTCGATATACAACCAAACTAACGTAATCATTAATCCCATAGCGCCATACCATTCCATGTATTTTGGCATTTTTTGTTGTACGCCTTTTTCAATTTGGTCAAAGTCCAGGAATAAATTTAGTGCCGCAATAACAATAACAAAAGCACTAATTCCGATACTGAACATAGAGTTTCCATAATGAACCGGTTGGAAGCTGGTAAACATTGACAACAACCATGAGAACAAATAATAAGTTGCAATTGCCAATGTAGCTGCAAGAACTACCGATTTAAATTTCTCGGTAACTTTTACAATTTCATATTTATAAAGTCCAAAACAAACCATAAACGTTACGAAAGTGCAACTTACAGCCTGTATCACAATTCCAGGATACATTACTTCAAAAATAGCTGAAATCCCACCGATAAAAAGACCTTCAAAAATAGCATAACCAGGTGCTAAAAAACCCGAATATTGCGGTTTGAAAGTAGCGATAAGTACCAAAATAAAGCCAACAATAGCGCCACCAATCGCAAAAATAATTGGATTCGCCATAGACCAGGTTACAGCAGCACTTGCAATTAATAAAATCAACATTAGGAAACTTTTATTGATGGTTCCCGAAACGGTCATCGTTTCATCGCGGTCAATAATTTTAGCTTCATGAACTTCTGCAGTTGCGGAAGTGTTTGTAAACGTTTTGTTTTTGAAAAATGGGTTGTTTGAATTCATAATTTTGTTTTTAAAATGTAAAAGTATAAAATTATTCTATTTCTGAAACTCTCAAAGTATTCACCATTCCTTTATCGGCAACCGGCATTGCTGCTAGGTTGATAAGCATATCGCCTTTTTTTACGTATCCTTTTTCTTTGGCAATATCATTCACATCACCAACAGTATCATCGGTGCTTACAAATTTGTCATAAAAGAAAGCGTTAACACCCCAAAGTAAACTCAATTGCGTCAAAATTCTTTTGTTAGAAGTATACACTAAAATATGCGATTTTGGTCGCCAAGCCGAAATTTGAAAAGCGGTGTAACCACTGTTGGTTAGCGTTGAAATTGCTTTTGCCTTAATCTCATTGGCCATAATCGCCGCGTGATAACAAATCGATTTGGTAATAAAACGTTTGGTTCTAACATGAGGCGGATTTTGTGGTACAATTATCAATGGCGAATCTTCAACGGCTTCAATAATCTGCGTCATTTTTTCGATTACTTCGACAGGATAATTTCCAACCGATGTTTCTCCCGAAAGCATTACCGCATCAGCACCATCCATAACGGAATTCGCGACGTCATTAACTTCAGCACGAGTTGGAGTTAAACTCGTAATCATCGTTTCCATCATTTGTGTTGCCACAATTACCGGAATTCTTGCTGTTTTTGCTCTGTGAATTAATTTCTTTTGAATTAACGGAACTTCATGCGCCGGAATTTCGACACCCAAATCACCACGAGCAACCATCAATCCGTCACAAAACGCAACGATTTTATCAATATTTTCTACTGCTTCTGGTTTTTCAATTTTGGCAATAATTGGAATTTTATATGAAGAATGCTTGGCAATCAAATCCTGCAATTCTTCTAGATCTTTAGGAGTTCTAACAAATGAAAGTGCAATCCAGTCAACTTCTTGTTCTATTGCGAATAGCGCGTCTTTAATATCTTTTTTTGTCAAAGCTGGTAAAGAAACCTTTGTATTCGGAAGGTTAACTCCTTTTTTAGATTTTAATGGTCCGCCCTGAATTACTTTACATACAACTTCGGTAGTTCCATTAGTTTCCAAAGCTTCAAACATCAACTTCCCATCATCTAAAAGAATTTTTTCACCCGGATTTACATCACGAGGAAACTCTTTGTAGTTCATATAAACACGTTCCTTTGTTCCGGGAACATCTTCTGCAGTTTGAAAAGTTATAATATCACCAGGATTAACAACAACATCTTCTTTCATAACACCTACACGCAGTTTTGGCCCTTGTAAATCGGCTAAAATTGAAGTGTTGTATCCAAATTCAACATTCAAACCTCGGATAATAGCTATTCTTTCTTTTACATCTTCGTAATCAGCGTGGGAAAAATTAACACGAAACACATTCACGCCGGCATCAATCATTCTCTTAATTACTTCCTTAGAACTACAAGCGGGACCAAGTGTGGCAACGATTTTGGTTTTTTTTCTAGTTGGCATTATACTTAAAAAATTAAATTATTTTTTGATTTTATTTTTTCTACTTCTACAGCGTAAACCGTGCTTACTCTATCTATTTTTTTAATACTATTTGTAATTTTTGTCACATCAATTTTGACTTCCCCATTTTCAATTTTTAAAAAATAATCTACTTTTTTAAACTCGGGAATCAAATAAATTTTAGTCGAAAATTTGTTACTACTTTCGGCAAATAACCCTTGATTGCTATTTTGTGAAGGGACAAAAACATCATTTTTATTTTGAACTAAATTCCATGCAATATCTTTTGAATCTTCAAAAAAAAATCTCGTAAACTGTGTTTCGCCTTCTTTATTGCTAATTTGTATATTGCAATTGCCTTTTTGGAGATTAATCGGCAAATTTTGGTTGATATAATAAGCCAATCGATAATCTTCTAAAGTGGAATGTATCGCAATTAACTGGTAATCTATTTCGTCAAACTCTTCAAGATGCAATTTGTGAATGGCCATAAATTCGCAAAATTATATGTAAATATAGTTTATCTATTACAGATTTCCACACACAAAAGTTTAGCTTGACGATATTTTATGAACTCTAACGTTGTAGCTTTTGAGAATCAGCATTATTTATTGTCAATTTTTTCCTGAAATGCAAAATATGCGCGTTGCGATGCTTTTTCTTCCGCTTTCTTTTTTGATGTTGCTCTCGCTTTGGCAATTACTTTATCATCGATACTCAGTTTAACACCAAAATATTTTTGTCCATCGTTACCATTATCATCAAAAACATCAAAAAAGAATGATTTTTTTTCCTTTTGGCACCATTCAATAAGCAAACTTTTATAACTAATAACTTTTCCTTCGAGTTTGGCAATGTCAACATACGGAATGATAACGCTTTTTTGGATAAACTTTTCACAATAGTCATATCCCTTATCAAGGAAAATTGCACCAACCAATGCTTCAAAAATATTTCCGTGTATGTTTTCGCCAAAGTGTTGTGTAGGCACTTTACTTTCCACAAATCTGATCAGATTTAAGTCTCTTCCCAATTCATTTAAATGTTCCCGACTCACAATTTTGGAACGCATCTTGGTCAAATAACCTTCATCGCCCGCAGGAGCTTTATTGTAAAGATGTGCAGCAATTACAGCACTTAACATGGCATCACCCAAAAATTCCAAACGCTCATAATTCATCGGGTTTCCTATTAAATCCATTTGATTTGTGGAGCGATGTGTAAATGCTTTTTGGTAATAAATAATAGACTGAGGTTTGAAACCTATTATAGATTGAATTTCGTTAAAAAAAATCCCGTCCTCAGTTGAACGGGATTTTTGAAATATTTTTTTTAGAATTTTCATCTAGAGATTATGCTTCAAGTTTTTTGAATAAAACGCAAGCGTTGTGTCCGCCAAATCCAAAAGTGTTACTCATCGCTACATTGATTTCTCTTTTTTGAGCTTTATTCAATGTTAAGTTTAGACTTGGATCAATATTTTCATCAACAACAGTATGGTTAATCGTTGGAGGAACAATTCCGTATTTCATAGCTAAAATTGAAGCAATCGCTTCAATCGCACCAGCAGCACCAAGTAAATGACCAGTCATGGATTTGGTAGAATTGATATTGATGTTTTTAGCATGATCACCAAAAACAGCACTGATGGCTTTCAATTCGGCAACATCACCAAGCGGAGTTGAGGTACCGTGTGTGTTGATATGATCAACTTGTTCCGGTTTCATTCCGGCATCGCGAAGTGTATTATTCATAACCGCTATAACGCCAATTCCTTCCGGATGTGGAGCTGTTAAATGATAGGCATCGGACGACATTCCGCCACCGCCAATTTCACAATATATTTTAGCACCACGTGCTTTTGCATGTTCGTATTCTTCCAAAACTAATGCACCGGCACCTTCGCCAAGAACAAATCCATCACGTGTTGCATCAAAAGGTCTTGAAGCAGTTTCCGGACTATCATTTCTTGTTGACAAGGCTTGCATCGAATTAAATCCACCCATTCCAGCAATCGTAACCGCAGCTTCTGAACCACCGGAAATAATGACATCACACATTCCTAAGCGAATGTAATTGAAAGCATCAATCATGGCATTGGCAGAAGAAGCACATGCAGAAACAGTAGTGTAATTTGGACCCATAAAACCATTTCGCATCGAGATGTGAGCAGGAGCAATATCGGCAATCATTTTTGGAATAAAGAAAGGATTGAAACGCGGAGTTCCGTCACCTTGCGCATAGCTGATTACTTCTTCCTGAAAAGTTTCTAAACCGCCAATTCCGGCACCCCAAATCACACCAACTCTTTGTTTGTCAACATTAGTATCTGTAATTCCGGCATCTGCAATGGCTTCTTGGCTTGCCGCAACAGCATACTGTGCAAACTTATCCATTCTTCTTGCCTCTTTGCGATCCATATAATTTTCAATGTTGAAGTTTTTGACTTCGCAGGCAAATTTTGTCTTATGCTTTTCGGTATCGTAATAAGTAATTGGAGCAGCACCACTAACGCCATTAATTAAAGCTTTCCAGTACTCTTCAATGGAATTCCCAATTGGTGTTATTGCGCCCAAACCGGTTACTACAACTCGTTTTAATGTCATAATCTATTTTTTACAATTGTATTTAAACAAATAATACCCATGTTTTCTTCAAATATAATCATTAAAGAGACAAGGGTATTTCAATATTTTTGAGATTGGATGTCAATCGGTTTTACTCTTTTCAGTAAAAATAATAAAAATCCGTGAAACTAGTTCAAGTCTCACGGATTCGTAATTATTATTTTTTTGCTTCTTCGATGTAAGAAATAGCTTGACCTACAGTAGCAATGTTTTCAGCTTGGTCGTCTGGAATCTGAATATCAAATTCTTTTTCGAACTCCATAATCAATTCAACAGTGTCTAATGAATCAGCTCCTAAATCATTTGTGAAGCTAGCTTCTGTTACAACTTCGTTTTCATCAACGCCTAATTTGTCTACTATAATCGCTTTAACTCTTGATGCAATGTCTGACATAATTTCTAATTTTAATTTTTAATTTGTTGGCAAAAATAAAAAACTTTATCTTAAAACAACATTTTTGTTAGTAAATGTACCACGAAAATAAAAAATTTATTTCATAATCTTGTTATATCATGGTTTTAATTCGAGTATTTATTCTTTTTTTTGTGCTGTAATTTTATTTTCAATGAAATCGCCGTAGCCAATCGACAATAATAATGACGGCGATTCCATATTCCTTTGAAAAACAATAGTATCTTCATATGAAAAAGGTTTTGCTTTTTGCTTCAGGCACTGGTTCCAATGTGGAAAATATTATTCAATACTTCAAAAATCACCATGATATTATCATAGTCGGCGTCTTCACAAACAATCCAAATGCCAAAGTTTTAGACAAAGCAAAAAACTATAATGTTCCAACGCTTATCTTCAACAGGGAAGAGCTGTCAGAAGGATTTGTTTTGGATAAAATTACGGAACTTAAACCAGACCTTATTGTTTTGGCTGGATTTTTATGGAAATTCCCTGAGCATATCATTGTTGAATATCCGAATAAAATTATCAATATTCATCCGGCATTGCTCCCAAAATATGGCGGAAAAGGAATGTATGGCATGAAAGTGCATCAAACTGTTTTGGATAATAAGGATAAAGAAACCGGAATCACTATTCACTATGTAAACGAACATTATGACGAAGGCGAATTCATTTTTCAGCAAAAGGTAACTATCGAAGATTGCGCTTCCGCAGATGAAATTGCCACCAAAATTCACGAACTCGAACACGAACATTTTCCAAAAATAATTGAGAGATTGTTAGAAGGTTAGATTATTAGACTTCTTAGAAGAACTAATATATTTACAAAATCTAATAATCTAACTATCTAATAATCTAAGCAGTCTAAAATGCCTCACCAAGTCCACATATACACTGACGGCGCTGCCAAAGGAAATCCCGGAAACGGCGGTTATGGCGTTGTGATGGAATTGGTCGGTACAACATATAAAAAGGAATTCTACGAAGGATTTCGTCATACGACAAATAACCGAATGGAATTACTCGCGGTAATTGTGGGTTTGGAAAAAATAACAAAACCCAATATGAAAGTTTTAGTCATTTCCGATTCGAAATATGTGGTGGATTCGGTTGAGAAAAAATGGGTTTTTGGTTGGGAGAAAAAAGGCTTCAAAGACAAAAAGAATCCGGATTTGTGGATGCGATTCCTAAAAATTTACCGCCAGCATCTAGTCGATTTCAAATGGATTAAGGGACACAATAATCATCCGCAAAACGAACGTTGTGATGAATTGGCGGTTATGGCTTCGGGTTTACCCAATTTATCTGTGGATGCTTTTTATGAAAAGGAGGAGCAGAAGTTGCTGTAGAAAACTTTTAAACCCATAACCTTTTAAACTTCTAAACTAAAGTTTATCTTTGCGCCTTTAATTTGAGATTGCTTCGAAATCTCGCAATGACAATTTAATGAACAAACTTTTAATAGTAGGCACGGTTGCTTTTGACGCTATCGAAACGCCTTTTGGAAAAACAGACAAAATTTTAGGTGGTGCAGGAACGTTTATCGGACTTTCGGCTTCACATTATAACTTACAATCGGCTATTGTTTCGGTTGTTGGGGATGATTTTCCGCAGGAATATTTAGATTTATTAACGGCAAGAAATATCGATATTTCAGGACTTGAAGTAGTGAAAGGCGGAAAGACTTTCTTTTGGAGCGGTCGTTATCATAACGATATGAACTCGAGAGATACCTTGGCTACCGAATTAAATGTGTTGGCTGATTTCAATCCGATTGTTCCTGAAAACTTTAAAGATGCTGATGTGGTAATGTTAGGAAACTTACATCCAATTGTACAAACCGGCGTTTTAAATCAAATGACACAAAAACCAAAATTAGTAGTTTTAGATACTATGAACTTCTGGATGGATTGTGCATTACCTGAATTGTTAGAAGTAATCAAATGTGTTGACGTAATCACAATTAATGATGAAGAAGCACGTCAATTGTCAGGAGAATATTCTTTAGTGAAAGCCGCTAAAAAAATCCACACTATGGGACCAAAATATGTAGTGATTAAAAAAGGAGAACATGGCGCGTTGATTTTCCATGACCATGAAATCTTCTTTGCTCCAGCTTTACCTTTGGCAGATGTTTTTGATCCGACAGGTGCTGGCGATACATTCGCAGGCGGATTTGCAGGGTTCATTACACAACAAGGTGATGTCACATTTGAAACAATGAAAACCGCAATTATACAAGGATCTAATTTAGCTTCGTTTTGCGTAGAAAAATTTGGAACCGAAAGAATGTTGACTTTGACAAAACAAGAAGTTAATGAGCGACTAAAACAATTCAAAGCGTTAACACAATTTGAAATAGAATTATCATAAATTTATGCCTCGAATTTCCGGGGCATTTTTATTAAAAATATAACCGCAGATTCGCAGATCTTTTTAATATTTTTAATTTGCGCATTTGCGGTAAAACAAAGTAAGCAGAAAATTAATTTAACCACAAATTCGCAAATTTTATCTATGAATAAAGTTGAAAAATTAATCTGCGAATCTGCGGTAAAAAAATAAAACACACAACTAAATAACTACAACAATGAGTGACGCAATAAAACATGAATGTGGAATTGCACTTTTACGATTAAAAAAGCCTTTAGAATTCTACAAAGAAAAATACGGTTCGGCTTTCTATGGCATACAAAAAATGTATTTGCTAATGGAAAAGCAGCACAATCGCGGACAAGATGGAGCCGGATTTGCCTCAATAAAATTAGATGTTGAACCAGGTGAAAGGTACATCAGTAGAGTTCGTTCGAATAAAGCGCAGGCGATTCAAGATGTTTTTGCACAAATCAATGAAAGAATTAATGAAGAACTGACTTCACATCCGGAATATCAGGATAATGTGGCGTTGCAGAAAGAGAACATTCCCTACATTGGTGAATTGTTTTTGGGACACGTTCGTTACGGAACTTTTGGTAAAAATAGCATAGAAAGCGTTCATCCATTTTTGCGTCAAAATAATTGGCAGCACCGTAATTTGATTTTGGCAGGAAACTTTAATATGACCAATGTTACCGAGCTTTTTAATAGTTTGGTTGAATTAGGGCAACATCCAAAAGAAATGACAGACACGGTTACCGTAATGGAAAAAATAGGTCATTTCCTCGATGATGCCGTTACCGATTTGTATCAGGAATGTAAAAATGATGGTTTGTCTAAAAGAGAAGCTTCACCAGTAATTGCTGAAAAACTGGATTTGGCTAAAATTCTAAAAAAGGCTTCTAAAGGTTGGGATGGAGGTTATGCGATGGCCGGACTTTTAGGTCATGGTGACGCATTCGTTTTCCGTGATCCTGCGGGAATTCGTCCAACGTATTTTTATGAAGATGATGAAATTGTAGTCGTAGCTTCTGAAAGACCCGTTATTCAAACTGTTTTTAATGTTCCTTTTGAAAAAGTACAAGAATTGCAACCTGGTCATGCCTTAATCATTAAGAAAAACGGGCTCATTATCGAAGAAGAAATTATTCCACCAACTATAAAAAAAGCTTGTTCGTTTGAACGTATTTATTTTTCTCGCGGAAGCGATGCCGAAATTTATCAGGAACGAAAAGAATTAGGAAAATTAATTCTTCCGGCGGTTCTTGACGCAATTGAAAATGATACCGACAATTCTGTTTTCTCATATATTCCGAACACGGCTGAAACTTCTTTCTACGGAATGGTGGAAGCAGCGAATGATTTTCTGAATCAAAGAAAGAATCAATTTATTCTTGATAACAGAAAAACATTGACCAAAGAGAAATTAGAACAAATCCTTTCGGTAAAAATCAGAACCGAAAAAATAGCTATAAAAGACGCCAAATTAAGAACATTTATTACGGAAGATAGCAGTCGGGATGATTTGGTAGCACACGTTTATGATGTTACTTATGGTGTAATAAAACCAACAGACAATTTGGTTATTATTGATGACAGTATCGTTCGAGGAACCACTTTAAAAATGTCGATAATCAAAATGATGGACAGATTGCATCCAAAAAGAATAGTTGTAGTTTCATCAGCACCGCAAATACGTTTTCCGGATTGTTATGGTATCGACATGGCAAGATTGGAAGGATTAGTTGCCTTTCAAGCGACATTAGCCTTATTAAAAGAACGTAATTTATATCACATCGTGGATGAAGTTTATGCCAAATGCAAAGCACAAGCTAATTATAAAGATGATGACTTTATTAATTATGTTACAGAAATCTACAAACCCTTCACAGACCAAGAAATTTCAGATAAAATAGCGGAATTATTGACTTCAGAAGACATAAATGCAGAAATAAAAATCATATTCCAAACGGTAGAAAATTTACATCTTGCTTGTCCAAAAAACCTAGGTGATTGGTACTTTACTGGAGACTATCCAACACCGGGAGGCAACCGTGTTGCTAATAAGGCATTTATGAATTTTTACGAAGGAAAAAATACACGTGCCTACTAAAAATTTAACATTTTTTGAAGTTAAACGATTATTAGTGCATTTCATCTATATTTTTTGTTTTAACATTTATAATCAGTTTATATTTGATCTACCATAGCATTAGTAGGTTAAGTTTATGGTAGATTTGGGGCAAAAAGGGTGAAAAGAAATTTTCACCTTTTTTATTTTATAATTGTCTGAAAATGATTAAAAAAAGTATATTTAACCTCTCATTTGCCTATCATCCCAATATATTTCGACAAAAAGCACATTTTTTAACAAGTAGTTATTAGATTTGTCATACCATAGTATTTAGTAGGTTAAGTAAGTTATGGTAGATTTGGGGCAAACAGGTGGAAGAAATTCCGCCTGTTTATTTTTTAAAACTATACAAAATAAAAAAACCGAATGCTTTCACAATCGGTTTGCTATAATAAAAACAATTTCTTTTTATTTTTCCGTAGCGTATAATCTTGCCACTTCTGTCCAGTTAATCACATTAAAGAATGCTTCAATATAATCCGGACGACGATTTTGATAGTTCAGATAATAAGCATGTTCCCAAACATCCATTCCTAAGATTGGAAATCCGCCACAACCATTTTCCGGCATTAAAGGATTATCTTGATTTGGCGTTGAACAAACTTCAACTTTTCCACCTTTGTGTACACAAAGCCATGCCCAACCAGAACCAAAACGGGTTGCTCCTGCTTTTGCAAATTGTGCTTTAAATTCATCAAATGAACCAAACGCAGCATCAATGGCGTCAGCTAAATCTCCTGAAGGTTTTCCACCACCAGTTGGCGACATTACTCTCCAAAACAAATTGTGATTGTAAAATCCGCCACCATTATTTCTGACGGCTGCATTTTTCATATCCAGATTTATCAAAAGATTTTCTATTGTTTTTCCTTCTAAATCAGTACCAGTAACAGCAGCATTTAGATTAGTAGTGTAAGCATTATGATGTTTTGAATGGTGAATTTCCATTGTTTTTGCATCAATATGTGGTTCCAATGCATCGTATGCATAAGGTAATTGCGGTAAATCGAAAGCCATGATATAGTGTGTTTAAAAGTTATTAAAAATAATTGAATTCAAATTTATACATTTAACTTCGGAAAAGGAAGTGCCTTAATAAATATTTAATATAGAGCTATAATGCAGTTTGATTTACAGCCGACGTTTCTTCATGATGATTTGATAAAATTAGTTCCGCTTCAGGAAAAGGATTTTGACAACTTGTTCGAAGTAGCATCCAATCCTTTAGTTTGGGAACAACATCCAAACCCGAACCGATATAAATGGGAAGATTTTAGCAATTATTTTAAAGGCGCGATTGAATCAAAAGGCGCTTTTTTAATTCTCGATGTTTCTACAAATGAAACCGTTGGCTGCAGCCGTTATTATAATTATAATGAAACTGACAGTTCTACCGAAGCTTCGGTATTGATTGGCTATACTTTAATAGGAATAAAGTATTGGGGCAAAGGCTATAACAAAGCATTGAAGAAATTAATGCTCGAATATGCTTTTCAGTTTGTAGAAAAAGTGTATTTCCATATTGGAGCTTTCAACTATCGTTCGCAAAAAGCCATCGAAAAAATTGGCGCTGTAAAAGTTGATGAATATGAAGTCGAGTATTATGGTGAATCCAGCAAGTTGAATTTTGTTTATCTGATTACTAAAAACTAATGCAAAAACCAGCTTTTTCCATATACGACGCGTCGGCAGGTTCGGGTAAAACCTATACTTTGGTAAAGGAATATTTGAAAATCATTCTGCTTTCCAAAAAACCGGATGCGTATCGCAACATTCTCGCCATTACGTTTACCAATAAAGCGGTGCACGAAATGAAAAGCCGTGTTTTGGAAAGCCTTTCCCAATTTAGCAAAGAAAACCCATCAGAGAAAGCACTGCAATTAATGCAGGTTATTAGTTCGGATACGGGTTTGAGTATGAATGCTATTACCGAAAAAGCCAAAAGCATTATCAAAAACTTAATTCACAATTACGCCGCTTTTGATATTTCGACTATTGATAAATTCACACACAAAGTCATTCGTGCTTTTGCACACGATTTAGGTTTGCCAATCACTTTTGAAGTATCACTGGATACCGAAAGTTTGTTGACCGAAGCCGTTGATGCCATTATTGCCGAAGCTGGAAATGATGACGAATTGACAAAATTATTAGTTGATTTCACGATGGAAAAAACTGATGATGACAAATCCTGGGACATTTCTCGGGAAATTATGGAAACCGGCAAGTTGATTTTAAACGAAAATAATCGCGAAGAAATAACACATTTTCACAATAAAAAGATTGAAGATTTCATCGTAATCAAAAATAAACTAGTAGAACTTTGCGAGCAATTAGAATCTGAAACAGTAGCCTTAGCAACAGAAATACACTTGTTGATTGAAAATAAAGGCATCGATTTGAATTCGTTTTCGCGACAAACTTTCCCAAATCATTTATTGAGTATTCAGGAAAAAAGATTCAATCCTAAAAATAAAACCTTTCACAAGTTTGAAGATATTGCCATCAATAAAAATGCTGTTGATAAAGAAATTATCGAAGCAATAATTCCACAATTTCTTGAGATTTTAGCATCGATTTATAAAAAATTTGAAACCAAGAATTTCTACGAAGCATTTCTAAAAAACATCACGCCACTTTCTTTGCTAAATACGTTGAGTAATAAACTAACCGACATTCAAAAAGAACAAGGAATTTTATCGATAACGGAATTCAACAAGCTCATTCACGATCAAATTCAGAATCAGCCTGCGCCTTTTATTTATGAGCGTTTAGGGGAAAAGTATAAACATTTTTTTATTGATGAGTTTCAGGATACTTCCGAAATGCAATGGCAAAACCTGATTCCGCTGATTGATAATGCTACTTCGAGTGAAGATTTATTGGGAGAAAGAGGAAGTCTGCTGATTGTTGGCGATCCAAAACAATCGATTTATCGTTGGCGTGGCGGAAAAGCTGAGCAATTTATTGAATTAAGCAAAGCCAAAAATCCGTTTAACAACCCGGAAAAAGAACTGTTTCCATTAAAAACAAATTGGAGAAGTTATTCAGAAGTTATCGATTTTAACAACAGTTTCTTTGGTTTTATAGCCAATGAATTTACGCAAGAAGATTATAAAGATTTATATCAAAATCACAGCTATCAATTATTAAATTCTAAAAATGGCGGTTATGTGAATATTTCCTTTGTGCCCAAATCAGAGAAAGCTGACTATGTTCCCGAAGCTTCGGGAGAAGAAAATCTGGCAAAAGAAGAATTGTATTTGTTGGCAACATTAAACACTATTCAAAAAGTAAAAGCCAACGGATTTAGCTATAAAGACATTGCTATTTTAACCCGAAAAAAAGACAACGGAATTGCGATTGCAAATTATTTAACCCAACAAGGCATTCCAATTTTGTCTTCGGAGAGTTTGCTGATTGGTTCTTCTTCTGAAGTGCAGTGCATTGTTACTATTTTATATTATTTAAAAAACAATAATGACCGCGAATCCAAAGCAAATTTCCTGTATTATATCGCGTCAAATCTTCAAAATAAATTAGCCATCCACGATTTTATTGCGCTTGGAATGGAACAAAATTCCGAAGTCAATTTTGAGCAATGGTTAGCCAGTTTTGAGATTCATTTTTCGTTTAAAAACACTAGAAAAAAATCATTATACGAAGCTGCGGAAAGTATCATTTCCAAAATTATTCCTATTGAAAAACGAAATGCTTATGTCCAATACTTTTTGGATATAGTGCTTGAACAAGATTTAAAAAAGCAATCCGGAATTTCAGATTTTCTATCGTATTGGGATAGTAATTCCAAAAAGTTGAGCATTCCGTCGCCCGAAGGTAAAGAAGCGGTGCGCATCATGACTATTCACACTTCAAAAGGTTTGGAGTTTCCAGTTGTTATTTTTCCGTTTGCCGAAGAAGATTACAGTAAAGGACCAAGAGAGAAGATTTGGCTCAATGCTGATGAAGAACAATTTGGTTTGTCTAAAGTTTTAGTAGATAAAAATAACAATGTTTCCACTTACGGAGAAGAATCGGCATTGATTTACAATCAGAAAAAACAAGAAGAATTATTAGATGATATCAATGTTTTATATGTTGCAATGACGCGTGCCGAGGAACAATTGCATATCATTTCGGGAATGCAAACTCAAAACAAAGAAGGAAATTATCCGAACAACATGGCGACGTTTTTTATTAAGTTTTTGGCAGATAAAGGCTTTGATGAAAGTAAAGTAGAATACGAATTTGGCAAAACCCAAAAATTATCTGAAACCAAAGAAGCAAAAGACGAAACAGAAACGATTCCACAACTTTCGGCAACATTAAATCCAAAAAACATCAAAATTGCGCAACGTGAAAGTTTGATGTGGAATACAAAACAGCAAAAAGCCATTGAATATGGAAACATTCTGCACGAAATCCTATCATTTATCAAAACCAAAGACGATATTGATTTGGCTCTGACCAAAGCCATCGAAAACGGATTGATTGTTTCGAATCAGAGAGAAATGATTTCCAAAACAATTCGGGAAATTGTAAACCATCAGGAACTAACGCCATTTTTTTCAAACGAGTATAAAATTTTAAACGAGAAAACCATTATTCAACAAGAAGGCAACTTGGTAAAACCGGACAGAATGGTTCTCAGCAGTAATAATGAAATTTACCTATTGGATTATAAAACCGGTTCACACCAAACGAAATACCAATACCAATTAGAGAACTATCAAAGCGCTATAGAAAAAATGGGTTTTAAAGTCACAAAAAAGGCACTTGTCTATATTGGAGAAATTTTGGAAGTAGTAAATTTGCAATAGGCAATAGGAGTTAACTATAAACAACAAACTATAAACATTACTATGTACGGAAAAATTCAACAACACTTACAGAACGAATTGAATACCATAGAACAAAATGGGATTTTCAAAAAAGAGCGCATTATCACATCGCCACAAGGCGCCGAAATTATAGTAAATGGAAAAACAGTTTTAAACTTTTGTGCCAATAACTATTTGGGATTATCTTCACATCCTGAAGTTGTTCAGGCAGCCAAAGATGCATTAGATACGCATGGTTTCGGAATGTCATCGGTGCGTTTCATTTGCGGAACGCAGGATATTCACAAAACCCTTGAAAAAAAGATAGCCAATTTCTACGGCACAGAAGATACTATATTATATGCAGCAGCATTTGATGCTAATGGTGGCGTTTTCGAACCTTTGCTAGGTGAAGATGATTGTGTCATTTCGGACAGCCTGAATCACGCTTCTATTATTGACGGAGTTCGTTTGTGTAAAGCGGCGCGTTATCGTTATGAAAATTCCAATATGGAAGATTTGGAAAACCAATTAAAGAAAGCGGTTGAAGCCGGACATCGATTTAAACTTATTGTGACAGACGGCGTTTTTTCTATGGATGGATTGGTGGCGCCATTAGATAAAATTTGCGACTTGGCAGATAAATATAATGCGTTGGTAATGGTTGACGAATGTCACGCTGCTGGTTTCATTGGCGCAACCGGAAAAGGAACGCTAGAAGCCAAAGGGGTTATGGGAAGAGTTGACATCATCACAGGAACTTTAGGAAAAGCATTAGGCGGTGCGATGGGCGGTTACACTACAGCTAAAAAAGAAGTGATTGAAATTCTGCGTCAACGTTCCCGTCCTTATTTGTTTTCCAATTCATTGGCGCCAGCTATAGTTGGTGCTTCTATTAAGGTTTTTGAATTATTAGAAAAAGACACAACGCTGCGTGATAAATTGGAATGGAATACCAATTATTTCAAAGATGGTTTGCGCAAAGCCGGAATTGACTTTATTGATGGCGATTCGGCAATTGTTCCTGTTATGCTATATGATGCAAAGTTATCACAAGTCATGGCAGATGAGCTTTTAAAGAAAGGGATTTATGTTATTGGTTTCTTTTTCCCCGTAGTTCCACGAGATAAAGCAAGGATTCGGGTTCAATTATCTGCGGCGCATAGCAAAGAACATTTAGATAAAGCAATCGCAGCCTTTATCGAGGTTGGAAAAATGCTAAACATTGAAAAAAAACACTAAAACTTTCATAATTACTATTGATTCCTTATATAATTCACATATTTTAACATTTTGATTTTGATATTAGAATATTACGTATTACTTTTGTCTCATTATAATTTTTATAATCTAATCAAATTAAGTATGAAACATCTTAACAAATTATTCGTTGCTTTGGTAATGTTGGCTGGGTTCAGCTCACAGGCTCAAGATAGTAACAACCCTTGGGCGATATCGTTTGGGGCTAATGCAGTAGATACAAGAGTAAGCGCTGCCACTAAATTAGAAGACCAATTTTCTCAGTTCTTTAATGCTAAAGATAACTGGAACATTCTAAATTCTGTATCTTATTTAAACGTATCCAAATACGTAGGAAGTAATTTCTCTTTTGGAGTTACAGGATCTGTTAACAGAATAACTAGGTATGTATTGCCAAGAGTTGGTGAAGGACCATATACTGTAGTTAATCCTGGAGATAAAAATTATTATGCAGCTGATGCGGTAATAAACTACAGTTTGATGAACTTAATCAAATCTAAAACAATTGAACCTTCTATCCATATTGGTGGAGGTTACACTTGGATTGGTGATGAGTTACACGCAGGCACATTAAATGGAGGTTTAGGTTTAACTTATTGGTTTACTGAAATGATAGGTTTGTCTTGGCGTTCAACTTACAAACAATCTTTCGAAGATGTACGTGAGGATATGCCATCACACATGCAACACTTCGCGGGTCTTACTTTCAAATTTGGAGGAAAAGATACTGACGGTGACGGAATCTATGATAAAGATGATGCTTGTCCTGAAGTTGCTGGTTTAAAACAATTTAACGGATGTCCTGATACTGACGGTGACGGAATTACAGATGCTGCTGACGCTTGTCCAGATGTTGCTGGTCCAGCTGAATTTAATGGTTGTCCTGATACTGACGGTGACGGAATTGCTGATAAAGATGATGCTTGTCCAGATGTTGCTGGTTTGAAATCTTTAGGTGGTTGTCCTGATACTGACGGTGACGGTGTAACTGACAAATCAGACAAATGTCCAGATGTTAAAGGTCCAAAAGAAAACGGTGGTTGTCCTTGGCCAGATAGAGATGGAGATAAAGTTTTAGACAAAGATGATAAATGTCCGGATGTAGCTGGAACTGTAGCTAACAACGGTTGTCCAGAAGTTACTGAAGAAGCTATAAAAAGATTAAATGACTATGCAAAAACTATCTTATTTGATAGTGGTAAAGCTACATTTAAACAACAAACTTATCCAGTATTACAAGCTATTACAGCTATCTTGAAAGAGTATCCAAACTCTAACTTCTCTATAGAAGGTCACACAGATAGCGATGGTACAGATGCTGCAAACCAAAAATTGTCAGAAGACAGAGCTGCTGCGGTTAGAAACTACTTAATTGAGCAAGGTATTGCTTCTGGAAGATTAGCATCTATAGGTTTTGGAGAGTTAAAACCAATTGACACAAACAAAACGAAAGCTGGTAAAGCTAACAACAGAAGAACAGAAGTGAGATTAATAAAATAATTTTCTCTAAATAATTTAAGAAACGCCTCGATTTATCGGGGCGTTTTTTTATTTTTATAGAATGTCAAAACCAAATTTTCTTCATCAACTTGCTCAAGAAATTTTAAAAAGCTATTCCCTTAGCTTTTCGGAATTGACCATCGTTTTACCCAACAAAAGAGCCAAAGTCTTTTTGCTTTCAGCATTAAAAAAGGTAGTTACCAACAATGTCTTTGCGCCCGAAATAATCAGTATCGAAGAGTTTATTCAGGATATTGCAGGAATTCGTTCTGTTGATAGTGTTGAATTGCTGTTTGAGTTTTATGAAGTGTATCTTTCACTAACAGAAAAAGACAAACAAGATTCCTTTGAAAATTTTGCCAATTGGGCTAAAACCTTACTTCAGGATTTTAATGAAATCGATCGCTATCTTTTAGAACCAAACAAGATTTTAAAATATCTTGAAGACATCAAAGAAATTGAACATTGGTCTGTTGATGTAGATAAAAGAACAGATTTGATAGAAAAGCATTTGCTTTTTTGGAAAAAACTGCCGGATTATTATCATTCATTGTATCAGCATTTAGTAAATAAAGGTATTGGCTATCAGGGTTTAATTTATAGAGAAGCCGTTGAAAACTTGAATCACTTCACTGAAAATAATAACGGAAAACAATTTGTTTTTGCAGGTTTCAATGCACTTAATCAAGCCGAAGAAAAAATTATTCAGCATCTTTTAGCGCTCGATGTTGCCAAAATTTATTGGGATATTGACGAAACCTTACTTGCCGATTCCTTTCACGATGCCGGACATTTTCAACGAAAGTTTAAGTCGGAATGGATTTATTACAAAACACATCCTTATGAATGGATTTCAAACGATTTTAAAGACGAAAAGAACATTCATGTTATTGCTACTTCAAAATCCATCGGGCAAGCTAAAATAGCAGGCAGTATCATCGAAAAGCAAGCAGAGAAAGGAAATCTGCAGAACGTGGCGTTAGTGCTCGGTGAAGAAAGTTTGTTGTTGCCCCTGTTGTATTCGTTGCCGGCGAATGTTGATGCGTTGAATATCACTATGGGTTTTTCAAGCAAAAACAATCCCGCTCAATTGCTGATTGCCAAATTGTTCAAATTGCACACGAATGCTGTGACCAGAAATCCCTCAAGTTATGTGATGTATTATAAAGATGTGCTTGAGGTTTTAACGCATCCACTTATTGAACCTTATGTCAATGCTAACGAATTGGTTTCTATAATTAATAAAAACAACTATTCGTTTATTACCCATAAAAAACTCGAAGAGCTTTACGCCAAAGACAATGCGTTGTTTTCATTATTGTTTCAAAAATGGGATGCTGATTCCGTAACTGTTTTAGAAAACATTGCTCAAATTCTGCTAAAAATCAAAAGCAATTTGAACCATGAAAACGAAGAAGAAAAGATAACAAATGCTTTTGTGTATTCGATTTTTAAAGTCATCAATAAAATGATTTCCTATTTTTCGGAGCATCAATCCATAAACGACCTCAAGACGTTACAAGCCATTTACAAACAAGTCATAGATGTTGCTGAAGTTTCTTTTGAAGGCGAACCTTTAAGCGGTTTGCAGGTTATGGGCGTTTTGGAAAGTCGTGTTTTGGATTTCGAAACCGTAATTATTACCTCGGTAAACGAAGGCAAATTTCCCGCGGGAAAATCTACCAATTCTTTCATTCCTTATGATGTGAAATTGCAATATGGATTGCCAACATACAAAGAAAAAGATGCTATTTACACGTATCATTTTTATCATTTGTTGCAACGTGCCAAAAACGTTTATTTGATTTATAATTCCGATAGTCAGGGTTTTGATGCTGGCGAAAAAAGCCGTTTCATCACGCAATTGGAAATCGAAAAGCAACCCAAGCACAACCTGACATTTCAATATTACAATCCGGATGTGCCGAATATTGCGCATCAACCGATTGTCGTTCCAAAAACAGAAAGCGTTATGACTCGCTTGCGCGAAATTGCAGATAAGGGATTTTCACCTTCATCGTTGACGACATACATTCGCAACCCGATTCAGTTTTATTTCCAACGGATTTTACGAATTTCTGAAACAGATGAGGTTGAAGAAAACATTGCGGTTAATACCTTAGGAACCATTATTCATGGCACATTAGAAGAATTGTATAAACCAACTATTGGACGACTTTTAACTTTACAAGATTTAAAAATATGCATCTCTAAAATTGATGAAGAAGTTTTAAATCAATTTAAAAAAGTTTATAAAGAAGGCGAAATCAAAAAAGGACGAAACCTGTTAGCCTTTGAAGTTGCAAAGCGAAATGTGCTCAACTTTCTAAAAACAGAATTAGAAGCTATCGAAAGTGGGGATGAAATTCAAATCATATCATTAGAAACTACGTATGAAAGAGTATTAACCGACGCTCGATTGCCTTTTCCAGTATTGATAAAAGGAAACGTGGACCGAATTGAGCTTCGCAACGGAAAGATTAGAATCATCGATTACAAAACGGGGAAAGTTGACAAGAATAATGTTGTTTTAAAAGATTGGAGCGGTTTAACCGAAGATATCAAAAACGATAAAATCATTCAGGTTTTGGCGTATGCTTTTATGTATGAAGAACAAACCAAAGGGCATGATATGGAAGCCGGAATTGTATCTTTTAAAAACTTAAAAACCGGATTTTTGCCTTTTCAGTTTAAGCAAGACAAAGAGGTAACGGATTTAATTTCGCCCGAAATCATGGAAAACTATTTGGAACAAATTGTGATTTTGTTACAGGAAATTTTGAATGTAGATGTTCCTTTTGAGGAGAAAATTTAATTTTAACCGCAAAGAGCGCAAAGGAAAAGGCGCAATGAACGCAAATTTTCTTTTGCGAGTTTAACTTTATTAGTTTGCGAACTTTGCGAAAAACTTTGCGAACCTTGCGGTTAAATCCTTTTCAAAAAATCAACAAATACTTTTTTCAATTCTTTTTCGTTTTCAATATGCGACATATGTCCGTCAGGGAAAGTTGTTAATTCCACTTTAGTTCCTTCAATCTGATCTATAGTTTCATCGTAAATTAAAACGCCATCTTTTTTTCCCAAGACTAACTGAATAGGATAAGGTGCAAAATGTAATAACACTTCTCGATCTTTTCTGATTTTCATGCCTTCCAGCGCAGCAACAATTCCTTGCAACGGAGTTTTCAACGCTTCTAGTTTTACTTTTTCAATTTCAGTTTCCAGTTTTTCGCGATTGTCTTCACTAAACAAATTCGCAATAGACAAACGCACAAAGTTGGTGTAGTTTTGTTTCACCGCTTTGATGGCTCTGTTGCGATTGATTTTTCGTTCATCACTATCAGCTCTTGAAGTTGAGTTCAAAAGAAACAATCCTTTCATATAATCGGGATATAATTCGGCGAAAGCCAACGCTACATAACCGCCCAAAGAATGGCCAATGAGCACTGTTTTTCTAATTTTTAATTCGTGCAAAACGGCATGAACCATATCGGCTTGGTCTTCCATAGAATGAACATAACCCGAACATTCCGTTTCGCCATGACCTAATAAATCTATGGTGATGATTCTGTGTTTCTGACTTAATTCAGGAATAAAGGCGTTCCACATGGTTTTATTCTCCAGAAAACCGTGCAAAAAAACCACAGCTGTTCCTTTACCTTGTTCGGTATAAGAGATTTTTGTGTTTTTATAGATGATGGTTTTCATAGATGCAAAAATAGATTTTAGCCATGAATACAAGAATGATTGTTGATAAAGTTTTTTGGTAAGAAATTCCTATATTTGAGAAAAGGATTTGGGA
This sequence comes from Flavobacterium sp., assembly GCF_031381455.1. Lineage (GTDB taxonomy): Bacteria > Bacteroidota > Bacteroidia > Flavobacteriales > Flavobacteriaceae > Flavobacterium. Next base: position 43,908 of record NZ_JANMXZ010000007.1, on the reverse strand, counting down.
TGAACAGATTAGTAATTATTGGGAATGGATTTGACTTGGCGCATGGATTGCCGACGGGTTATCGGCATTTTATAGATGACTTTTGGAAAAATTTTAAAGAAAAACATGATACGGAAGATTATAAAAAGTTAATTTATTCGAATGAATTATATAATAAATATTATACCGACTATGGTCCGATTAATAGTTTTAAAGATTTTCTGAAGTCAATAAATTCTAATATCGATGAATATCCTGAATTTAGGTTAGATTCAAAAAGCTTAATTTATTATGGAAGTGAAGGACGAGATTTTCGTAGAGTAAAAATATTTGAATTTAAAAACTCTTTTTTTAAACAAATTTGCACTGAAGATTTAGAAAATTGGGTTGATATTGAAACAGAATATTACAAGGCTTTACTAACAATATCTACAAATCCTAATACGAACAATAAAGAAAAAATAAATAAAGTAAAAACATTGAATAATGAATTTGCTTTAATCAAAAAACTACTTCATGATTATTTAGAAAAAGAAGTTTGTAAAAAATACGAATTTAAAATAGATGATACGAATGAAGTACTTAACTACTTAATTAGCGAAATAGATTCTATTGATTCAGCGTCAATACAATCTTATTCAACTCTCTTCTTAAGTTTCAATTATACTCCAACAGCTCGCGTTTATAGTGATTTTTTAAAAAGCAAATTGTATAATTCAAATGTAAATTATATCCATGGAGAAATTGGAAATCCAGATAATCCCGAAATAATATTTGGTTACGGTGATGACAAAGATGAAAATTATAAATTAATTAAAAATCTAAACGATAATGCTTTTTTAGAAAATATCAAACCCTTTGAATATAACAACAACGACAATTTTGAGAATTTACGTGATTTTTTAAATCAATCGAAATATAATGTTTATTTAATTGGTCATTCATGCGGGTTATCAGACAAGTATTTATTGAATCAAATCTTTGAAAATGATAATTGTAATTCTATAAAGGTATTATATAGAGTTTATGATGATGGGCTCGATGATTTTAGAAATAAACCTAGAGATATTTCAAGACATTTTGATGATGATCGATTAGCAACCATTAGAATCATTAATAAGAAAAAAAGCAGGAATATTCCTCAAGACATAAGATTTAAGGAAAGGTCGACCAATGATGATCACGAGCTTTTAATTTTATAAGTTTCATAATATCTTTAATCTAAAAATTAAAAAGAATGTTCACCATCCAACAAATCAAATCCGCCCATTCCAAAGTAAAAAGCGGAGCTGATTTCCCTAAGTATATGCAAGATATTATTGCGCTTGGCGTAACGTCTTTTGAAACTTTTGTTTTTGACAATCACACCAATTATTGTGGAAAAGACAATTTTAAAGTTACTTCAGAAGGTTTTTCAGAAACACTTTCCATAGCAGATGAAACTAACATCGAGCAATTCAAAGCTGATTTAAAAGCGCATCAACAAGGCAAAACGGATTATAAAACATTTCTGTTGGATTGCGCCAAATCAGGTGTAGAAAAATGGATTGTGATGATGGATAAAATGACCTGCACTTACTATGACAAATCAGGAAATGAGGTTTTAGTAGAAAACATCCCAACAGCATAGCTACAAAAAAGATTTTTACCATTAAGAAGTTAAGTTTCTACATTAAGAAAAATTAAGCTTAATGAAATTCTTAATTTACCTTAACTTCTTAATGGTAAAAACAAAAACGACCCACTTCCGTAAGCCGTCTATTATCTATCCTCTATTTTCTTTTCTTTTTCTTCTTTTCTCTTTCTAACAATTCATTATCGATTCAATCTCATTCACTTCAATCGGAATATTTCTCATCAAGTTAAAAGGTTCTCCCTTTTCCTGAATCACTACATCATCTTCAATTCGGATTCCAAAACCTTCTGCCGGAATATAAATTCCAGGTTCCACGGTGAAAACCATATTGGCTTTCATTGGTTCGTGCAAAAGTCCGTAATCATGCGTGTCTAATCCCATATGGTGTGACGTTCCGTGCATAAAATACTTTTTATACGCCGGCCAATCCGGGTTTTCATTTTGCACATCGGCTTTGTCAATTAATCCCAAACCAAGTAATTCGGAAGTCATTACTTTGCCAACCTCTACATGATATTGTTTCCAAAAATTACCAACGGTTAGCATTTTGGTTGCTTCGTTTTTTACACGTAAAACCGCATTGTAAACTTGCTTTTGTCTATCGGTAAATTTTCCAGAAACCGGAACCATTCTGGTCATGTCGCTCGAATAATTCGCATATTCGGCACCAACATCAAGCAAAATCAAATCACCAGCTTTGCATTGTTGGTTGTTTTCTATATAATGCAAAACGTTCGCGTTGTTTCCTGATGCAATGATTGGTGTGTAGGCAAAACCTTTGGAGCGATTTCTCAGGAATTCGTGAGCAAATTCGGCTTCAATTTCATATTCGGTTACGTTTGGTTTTACAAACTGCAACACTCTACGGTATCCTTTTTCAGTAATATCACAGGCAGTTTGAATCAAGTCAAGTTCTTCGCTTTCTTTAACAGAACGAATGCGTTGCAATATAGGATTCGATTTTTCCACTTTGTGAGCTGGATAATTTTCTTTCCACCATTTTACAAAACGCGCTTCACGAGTTTCGGTTTCAATCGACGCACGATAATGCTCGTTGGTGTTGATGTACATCGTTTCGGCATAAGCCATAACTTCCTTCAATGTCTTATGAAAATCCTGCAACCAAATAACCGATTTAATTCCAGAAACTTCATACGCACGTTCTTTGGTCAGTTTTTCACCTTCCCAAATGGCGATGTGTTCGTTAGTTTCTTTTAGAAATAAAATTTGTTTTAAATGCTCATAAGGCGCATCCGGAAACAATAACAATATGCTTTCTTCCTGATCAACTCCTGATAAATAAAAAATATCGCGATGTTGTTCGAACGGCAGCGAACTATCAGCAGAAACCGGATAAATATCATTTGAATTAAACACAGCAACGCTGTTTGGTTTCATTTGTGCCGTGAATTTTGCTATGTTTTTAATAAACAGATTGCGATCTATTTGATGGTATTTCATAATGAAATGATTAATATTGTATGTCCCAAAGTTAAAACAATGGAATTAAAACAGACAGCTATGAAACGATTAATTTTTGTTGTTATTATTTTAGTAACTTCATTAGTTGGTTTGGCTCAAGATAAGAAAGCCTATCAGTTGTTTGACAAAAAAGGCAAGAAGGTTTCTTATGCCAAATTATTGAAATCTGCCGAGAAGACACAAGTAGTTTTATTTGGGGAATACCACAACAACGCAATTGCTCATTGGTTAGAATTGGAATTAACCAAAGATTTGTCACAGAAAACGAAAGTAATTTTAGGCGCAGAAATGCTAGAAGCCGACAATCAAAAACAACTTGATCAATATCTAAAAGATGAGATTAATCAAAAACAATTGGATTCAACAGCCCGACTTTGGCCCAATTACAAAACAGATTACAAGCCTTTAGTAGATTTTGCAAAGGATAATAAATTGCCGTTTGTTGCTACAAACATTCCAAGAAGATTTGCTTCAACCGTTTCTAAAAAAGGATTTGAAGGATTAGAGTCTTTGACTCCGGAAGAAAAATTATGGATTGCTCCGCTACCTATCGTTTTTGATGCCAATTTATCAGGCTATGTCAATATGATGAATATGATGGGAGATCACGCCAGTCATAACATGCCAAAGGCTCAGGCAATAAAAGATGCAACGATGGCTTATTTTATTCAAAAGAATTTAAAAGAGAATTCAATCTTTATTCATTACAACGGAACCTATCATTCGGATAATTTTGAAGGGATTTATTGGTATTTAAAAAAAGCCGCGCCAAGTCTGCGAATAATGACTATTGCAACCGTCGAGCAAAAAGATTTAGAAAAAATAATGGACGAAGAATATAATAAAGCAGACTATATTCTCGTTATAGATGAAGACGTTACGAAAACGTACTAAGATCACAAAAAAAATAAATCAAAAAATGAAAAAGATATATGTAATCCTTTTAATAGTAGCTGCGGCACTTCCTTTTGTTTCCTGCTCGAAAGATGTAGATGACGAATTAGAGGAACCGATGTTAATTATCAAATTCAAATTTGACCCAAATCAAGTGAGGTTAAATAATTTAGGACAATCTTCAACAGTTCCTGCCGGAAATGCTGCACAGTCTCCAATTTTTAATACACTTGGAGCGCATTATATAGAATTGGCTCCTAATGCCAATACACAATTAGGGTCAGGAACGATTATTTACCATGGAGCAGAAACAAATGTAGGAGGAGCAACCGCTATCGATTTTAGTCAGGAGAAAATTGTAGCCCAAGACGAGACCTTTTTAAAAATCCCTTTAAGTCAAGTTGCTGTTGGTAGTTATGAATGGATGCGCGTTTCATTGGCCTATCAAAATTATCAGATTAACGTTAGAAGTGCTGGTGTTGATTATTCAGGAACCTTAGCGAGTTTTGTTGGATTTAATACTTATATTTCATCATTCAATATTGGCAACAATGTTTTTCCGGTAAATGAAAACCGATTACAAGGATATTGGGCATTTGGATTAAATGACAATCCTTATTCTACTTCAGGACAAGCAGCCGCAGGAGCTACAACAGTTCCAAATCCAATTCAGGCTACATCATTCGTTCCAACTGGTTCCTGTGTGGTTACTGGCAAATTTGTTAGTAATTTAGAGATTGATGGTACAGAAACCAATGATGTTGTGATTACGTTATCGCTGTCAATCAACAATAGTTTTGAATGGGAAGAAGTAAATGCGGATGGGAAATATGAACCTGCTGCTGGTGAGAAAGTTGTCGATATGGGATTGCGTGGTTTGATTCCGACCTATGTGAAGTAGGTTTTTGTTTAACTTTTTGAGCCAATAAACAGTATCTAAATAGTTGTAAATCAACAACTGTTAAACTCACTTTAAATTGATTATAAATTACAACGAAAAGGTTGTAGTTATTACCAAATAGCTGTATTTTTGTGTGATTTTTTTAAATAAATTACACAATCTTATGGCAAAATCTTCCGTTTTGAGTTCGTCCATTGCTAAAAAAGTCGCCATGGCGCTTTCAGGACTTTTCTTAATTTCATTTTTAGCTTTACACTTCTCAATAAATTTAACCTCGGTATTCAGCGAAGAAGTATTTAATTCCGCTTCTGATTTTATGGGATACAATCCACTAATTCAGTATGTAATGCAACCAGTTTTAGCATTTGGTGTTGTGTTTCACTTTGTAATGGGATTTGTTTTGGAAATTAAAAACAACGCTGCAAGACCGATTAGCTATGCAAAAAATAACGGTGCGGCAAATTCTTCATGGGCTTCAAGAAATATGATTATCTCGGGTTCAGTTGTTTTGGCGTTTTTAGGATTGCACTTTTACGATTTCTGGTTTCCGGAAATGGATTATAAATACATTCAAGCTCTTCCGCAGGATGCAACAAGATATTACACCGAATTAGTCCATAAATTCGAAAGTCCGGTTCGCACAGGATTGTATTGCTTGGCTTTTGTGTTATTGTTTTTACACTTATGGCATGGTTTCAACTCTTCGATGCAATCAGTTGGATTCAATAATAAATTCTCCAGAGCACTTCACAAACTAGGATATGCATTTGCAGTAATTGTCCCATTCGGATTCATTTTCATTGCATTGTTTCATCATTTTAATCAATAATTTCAAGTAAATGAAACTAGATTCAAAAATACCTGAAGGTCCAATTTCGGACAAATGGACAAATTATAAAGATCATTTAAAATTAGTTGCGCCTAATAACCGACCAAAAATCGATATTATCGTTGTTGGAACTGGTTTGGCCGGAGCTTCTGCTGCAGCATCCTTGGGGGAAATGGGTTACAATGTTAAAGCATTTTGTTTCCAAGATTCACCAAGAAGAGCGCACTCAATTGCGGCACAAGGCGGAATAAACGCAGCTAAGAATTACCAAAATGATGGCGATAGTACCTTTAGATTATTTTATGATACGATAAAAGGAGGCGATTATAGAGCCCGTGAAGCAAACGTTCATCGATTGGCAGAAGTATCGTCTAATATTATCGACCAATGTGTGGCGCAAGGCGTTCCTTTTGCCCGTGATTATGGCGGAATGTTAGACAACCGTTCCTTTGGAGGAACGCAAGTTCAACGTACTTTTTATGCTGCAGGACAAACAGGGCAACAATTGTTATTGGGAGCTTACTCAGCCTTATCAAGACAAATTGGTTTAGGTCGTGTTAAAATGTTCAGTCGTCATGAAATGCTCGATTTAGTAAAAGTAGACGGCAAAGCACGCGGAATTATTGCCCGTAATTTGGTTACAGGAGAATTAGAAAGACATTCAGCGCACGCAGTTGTTATTGCTTCTGGAGGTTATGGAAATGTGTATTTCCTTTCTACCAATGCCATGGGAAGTAACGTAACGGCTGGTTGGAAAGTTCATAAACGAGGAGCATTGTTCGCTAATCCTTGTTTTGTTCAGATTCACCCAACCTGTATTCCCGTGCACGGAACCAATCAGGCAAAATTAACATTGATGTCAGAATCCTTGCGTAACTCAGGCAGAATTTGGGTGCCAAAAAAGAAAGAAGATGCCGAAGCAATTCGCGCCGGAAGGTTAAAACCTGTAGATTTAAAGGAAGAGGATAGAGATTATTATTTAGAAAGAAAATATCCCTCTTATGGAAATCTCGCACCGCGGGATATTTCATCAAGAGCAGCAAAAGAAGTTTGTGACGCAGGTCATGGAATTGAATCAAACGATACTAACGAAGGAGTGTTCTTGGATTTTTCGTCAGAGATACAAACTAAAGGAAGGCAATCGGCTTATGCAAAAGGAAATCATAATCCAACTGCGGATGAAATCACTTCTTTAGGAAAACAATGGTTAGAAGAAAAGTATGGTAACCTTTTTGCGATGTATGAAAAAATCACCGACGAGAATCCATACGAAACGCCAATGAAAATTTATCCTGCGGTTCACTATACAATGGGTGGCGTTTGGGTTGATTATAATTTGCAATCTACAATTCCAGGTTGTTTCGTTGCAGGAGAAGCTAATTTCTCAGATCACGGAGCAAATAGATTGGGTGCTTCAGCTTTGATGCAAGGTTTGGCAGATGGTTATTTTGTGTTGCCTTACACCGTTTCAAATTATTTGGCAGATGAAATCAGAACCGGAAAGATTTCTACAGATTCACCTGAATTTGCGGAAGCAGAAAACAATGTAAAATCAACAATTGATAAATTCCTAAACAACAACGGTTCTAAATCGGTTGACCATTTCCATAAAAGATTGGGTTTGATTATGTGGAATAAAGTTGGAATGGGAAGAAACGAAAAAGGTTTGACAGAAGCTATAGTTGAAATCGCAGCCCTAAAAGAAGAATTCTACAAAGACGTATACGTTCCGGGAAGTTCAGACGAATTAAATCCTGAATTGGAAAAAGCATTGCGTGTTGCCGACTTCATCGATTTAGGTCAATTAATGGCGATGGATGCGCTTCAAAGAAAAGAATCTTGCGGTGGTCACTTCCGTGAAGAATATCAGGATTCAGAAGGAGAAACACTTCGTGATGACGAAAACTTCTCATTCGTTAGTGCCTGGGAATATATGGGTTACGACATCAGCAAAGAAATCCTTAACAAGGAAGAATTGAAATACGAGTTTATCAAAATTGCAGCTAGAAATTATAAGTAATTAGGCATTAGCCAAAAGGCAATAGTTGATGAGTGAAATAAAGTCATATAAGGATTTATTAATTTGGCAGATAGGAATTGACATAGCCATTAATTTATATGAATTAGTTGAAGATTTTCCAAGAGAAGAAATTTATGCCTTAACAAGTCAAGTAAAAAGAGCTTCTGTTTCCATTTCGTCAAATATAGCTGAAGGTTATGGAAGAAATTCGACTCAAAGTTATATTCATTTCGTAAGCATTTCAAGAGGTTCTTTATTTGAATTAGAAACTCAATTAGTAGTTGCCAAAAGATTAAAATTCATTAAAAATGAAACTTTGTTTTCTGAATTAATGAATCAAATTACAGAAGAAAGCAAAATGATAAATTCATTTATATACAAATTAGAATCGAGTAAATCATAATTAAACTAATGCCTTTTGCCTAATGGCTTTTGGCTAAATAAAGAAAACATGAGTGCAGCAAAAAACATCAATATAAACCTTAAGATTTGGCGTCAGAAAGATGCTAAATCCAAAGGAAGCATGGAAACTTATAAATTAGATAATGTTTCGACTGCAAGTTCGTTTTTGGAAATGTTAGACCAATTGAACGAGCAATTAATCAATGATAAAAAATCACCTGTAGCGTTCGATCATGATTGTCGTGAAGGAATCTGTGGAATGTGTTCGTTATACATCAACGGAAGAGCACACGGCCCGGAAACTGGAACAACAACCTGTCAATTGCATATGCGTAAATTCAAAGACGGCGACACAATTTTTATCGAACCATGGAGAAGCAAAGCATTCCCAGTTGTTAAAGATTTAGTAGTTGATAGAAGTTCATTTGACAGAATTCAACAAGCTGGTGGTTTCGTTTCTGTAAACACATCCGGAAGAACTATTGATGCCAATGCAACTCCTGTTCCAAAACACGATGCCGACAGAGCTTTTGAAGCGGCTGCTTGTATTGGTTGTGGCGCTTGTGTAGCAACTTGTAAAAACGGTTCAGCAATGTTATTTGTTGGAGCTAAAGTGTCGCAGTATGCTTTATTACCACAAGGAAAAGTGGAAGCAACCGCACGTGTATTAAACATGGTACGCCAAATGGACGAAGAAGGGTTTGGAAATTGCACCAATACTGGAGCGTGCGAAGTGGAATGTCCAAAAGGGATTTCGTTGGAAAACATCGCTAGAATGAACAGAGAATATTTGTCGGCAAGCATGAAATAAAAAACCAAAAAGCAATAAAAAAACGCATTCATTGATTTGGATGCGTTTTTTGTTTTTGGGCGTGTCCCTTTGGGCCGGGCTTTACGTTCCAATCTTTTTAGCATTTCCCTTTCGGGCAATCCTAAAAAGGATTTCCACTGCAATCCCTCACGCAAACTCTGCCCAAAATTTGTATATTTGAGAAGCAAAACCAACACAATGAAACTACTGCTTTCAAGCTTACTTTTACTGATTTCTTTTTCCGGTTTTGGGCAAAACTATCACCAATATGTCAATCCAATGATTGGAACTGGCGGTCACGGACACACCTATCTAGGAGCTACAGTTCCTTTTGGAATGGTGCAGCTTTCGCCAGATACGCGAATTGATGGAAGTTGGGATGGCTGCTCGGGTTATCAGTATGATGACACTATAATTTACGGATTTTCACACACGCATTTGAATGGAACGGGTGTTTCCGATTATGGCGATATTATGCTGATGCCGACAATGAGTGAACCAACTCTTGATGCAAAGGAATATAGTTCCACATTTTCGCATTCGAATGAAAAAGCAACAGCCGGATTTTATGCTGTGAAATTAGACAAACACAATATTGATGTAAAATTGACAGCTTCAACCCGAGTTGGATTTCATGAATATACTTTTAATAAAGACGGTCAAGCCAATATCATTCTGGACTTAAATCACAGGGATAAATTAGTACAAGGAGAAGTCAGAATCATTGACAATAAAACAATCGAAATCCTCCGCCGAAGTGAAGCCTGGGCTCGAGATCAATATGTTTATGCCCGAATCGAATTTAATGTTCCAATGCAAATCAATAACGTTAGAAATAATGGATTTGCACCTGCGAGAAACACTGATAAATTCTTTGCCGGAACCCAATTGGGGTTGAGCTTTTCAAAAAAAGTCAAAAAAGGAGAACTGATTCTGGTAAAAGTGTCGCTTTCGGCAACGGGTTATGCAGGTGCTAAACTAAACATGAGTGAAATCAAAGATTGGGATTTCAATAAAGTAAAGCAAAATGCAGAACAACTTTGGGACAAACAATTATCTAAAATAGAGGTCGGCGAAACTGATAAAGACAAGCTGGCCATTTTCTATACCGCTTTATATCACACGATGGTGCAGCCCAACATAGCGCAAGACATAGACGGGAAATACCGCGGCAGAGATAACCAAATCTACAAAGCAGAAGGATTTGATTACTATTCGGTTTTCTCGCTTTGGGATACTTTTCGAGCGGCACATCCGTTATACACTTTAATCGAAAAGAAACGCACCGCCGATTTTATTAATACGTTTTTAAAACAATACGAGCAAGGCGGAAGATTACCTGTTTGGGAATTGGCTTCGAATGAAACGGACTGTATGATCGGCTATCATTCGGTTTCCGTAATGGCAGATGCTATGGTCAAAGGCATAAAAGGTTTTGATTATTCAACCGCTTTTGAAGCTGCTAAGCACTCCGCTATGCTCGATCATTTAGGCTTGGATGCCTATAAAAAGCAAGGTTTTATTTCGATGGATGACGAACACGAAAGTGTTTCCAAAACCTTGGAATATGCTTATGATGATTGGTGTATTGCGCAAATGGCTATGATTCTAAACAAAAAAGAAGACTACGATTATTTTATGAAACGTTCACAAAGTTGGAAAAATGTGTTTGATTGGAATACGGGTTTTATGCGTCCGAAAAAGAATGGCGGTTGGGACAAACCTTTTGATGCAAAGGAAATTAACAATAATTTTACTGAAGGGAACTCATGGCAGTATTCGTTTTTTGTGCCACAAGATATTCCAGGGATGATTGAAGCCTATGGCGGAGCCGAGAAATTTGAGGCCAAACTTGACGAAATGTTCAATAGCGAAAGCAAAACTTCGGGTCGCGAACAAGTCGATGTTACAGGATTAATTGGGCAATACGCTCACGGAAACGAGCCAAGTCATCACATGGCTTATCTCTATAATTATGTAGGCAAACCTGAAAAAACTACTGAGAAAGTACATTTTATTCTGGAAAATTTCTACAAAAATGCTCCCGATGGTTTGATTGGCAACGAAGACTGCGGTCAAATGAGTGCTTGGTATGTGTTGAGTTCGATGGGAATTTATGCGGTAACACCAGGAAATCCGGAGTGGAGTTTGACGACACCCTATTTTAAGAAAGTAAAAGTCAATTTTGAAGATGGAAATTCGGAAGAAATCAGTACTGAAACTGCTAACAAGGACAGAAAATATTTTGGATTAAGCCACGAAGAAAAAACATACGGATTTGCAAATCAATTAACAACTCCAGTTCCTGTAATTGAAGCTGAAAGTAAATCATTTAAAGATAAAATTGCCATTGGAATAGCATCACAAAACCCAACAGATAAAATTTACTATTGGATTAAAAACGAGTTTGATAATCGAAAAGATAAAGATTGGATTTTATATACAAGTCCAATAACAATTGATATGACTTCAGAAGTTCTAGCAAAAATTAAAAATGAAAACCAGGAAAGCACTATTGTTTCCGGTCATTTCTTCAAAAAGCCAAATAATTACACCATCAATATTAAATCAATATACAATCCGCAGTATCATGCTGGCGGACCGGAAGGTTTGATTGACGGGATTTATGGGACAACAAACTGGCGTAAAGGCGACTGGCAAGGATATCAAGGACAGGATTTTGAAGCCATAATTGATTTGCAGAAAGAAATTCCGATTCATTATATTGGTTCCCTATTTCTACAGGATTCTCGTTCCTGGATTTTAATGCCAACCAAAGTCGAATATTATGTTTCGAAAGATAATATTAACTTTACATTAGTGGGAACAATTACCAATGATATTGATGCAAAAGAAAGCGAAAATAGAATCAAAAATTTCAGTTTCGTAAAAGGAATGACAGCAAAATACATAAAAGTTAAAGCATACAATTATGGAAAGTTACCCGAATGGCATCAGGGCGCAGGTGGCAATGCTTTTATATTTATTGATGAAATAATTATTAAATAACCGAAAGACTTATCCCTTATCTCTTTTTCCTAATCCCTTTTAAAAATGAAAATAGCACTTATACAAACATCACTTTCTTGGGAAAGCCCAACCGAAAACCGTAGTCATTTGGTTCAAAAAATCAATGGTTTTATTGAAGAAGTCGATTTGATTGTCCTTCCCGAAATGTTCTCATCCGGATTTACAATGAATCCAAAAGCGGTTGCTGAATCAATGCAAGGAGAAACGGTTTCATGGCTACAACATTTGGCGAAAGCCAAAAATTGCGCTATAACCGGAAGTTTGGTTATCGAAGAAAAAGGGAATTATTACAATCGTTTGGTTTTTGTTTTTCCCAATGGCGATATCAAAACCTATGACAAAAGACATTTGTTTTCGTTGGCTGGAGAAGATAAATTCTATGCAGCCGGAACTGAAAAATTAATTGTCGAATATAAAGGTTTCAGAATTTCTCCGCTGGTTTGCTATGATTTACGTTTTCCGGTTTTTTCCAGAAATATAGAAAATTATGATGTGTTGCTTTATGTTGCTAACTGGCCTAAACCTCGAATAAATTCTTGGGATATTTTGCTAAAAGCACGAGCAGTTGAAAATATGTGTTTCACGATTGGAGTAAACCGAATTGGCACAGACAACAACAATCTAGAATACGTTGGGCATTCACAAGCGGTTGATTATCTTGGAAATTATTTACTTGAACCACAAGAAACAGAAGGGATATTTATCGTAACATTAGACAAAGAACAACTGTTGGAAACCCGCAATAAATTGGCTTTTTTGGATGATAAAGATGATTTCAAGATAACTTCGTAAATCTTACTTCTTGCTCCGTAAATCGAATGGCTGTTCAACATCCCAATTGGTGCGGACATCAATTTCTTTTTGGAAATAAATCACTTCTTCCGATTGGCGTTTTTCTATAAAACTTCCCGTGTCCCAAATCTTATTTTTATTATCGTCATAAATAATACGCAACGTATATTTATCGGGTTCAAGTGTCAAAAATTCAATCGTTGGATTGCTCTCTGTATATGCTGTTGCTTTTACTTTTCCGGCTTTGTCGGTGAGTTCAACCAGGATTGGAAATCTTTTTGCATTTTCTAAAACCACTTTTAAATTTCCATAATCGGATGCGTTTTTAGTTGCAACTTTATAAACTAAAGTATCATTTGTTTTTTCATAAAAATCAGTCAAAGCACTTGGCAATAATTTAATTTTATATTGCTCTAAAGGTTCTCTGTTGAAATTGAAATAGAGTTTTTGGTTAAAATCATCATATTCTGTTTCAAAAGGGACAGCAATTGAATCTTTGTTAAAAACCGAAATTTTTGATTTGTCAAACTTCACTAAAGGAATCGAACTGTTTAAAGAAAAACGCTCTCTTAAAAGCGCACCGGCAAAATCTGGACTTATCCTCAGCGTGTCTGCTTTTTGCTTTTTCAATTTTACTATAAAATCTTTTTTGAAGTTGTCTTTTTCAACAGCAACATTCAGAGAATCTGCTTTTGTGGGTTTAAACCAAACTTGAACGGAATCCTTTTTCTGAATTTGAGTAATCAAACTTGGAATAATTTCAGAACCATTTTTAACGGTAACTTTTACGTTTTTTGGGTCGCCTTCATAACCCATTATTAATTTATTTCCTGAATCTTGTGTTGGTTTTATAGCTTTGAAAGGAAGTTTTTCTTTAAATAATTCTACTTCAAAAATAGTGTCGTTTGGAATGGTAATATATTGTTTTTGAAAACCAATTTTATCCGATTTGGGATTGAATTTATTATTTCCGTTGTCTTTCAACGCCAACAAAAGATATTTTCCGGCTTTGATGTTTTCAATGGTAACTACTTCCAAACTGTCTAAAGTATTCGTGATATATCTCGGAGATTCTTTATATATCGTCGAATCAGTATACTTTTCATTGATTTCATACAACATCACCGAAACGAAATTATCTACCTTCTTTTCTAAAGCATCTTTGACTTTGACATTTATTTTCAACGAATCAATATAAGCTCCGGTTGAGAATACATATTTGAATTGCTGATAGGGATTTCCTTCGTTATTGTCTTCAATACTTTGTCCAAAATTAAAGCTATACGTTGTGTTTGGCTGAAGGGTATCTTTTAATTTAATAGTTACTATTTTACTGGCAGTTTGCGGTGAAATCTCAGGTTGATTTTTCATCGGTGGCGAAATAATCAACTGCTTGTTGATGTTTTTCAACTTGACATATTCATCAAAAACCAATTTAATTTCCTTGCCGTTAAAATTAGTCGAGAAATTTTTAGGAAAACTTGCTTTTAAAACAGGCGCAATCGTGTCTTTATCACCGCCGGTAATCGAACCGCGTTTGGCACAACTAGCTAGTGCCAGCACAAAAAGAAAGCAAAGTAACTTGAAAATAGATTTTGGCATACCGCAGTTTTATCAAAGCACAAAATAACAATTATATTCAGTGTGAATGAAATGTTTTTGGGGAAACTTAACAATTTGGGTTATTCCCGTAAGCAGTATTTATCTTTACTCGCTATCGTAGTCTCCAGTACCATAAATAAATAGTACGGTTATGCCAATTATAGCTATCGGAACCCAAACAAGCGTTTTTGCCAGTGAAAATTTTCCTTCTCTGGCTGAGGTAATTTCTTTTAGCGGAATTCGCTCGGCAACACCATGCTTCAAAACAACAATGGCGCTATCGGCATTACTGCTATAAATAACTTTGGAAGTTTTGTGATTCCTTTCTATTTTATATGTCTGACCAAGAACCATCGTTTTCGGATTAACCTCGACCTTTTTATAACTATAACAGCTTTGTAGTAATAAGGTAATTCCCAATAGTAAACATATTTTTTTCATCTGGAGAAATTAGTTTAATAAATCAAATATAACAATTAGTATTAATTATGTGACATAGCCATGCAAACAACGCTAATCTTGGCGTTTGGTATTTTCAAAATGGCGCGACTGCAAGCTTCGAGAGTTGAACCAGTCGTAAGCACATCATCAATGAGCAGAAAATGTTTGCCATGATAATTTTCTGAAAAATCAACATCAAAAACGGTTGCAATTATATCAGCTCGGCCCAAAAGATCTTTTTTGGTTTGGGTTTTAGTGTATAATTTTCGGCGCAAAAGCTTGTCATCATATGGTATTTTTAGATTTGAAGACAACGCTCTTCCAAAACCTTCCACTTGATTATAACCTCGTTCTCGCAGTCTTTTTTTGTGCAATGGGACAGGAATTATAAAATCGATGTGTTGCATTTGTTCCAGATGTTGCAATTCTTCGCTATACCAATTTCCAATAGTTTCCCCAATTTCTTCTTGTCCTTTATATTTCAATTTATGTATCATTTCCTGAACAATTCCGTTTTTATGGAAATAAAATAAAGCCGAACCATACTCTAACGGAATTCTACCATAAAACTTTTGAAAGATTTCATTATCATCAATTTTATGATGATTCGTGAGCGGAATTTCATGTCGGCATTGGGTACAAATCACTTTTTCATCGCTCAATAAAAACGAATGACAACCCGCACATGACTTTGGAAAAAATAGATTTAGAAGATGATTCCACATAAAAAAGATAATTTTCTTACATAAAAGTATAAAAAAATTGTATTCTAATTGATTTTTACCGCTTTTTTTATAATCGGTTTTTATATTTTTGCAACCATTATGGCAAAACAAGAAGATTTATTTAAGAACGTAGTTTCGCATGCAAAAGAGTACGGTTTTATTTTTCCATCAAGCGAAATTTATGATGGTTTGAGCGCAGTATATGATTATGCGCAAAACGGAGTAGAATTAAAAAAGAATATTAGAGAATATTGGTGGAAAGCCATGGTACAAATGCATGAAAACATTGTTGGTCTTGATGCCGCAATCCTGATGCATCCAACCACATGGAAAGCTTCCGGTCACGTTGATGCGTTTAACGATCCGTTGATTGACAACAAAGACTCTAAAAAAAGATATCGTGCCGATGTTTTAATCGAGGATTATGCTGAAAAATTAAATCTGAAAGCTAAAAAAGAAATTGAAAAAGCACGTGAGCGTTTTGGTGATTCTTTTGATGAAGAACAATACAAAACAACCAATCCAAGAGTGATGGAATACCTTTCGAAAGAAAGAGAAATCCTTGAAAGAATGGGACGTTCATTAGGTTCAGGTGATTTAGAAGATGTAAAAGCTTTAATCGAAGAATTAGAAATTGCCGATCCTGAAACAGGCTCAAGAAACTGGACAGAAGTGCGTCAATTCAACTTGATGTTTGGAACCAAATTAGGAGCTTCTGCCGAAAATGCAATGGATTTATATTTGCGTCCGGAAACAGCACAAGGAATTTTTGTGAACTTTTTAAACGTGCAAAAAACAGGTAGAATGAAGATTCCGTTTGGAATTGCACAAACAGGGAAAGCCTTTAGAAATGAGATTGTAGCCAGACAATTTATTTTCCGTATGCGTGAATTCGAACAAATGGAAATGCAATTTTTTGTAAAGCCAGGCGAAGAAATGAAATGGTACGAATACTGGAAAACCACTCGTTTGAACTGGCATTTGTCGCTTGGATTAGGAAGAGAAAATTATCGTTTTCATGACCACGAAAAATTAGCACATTATGCAAATGCAGCGGCTGACATCGAATTTAATTTCCCTTTTGGATTTAAAGAATTGGAAGGAATTCACTCAAGAACCGACTTCGACTTAAAAGCACACGAACAATACTCAGGAAAAAAATTACAGTATTTTGATCCTGAAACTAATTCAAGCTACGTGCCTTATGTAGTAGAAACTTCGGTTGGTTTAGACAGAATGTTCTTGTCTGTTTTTGCAACTTCATTAAAAGAAGAAACTTTAGAAGATGGTTCGACACGTACAGTTTTACGTTTGCCATCCGTTTTAGCACCAACAAAAGCAGCCGTTTTACCATTGGTTAAAAAAGACGGTTTGCCGGAAGTTGCTCAAAAAATAATCGAGGATTTAAAATGGGATTTCAATGTGGCGTATGATGAAAAAGACGCTGTTGGAAGACGTTACAGAAGACAAGACGCATTAGGAACTCCTTTTTGTATAACGGTTGACCACCAAACTTTAGAAGATGAAACGGTTACAATCCGTCACAGGGATTCAATGAAACAGGACAGAGTAAAAATTTCTGACTTACGCGGACTTATAAATGCTGAGGTTTCAGTTAGAAATTGGCTGATGAAAATGTAACACATAATTGTCATTCTGAGTGACAGCGAAGAACCTAATCCCAAATCCTGAAAAGCGTTTGGGATTTTGTTTTGTAAGCATTGTTCCGAATAAAAAATGACATATTAACAAGATAACGGTTGATGTTAACAATTTGTCGAATTCATAAACCAAAAATTTACTTTCGTTATAACGAAAATACATACGTTTAATCGGATTTATTTTTGTAGTTAAATTTTTATTGTAATCTTTAGCGCTAACAAATAGTTTCCCCAAAACTACCCGTTATTTTTACCTAATCTAATGCTTTCCCAACATCAAAACCGGAAAAGCATTAATGAGTCAAACATACATCATTATAGACGATGATAAGGATAGCGTACTAAAAACTCAGGCAATTGCCGAGCGTTTTAGGAACCTTAGCTTTGTTGCTTCTGCCAATACCTATGATGATGGGGTGAATTTGATTTTAGAACACCAACCCCGTTTAGTTTTTCTAGAAATTGATCCAACCGATAAAAAGAGCAATCTTTCGTTAGCATTGATTAATGAATTGTATCGCTATTTAAGGATTGTCCCAAAAATTATCGTGACAACCGCCAAAAAGGACTTGGCTTACGAGGCTTTGCAATATGAAGTCATTGATTATTTGTTAAAGCCTTTGAATATAAATGATTTTAGAAAAGCGGTTCTAAAATTTGACCGTGCGATAAAAACGGATTTGCCTTATTCAGAAGAAAAAAATCCTGTCGCAACCTTTGAAGTTTTAGACGAAACGCTTACTGATGCTATAGAAACAGCTGAAAATGATGTTGAGGTAAAAATTATTCCGGCAGCTGAAAATTCAACAGCATCAGGCACTTCCGAAGTTTCGGGAGAAACTCAAAAACCACAATCGCTGGTTATTTGTGTAAAATCGTATGGTGATTATCGTTATATCGATTCGGATGATGTGCTCTATTTTGAAGCCGATAACAACTCGACCGATATTCATTTGAACAATGGCGAAATGATTACGGCTTTTAAAACCCTCAAGCATTTTGAAACCGTTTTGCCACCAACGCAATTCCTGCGAATTCACAATAGTTACATTATAAATGTAAATCAAGTATCGCGTATTCATACCGGAAACACCGTTTGCTATATCAAGAACTCGACCACCAAACTTCCTTTCTCAAAATCCTATAAAGAGAACGTCGATTTAATTATCAGCCGAATAGCTTCTGGAAATTATTTGGAGATTTAGAAGAAAATTCGTAGTTTCGATAAAAATCTCATCATGGAACTACAGATTTTAATGGTTGACGATCATCCACCAATTATTGAAGGGTACAGATCTATTTTGGCCTACAATTCTTTTGGTTATACATTAAATACTACAGCTGCACATTCTTGTGAAGAGGCTTATAACGCAATTTTTCAGGTAAAACATCCTTTTGATATCGTATTTTTAGATTTGACTTTACCCCCATTTTTAGAAAAAAATCTTAACTCAGGAGATGATTTAATTCCACTTGTGAAAAAGCAGCATCCCAATGCCAAAATTGTCATTCTTACTTCACATTACGAGTCGATAGTTCTTTTTAAAATTGTAAAAGAAAATAATCCGGATGGGATTTTAATAAAAAGTGATTTTCAAGCCCAAGAATTAATCAAAGCATTCGATGTTGTGGTTAAAGGAGGAACTTATTTTAGTGAAACGGTTATTAATCACAAAAAATCTTGGGGTGAAAAGAGTAAAGTTATGGATAGTTATAACCGCCAAATTCTTTCTTTGCTTGCACAAGGCGTAAAAACCAAAAGCCTTCCCGATTTGCTTCATCTTTCGAAAAGTGCAATTGATAAAAGAAAAGCTATTCTCAAGCAGCTTTTAGGAATTGACAAAGGAAACGATGAAGATATTCTTAAAGAAGCAAGAAAGCAAGGATTGATATAGAATTCACTACTCAACCTTCAGAAAGAAACTCCATATTTCTTACTATTTCTCACTTAATTGAAATTTCATGAAATGTACACTTTTAGTGTATTTGAATGTGAAATTAACAATCTACTTTTACTATATCAAAATTAAACAATACTAATTTAACATGGTTATTAGGTAGTTAAAAGTGGCTTACCACCATAGAAGTGACACCATACGAAGAATGCTTTTCTAGTTTTTCGTAGAGAAAATGAGCATAGAAAAAACACTGTTTATTTTAGAGGTTTGTTATTAAGCAGTAGAACGATTAAACCAACCAAAAAAAGCAGCCCAACCTTTATAATGTTTTGACGACACAAAGTTGGACTGCAATAATTAAAATTATATACAAATTTATGAAAAATTTATTATTTGGCTTAATTGCCACAGTTTTATTTGCATTAAATGGGAATGCACAAAAAATAACTCAAGAAAGTGTTAGGTTACAGTTGGCACAAGGAATGTCAGATTTTACAATTTCTTTAAAACCGGCATTTGACAAAACCACCAATGTTGAAGATTTTAAGAAAACAATTACGGGTAGTTGGTATTCTAAAATACCAAAAGAAGGTAATGATTTATTAACCGCCTCATACAAATTACTATCTAATAGAGTTTCTCAAGCAGAAATACTAAAGAGTTATAATGGTAAGGAAATGGCTGCTGCTGCATTATTTGTCAACAACCTTACCCTAAAAGGAGTAAAAACAAATGGCAGCGAATTATTTGGAGGAACTACCGGAGATTACAATCCTTATGCTGCTAACGCAGTTAGTGCAAAATGTAGATGGTATCAGTTGAGTTGTTGGATTAAAGAGATTTTTGGGGATGAAGGTGGCGGAAAAATTTTAGATACAATTGTAACAGTATTAACAATAATAATAACAGGTCTTTAGTTATAAAATATAATATGTAATCAATGGCGTAAGTTAAAATCTACGCCATTGATTTAATTCGGAACAGTTATGAAGAAAATCAAAATTTTAATTTATTTAATTTTATTTAGTTTATTAAGTTGCACTTCTTTTAAAGTTAATCTAGCTTTTAAACTCGTGGGAGTATATGATGACAATATACAATTATCTAAAGTTACTAATGAAGAAAAAGAAGTGATTTTTTTCCCAATGCATCATTTAGGAACTGCTCCTTTTTACAATGATGTTAAAACTAAAATAGATTCTCTTAAAAAAATTGGGTACTTTTTTTATACAGAAGAAGTTAAAGGGAATAAAAAGGATTCAATAACTGTAAGGAAATCAATAAAGCTAACCAGCATACCATTTAGCAGGAATAATGCTGGTTACAAGCATTTTTTTGACTCTATTTATAACGGAAAAGTGAAGTTTAAAAAGGAAATTTTAGATCAACCATCTCCAAGTAAATTTGGTTTAGATGAATCAAATAGTAAAACGGCAGATGTTACTTTAAAAGAAATGATTGATTATTATGAAAATAAGTATGGTGAAATAAAATTAGAACCTTGTGATTTCGAGAAAAGTTTTTATGAAAAACCTAATTGTAAATATAAACCAGCAGGGAAAAAAGTTAGAGATGATGTTTATATAAATTTTCGAAATAAAAATCTTATAAAAATGCTATTAAGTGATAATCATAAGAAAGTGGCAATTATATATGGTGCTGATCACTTCAAAGGAATTCGAGAAGAATTGTTAAAACAAGGATTTAAATAAATCCATAATTTGAATCTGCCAACAATCAAAAGAAAATAAACGTAAAACTCACTTTTTCAAAAAGGGGTTACTTTTTACGATTAAAAAACAGCCATGTCTTTATAATGTTTTGACGACACAAAGCTTGGTCTATAATAATTAAAATTATGTACACATGAAAAATCTATTATTTGGCTTACTAGCCATAGTCTCATTTGTATTTAATGGAATTGCACAAGAGAAAAGCGATATAAAACAAAAAGCTGATTTCAAAAGCGCGTCATTAATAACAACATACGAAAAAGAGGTTACAGAGTATAAGTTTCTATCTCTAGAGGAACTCAATGAAGGAGCTGACCAAATTATCCAAGAATTTGATTTTAGCAATTCTGAAAAAAACAAGCAAAACACTTGTGAAATAACAATAGAAATCAAAGTTGAAGTAGCAATTGGAGGTACAAGAGGATTAGTGTCTGGATTAATAATTACCAACTGTTCCGACGCAACTACTACAACAAAAAGGCTGAAAGCAATGCTCCTTGCTGCAGCAATGGGTTAATTGAAAAAAAATAAGGTCATGAAATGTAAAATTCTGTTTTCGGCACTATTTATTAGTCAATTTTTGTTTAGCCAAACCGATCTTAACAACGTTATCAAAGGTGGAGAACTTTTATTAAGTGGTTTGTCAGTGCTGAAAATAAGCAAAACGAATCCTAAAAAGGATAGTAAAGTTATTGAAAGTGTTTGTGTAAAAAATAAGCTAAGCGATAGAATTACTTTTAGAATTGTTAAGGGAGATGTGGATGGAGGCGATATTAAAAAAGAACTCGTTATCCCAAAAGACGGGAAAGAATGCCTATTTGTTTTACCTAAAGGTATTTATACGTATGAAATTGTACTTTCTAATAAAGAAATTTATAAGAAAGGCGAATACAAGTTTGAAGATGATGTGGTAATTACCGTCAAGGAAGAGTAAAATGCTTACAATTAATTTGAAAATTATATAAAATGTACACTTTTAGTGTACCAAAATGTGAAAATCGCGATTTACTTTTACAATGTCAAAATCAAGAACGTATTTTTCTTATTGAAAGAAATTTGCAATAACTAACAATACAAGTTTGATGAAGATAAATTAAATTGTGGTAGAATTGGGTCCCGATTTTCAAATCGGGGCTCAATTCTTTTTTACTATCTTGGCTTTATGAATAGACTACTCTCATATTGGTTTATTATTTTATTGGTGTCTTTATATGGTTGTACTTCTAAAACTGTAGATAAAGAAGCTCAAGCTAGGAATGATTCTATAAAAAAATATTTGGATTTGGCGGGGAATGATTCTTTGGATTCAAAACTCAGAAATAAGTATAACGGCAAGGCCTTTTCACTAGTGGATTTAAGTAAGAATGATACATTAACTAGGTTTTATTTGAATTCAATTTCTTACAATTATTTAGATATAAAAAATTGGGTTGGGTTTTCTAAAATTGAAAAAATTCATTTTAAAAAAAGTATAGCCGCAAAAGACACACTTAATTTGGCGAGATATTACAGGTATAAAGGGGGATATTACAGGAAAAATAAAATCTATGATAGTGCATATTACTATTATATTAAAGCAGAGAAGTTTTATAAAAAAACAAATGATCACTATAGCTTAGCAAAGGTTTATCAATTAATAAGTCAAATTCAATTTATACTTGATGATTATACGGGAGCAGATTTATCAGCCCAAAAGGCCTATATGTATTTTAAAAATACAGATTACAAACAATTTCAAGTCGAAATTTTAATATTAATAGGTAGCACTAATCATAATCTTAGAGATTATGAAAATGCTATTAAGGCTTTTAAAACAGCAATATCTCTTGTCGAAAAATATAAGTTGAGAAACAAAAGTATTAGTTTAAAGGGAACTTGTTTAAATAATATAGGGAATGCTTACCGAGAACAAAAAAAATATAATAATGCAATACAATATTTTAATTTAGCACTTAAAGAAAAGAATTTAATAAAAGAGGATCCAGTCATATATGGATTTTTACTTAATAATCTGTCTTATTGTAAATTGCAGTTAAAAGATTATTCAGGATTTCCTAATTTGCTGTTTAAATCTATTAATTTACTTAATTATAATGACGAGGGAATTAGAGAATCTACGGTTAGCTATGTTTATCTTTCTAATTATTATTGGGCTATTAATGATAGTTTGAAAGCACAAATATATGCAGACAAAGCATTAAAAATTGCCAAAAGGTTTAAATCCCCATACTACTATCTTACAGCTTTAAGTAATGCAGGAAGTGTTAGTAGTAAAAAGGCGCCTGAATATATTAAAGAATATCATGAAAAGAATGATAGTTTATTATTTGTTGAGCGTAACGCTAGAAATCAGTTTTATAAAATTCAACTTGAAACCGACGAAATCTCCCAAGAGAAAGAAACAGCAATTAAACAAAAATGGATTATCTTAACTATAGCAGGAGCAGTTATATTAATTATTGCATTACTGTTAATAATTACTAGACAACGGTCTAAACAAAATAAAATGCAATTTCAACAGTCACAACAAAAAGCTAATGAAGAGATTTATGATTTGATGCTAAATCAAAAAAATAAGGAGGAATTTGCTAGACAAAGTGAGAAAAAAAGAATAGCAATTGAGTTGCATGATGGTGTGATGAACAGATTGGCCAGCACGCGACTTAATCTTAATATGCTATCATACCAAAAGGACGAAGAAACAATAAACAAATGTTTAAACCATATTGAAGGAATTTATAAAATAGAACAGGAGATACGAAATATTGCTCACGATTTGAATACAGAGATTTTTAAAGAAACGAATAGTTTTGTGGCGCTACTAAATGATTTTGTTGCTACACAAAATACTACAACAAGTTCAAAATACAAATTTGAAAACGATGCAGCTCTGGATTGGAATCATATTTCAAGTGGAATAAAAATGAATATATACCGAATCATTCAAGAAGCAAGTCACAATGTTAACAAATATGCTCAAGCCACCAATGTCATAATTAGTTTAGTTTTAGACAAAAATAATATTTGTCTTTCTGTCACTGATAATGGAAAAGGATTTGACACAAATGCCAACTCGGAAGGGATAGGTTTAAAGAATATAAAACTGCGTGTTGAATCTCTAAAAGGAAAGTGTGTTATAAAATCTAATAACAAAAGCACTTCTATAAACATTACTATTCCATTTGCTACAGTTTAGCATTTATTTTTTTTCTCAGTCAATCAGCGGTAAGTTTTAGTTGCCCCATTATACCTCTTCCTTTCTTTTTAGGAGTACATCTACCCAGATTTCCGTTTACTAATACAAAAAAAATTTTGCCAAAGCCAACAATGACAGGCTTTTTGTCCAAAAACGCAAAAATCACAAAAACCATCCACCCAGATTTGGCTATCATTGACTATCAAACGGCACCATTCTACCATAAACACCCCTATTCACAAGGATTAGCAGAGACATCCTTTTTAGTTTTACATAGTGAAAGTGTCCCATTGTCTCAAATCAATTAAAACACACACACTAAAACGAGTTAAAAAACTAACACATAAAAGTCTCAAATTATGAAAAGATTAGCAACAACATTCGGATTATTAGCTTTAATGCTTATTGTCACGTCATTTACAACTCCATCTGAAATTGGTGGAAGAAGTACTGGTGGAGAACTATCAATCGGTGGAAGAAGTACTGGTGGTGAATTTTCAATTGGTGGAAGAAGTACTGGTGGTGAACTTTCAATCGGCGGAAGAAGTACTGGCGGTGAATAATTAAGAAATTTAAAAAAAATATAAACTATCAATTTTTATTGATAGTTTTTTTTTGTCAATATGTTTCGTATTTTTGGGTAAAATAATTTATTTTGAAAATAAAACATATTTTATTTTTAGCGTTTTTTTTTTCTTTTTCATGTGCCAAAAAAAAGGGACAAGTAGTTTCAGATAAAATAGCAACTGATAGTTTATCTTATTATATGAAAATTGCTAATTCAAATAAAACTCCTGAATTAGAAAAAATTGAAAAAACAAATAAAGCTTTTAAACTTATAAGTATATTAAAAAGTACTCAAGCAAACAGAGATACTCTTTTTTCAATTGTATATAAGTACTATAACAGCCAAGAATGGAAAAACTTTAATAAAGCTTACAACCTTCTTTTAAAGAATTCTAAAGCCAATAATGACTCTTTAAATATTGCCAAATCCTATAGATTTAAAGCGAATTATTTAAAAAAAATTCAGTCAAATGATAGTGCATTTTATTTTTATACAAAAGCAGAAGAGATATATTTTATCAAAAAAGATGATGAGAACGGGGCTAACATACTCTTAAATAAAAGTATAGTTCAGTATAATGTGGGTGACTTATTAGGTGCTGAATTATCCCTCACAAAAGCATTATACATATACAAAAATTCTAATCAGAAAGAAAAATTATATGGTGTCTTAAATCAATTAGGTCTTGTATACACTGAATTAAAAGAATATGATAAAGCAATTTTTTATTACAACAAAGCTTTAGAAATAGTTAGAGACATTAAAACGCTAAATGAAGAGCACCCAGTTGCAGTCTGTTATAATAATATTGGGTATTTATATTTAAGGCAAAAGAAATATAATGAAGCAATAATAAATTTTAAATTAGGACTTAATGATTCAGATTTAATAAAAGATGATTTAAATACTTATTCTTGTTTATTAGATAATCTTGCATATTCAAGACTTCAATCCAATAATTATGACCAATTGCCCAAATTGTTTTTCGATGCTTTAGAAATAAGAAAAAAATTGGATGATTATACTTATATCGTTGGGAGCAATATTCATATTTCAGAATATTATCAAAAGAAAGGAGATTTGAAATTATCCCTAAAATATTCAAAAGATGCTTTAAGAATAGGGAAAGAATCTAAAATCCCAATTAATATAATTTTAGCATTAAAACAAGCATCTATTGTTGATAAAAATAATTCATCAGCATATTCAGAACAATACATTAGAATTAATGATAGTCTTCAAGTAGAAGAACGTAAATCGAAAGACCGATTTGCGCGTATTTCACTTGAAACAGACGAAATAATCCAACAAAAAGATGTACTAGAAGACAAAAACAGAAACCTACTTTATGGTTTTGTAATAACCTTTATTTTAGTGGCATTGTTATTTATTGTTAGAGCCCAACGCGCCAGAACACGAGAATTATTATTCAAACAAGCCCAACAAAAAGCAAATGAGGAAATTTTCAACCTCATGATGTCGCAACAATCTATTATTGATGAAAGCCGAAACAAGGAAAAGAAACGATTAGCACAAGACCTTCACGACGGTGTTTTAGGAAGAATGTTTGGGTTGCGTTTAAATTTGGATAGTTTGAACTCTAGTACCGATCCTGATGCACCGCAAAAAAGGAATGAATTGTTAAATGAGTTAAAAACTATTGAACAAGATATTCGTGAAATTTCACATGACCTGAATAGAGAGAAATTAGTTTTAATTAATAACTTTGTGTCGATAGTCCATAATTTATTAGAAGAACAGAAATCTTTGCATGAAGCTGAAGTAACCTATCAAATAGACACTTCTATTAATTGGGATAAAATAGGTAATGCTATCAAAATTAACATGTACCGTATTTTGCAGGAGGGTTTGCAAAACATTAACAAATATGCCGGCGCCAAGAATATTACGGTAGAGATTAGCGGAGATTCAGAAAATGTTTTTCTAAAAATACAAGACGACGGAATCGGTTTTGATGTCAACAAAAAAAGTAAAGGAATCGGAATGCAAAATATGATATCCAGAACCAACGACTGTCAAGGAATTATCGATATCACCTCTAAAAAAGATCACGGAACCAGTATTGTAATAACTATACCAACAGAAACCAAACAACTAATCGAAGAACAAGCATGACAAAATCAATGAACATTTTAATAGTAGACGATCATCCTTTTATAATTCAAGCGTATAAAAATGCATTAGACAAGTATAGCCAACAAGGATATGAGTTTGATGTTGTCCAAGCCAACAATTGTAAATCGGGATATGAAAATATTGTCGATGCCAAAAAACCTTTTGATGTAGCTTTTTTCGATATCAGTATGCCCGAATATCCAGAAAAAGAAATTTACTCAGGAGAAGACTTAGCAATTTTAATGAAAAAGGAGATGCCAGGTTGTAAAGTCATACTATTAACGATGCATACTGAACTGCTTAAAATTAACAACATTATAAAAAATATTAATCCAAACGGATTGATTATTAAAAACGACTTGACTTTTGACGAATTGATTTTTGCTTTTGATAAAATCATCAACAATGAAAGTTACTACAGCCAAACCGTTATTAAATTAGTGGGTCAGGCCCAATATAACAATATAGAATTGGACGCTTTTGACAAACAAATATTGTTTCACTTGTCAAAAGGTGTAAAAACTAAAGATTTGCCACAATATATTCCGCTATCCCTTAGTGCCATTGAGAAACGTAAACTCAGCATTAGAGAAATATTAGAAGTAAAAGGAGGAACTGACATCGATTTAATTAATGAAGCCAAAACAAAAGGTGTCATTTAACGATTATGCGGGAAACCGTAACAACGTTTTTGTCTACATAGTGTAACTTAGCCACATGATTTTAGGGTTACCTGTAGATTAAAGTAGTAAATCTCAAAAAAACTACTTTATTTACATGATTTAGGGGGAAAGCGATACTGTAAAAGGTATCGCTTTTTTGGTTCTTAGGAAATTATTCTTCACTCATGGCATCCCAACCACGAGCTTTCAAAGGGATTTTGGTATTGGCTCTTGTAACCAAATGAATACCTTCGCTTTCTTGAGTCAAATGTCCGATTACGGTAAAATTTGGATTGGCTTTTATCTTGTCAAAATCTTCTAATGCAATAGTAAATAGCAATTCGTAATCTTCGCCACCATTAATAGCAACGGTTGTCGAATCTATATTGAATTCTTCGCAAACATTAATAAACTGCGGATCTACCGGAATTTTTTCTTCATATAAATTACAACCAACTTTTGATTGTTTGCAAATATGAATAATCTCCGAAGACAAACCATCCGAAATATCAATCATCGATGTTGGTTTTACTTCCAGTTTGCCCAATAATTCTCTAATATCATGACGTGCTTCCGGTTTTAATTGGCGTTCAATTAAATAAGTATAGGCATCCAAGTCAGGTTGATTGTTCGGATTTACCTGAAACACTTGTTTTTCACGTTCCAAAACTTGCAATCCCATATAGGCCGAACCTAAATCGCCGGTAACAACCAATAAATCACCATCGTTTGCACCATTTCTATAAACAATATCATCCTCGTTTGCTTCTCCAATTGCGGTAATCGAAATAATCAATCCTTTTTGTGATGAAGTTGTATCTCCACCAATCACATCTACATTATAAAATTTAGCAGCATGAGCAATACCATCAAATAATTCCTCCATTGCTTCCAGCGGAAAACGATTAGAAACCGCCACAGAAACTGTGATTTGTGTTGGCTTTGCATTCATCGCGCAAATATCAGACACATTTACAACAACAGCCTTGTAACCCAAATGGCGCAAAGGCATATAAGACAAATCAAAATGAACGCCTTCGATTAATAAATCTGTAGAAACAACAACTTTTTTGTCCTTAAAATCCAAAACTGCAGCATCATCGCCTATGCTTTTCAATGTTGATGGTTGTTTTACATCAAAATTTTTCGTCAAATGGTCTATCAAACCAAACTCACCCAATTGAGAAAGTGATGTTCGTTGCGGTGTTTTATCTTCTAACATAGTTGCTGAATTTTAGTCTGCAAAGTTACAAAGTTTTTTAGCCATAGTTTGCACAGTTTCTCGTTGATTATTTGCAACTTTATAGGAATAAATTTTCGCCATGAAATCATACCAAATTATAACACTAACATTAAATCCGTCATTAGATAAAAGCACTCATTTTAAAGGATTAGTAGCTGAACAGAAAATTCGTTGTGAAAAACCAAGATACGATGCCGGTGGAGGCGGTATAAATGTTTCTAAAGCGATAGTAAAATTAGGTGGTAATTCTCTTTGTATACATACTTCAGGCGGTTCCGCGGGTAAAATGTTAGAAGAGTTAATTCAAAAAGAAGGCATTGAGAACAAAGTTATTCCAACCCAAAACTGGACAAGAGAAAATTTTATCGCTTTTGAAAACACCACCAAAGCTCAATACCGATTTGGATTTCCGGGGAATGAGTTGTTAGAGATTGAAAAAGAAACGGTAATCGAAATTATAAAAAAAATAAAAGCCGATTACTTAGTTCTTAGCGGAAGTTTGAATGAAGGGTTGCCGGCAGACTTTTATCAAAAAATTTCTGAAACCGCAAAAGCTTCAGGAATTAAGGTTATCGTTGATACTTCGGGCGAACCTTTACGAAAAGTGCTTGAAAAAGGCGTTTATTTGATTAAACCAAACATCGGTGAATTAGCCAAATTAATTGGAGTTGAAAGGTTAGCATTACCCGAAGTAGAAAAAGCTGCTAAAACTTTAATCGAAAAAGGAAGCGCTGAAGTTGTTGTTGTATCACTTGGAGCTGAAGGTGCCATTTTAGTTTCAAAGGATAAAACGGAATTCGTAAATGCTCCAAAAGCAGAAAAGAAAAGTACTGTTGGAGCCGGTGACAGTATGGTTGGTGGAATGGTTTGGGCATTATCACAAAACAAATCACTAAAAGAAGTAATTCAATGGGGCGTTTGCTGCGGAACTGCTGCTATTATGAACGAAGGCACTCAGCTTTTCAAAAAAGAAGACGCGGAGAAATTGTTTGAAGGTTTGCGGTAACAAAAAACCCAACAACTTTCGCCATTAGGTTTGTCTATATTCTATTCTCAGCTACTTAGTTACTCAGCAACTCAGGTACTCTATTTAATCATTCAATTTCAAAACCGCCATAAACGCTTCCTGCGGAATTTCAACATTTCCTACCAAACGCATTCTTTTCTTTCCTTTTTTCTGTTTTTCCAAAAGTTTACGTTTACGCGAAATATCACCACCGTAACATTTTGCAGTAACATCTTTACGTAACGCTTTTATGGTTTCACGCGCAATGATTTTAGCACCAATAGCTGCCTGAATCGGAATGTCAAATTGCTGTCTTGGAATTAATTCACGTAATTTTTCGGTCATTTTCTTTCCTATATGATAGGCGTTACTCTCATGAATCAATGCTGAAAGCGCATCCACAGGTTGAGAATTTAGTAAAACATCAAGTTTCACCAATTTAGAAGTTCGCATTCCAATTGGCGAGTAGTCAAACGATGCATATCCTTTAGAAACGGTTTTCAATCTATCATAAAAATCAAATACAATCTCTGCCAAAGGCATGTCAAAACTCAATTCTACACGTTCTGTGGTCAAATACGTTTGATGGGTTATAACCCCGCGTTTTTCGATACACAAACTCATTACATTTCCAACAAAATCAGACTTAGTAATTATTGTAGCTTTAATAAATGGTTCTTCTACACGATCCAAACGCGATGGTTCTGGCAAATCAGATGGATTGTTAACTACAAAAGGAGTTTCAGGATCCTTTTTGGTGTAAGCTAAATACGAAACGTTGGGAACAGTTGTAATTACCGTCATATCATATTCTCGTTCCAAACGCTCTTGTATGATTTCTAAATGCAGCATTCCTAGAAACCCGCAACGGAAACCAAAACCTAAAGCGGCTGAGCTTTCTGGAGCAAATACCAAAGAAGCATCGTTCAGTTGCAATTTTTCCATCGAAGCACGTAAATCTTCGTAATCTTCAGTGTCAACAGGATAAATTCCGGCGAAAACCATTGGTTTTACATCTTCAAATCCTGTAATCATATTCGTTGTTGGCGTTTTTGCATCCGTCAAGGTGTCACCAACTTTTACTTCTTTCGCTTCCTTAATTCCCGAAATTAAATACCCAACATCACCAGTAGAAATCACGTCTTTTGGAACTTGGTTTAATTTCAAAGTTCCAACTTCATCGGCAAAATATTCATTGCCTGTCGCCATGAATTTTATTTTTTGCCCTTTTCTGATTTCGCCGTTTTTTACACGGAAAATAACTTCGATTCCACGAAACGGATTGTAATGTGAATCGAAAATTAAGGCTTGTAATGGTTCGTCTTTTATGCCTTTTGGATGTGGAATTTTTTCAATTATCGCCGCCAAAATATTTTCCACACCAAAACCGGTTTTACCAGAAGCGTGAATAATATCTTCTAGTTTACAACCTAATAAATCAATAATATCATCGCTAACTTCTTCCGGATTAGCACTTGGCAAATCAACTTTATTCAAAACCGGAATAATTTCCAAGTCGTTTTCTAAAGCCAAATATAAATTCGAAATTGTTTGTGCCTGAATACTTTGAGCCGCATCCACAATCAACAGCGCCCCTTCACAAGCGGCAATCGAACGCGAAACTTCATAAGAGAAATCCACGTGTCCCGGAGTATCAATAAGGTTCAGAATATAATCTTCGCCTTTGTATTTATACTCCATTTGAATCGCATGACTTTTTATCGTAATACCACGCTCGCGCTCCAAATCCATATTGTCAAGCAACTGGGCCTTTTCTTCACGAGCAGTAACGGTTTGTGTAGCACCAAGAAGTCTGTCGGCAAGCGTACTTTTTCCGTGATCAATATGTGCAATTATGCAAAAATTTCTAATATGCTTCATCTTCGTAAATCTGTCAATTTCGGGCAAAATACACCCGCATTTAATCGGCAAATATAAGGCAAAGTTTTGATTAAAAAGGTAGCCTTCAGAAATTCAGCAAAAAGCTATTTTTCGTCTCTTTTTTTGGCCTTTGGTTTAGTCTTAATTGTTGATTTATCTCCGGATTTAAGAACTTTTTTTGCCTTATGTTTTGGTTTTGGTTTCTCTTCAGGTTTTACAATAACTTCGGCATCCGGTTTTGCCGTATCCGGAAGAACAACAACATCTCTTTCCTTTTCGAACTGCTCAACATACACTGCATAATCAGCGGGTTCAATTCGAGCACCCATATATTCAGCATAAACTCGTGTAAATTCCGCACCAAAGTACAATATCGCTGCAGTATAATACACCCAAACTAAAATCACAATCAATGAACCAGCTGCGCCATAAGCTGAACCAGTACTAGTATAATTAATATAAATTCCAATCAAAAAACGACCGAGCATAAAAAGGCAAGCCGTAAAAAAAGCTCCGGCTCTAACATCTTTCCAGGCAATTTTTGCGTCGGGTAAAACCTTAAAAATCACTCCAAAAAGTGTCATAATAACGATAAAACTTAGCAGTATATTTAGAATCTGAAAGACTATAAGTGTAACATCCGGGAAATACCCTTTCAGCCATTCACTTAAGGCTAACAAAGCGCCATTAACCACTAACGAAACAATTAGTAAAAATCCGAGACCAACAATTAATGATGAAGAAAGTAGTCTGTCTTTAAGAATTTTTAACCAACCGCGTTTTGGTTTTGCTTTTACTTTCCAGATGATATTAATGGATTCCTGAATGTCTACAAAAACGCTCGTGGCACCAATAATCAAGGTTATTCCACCAATGATAATAGCCATTGTTGTTTTTCCGGAAAGCTCCATGTTTTTGATAATTTCCTGAATTTGAGCGGCTGCTTCGTTTCCGATAAGTCCATTTATTTCGCCAAAGACTTGTCCCTGAATTGCGTCACGTCCAAAAAAAACACCTGCTAATGAAATCATTAATAATAAAAGTGGCGCTAGCGAAAAAACCGTGTAATAAGATAGAGAAGCGCTTAGTTTTAGTCCGCGATTATCCAGAAAACTCTCAAAAGTATCTTTTAAAATTCTGAAAGCTGCATGCCAAGTGATTTCTGTTTTCATTAAGATATGTAATGAACAAAGTTATTTCATTTGTAACAAAAGAAATTATACGATTTTGCCTTTTAGTTGTATAATTGAGTGCAACATTGACCTTGATTTCTATTTTAATATAAAAAGTGTAATTTTACCCACTCGAGTATCGTTCTAAAAACGAGACTAACAGTACGAAGTAAAAAATAAAAGCATGCCAAAAATCGGCAACATCATATTACCTGATTTCCCGTTATTACTTGCACCTATGGAAGACGTGAGTGATCCGCCATTTCGCAGATTGTGCAAATTGCATGGTGCGGATTTGATGTACTCCGAATTTATCTCTTCAGAAGGGTTGATTCGTGATGCGATAAAAAGCCGCATGAAGTTGGATATTTTTGATTACGAAAGACCAGTCGGAATTCAGATTTTTGGTGGTGATGAAGAAGCTATGGAAATGTCTTCTCGAATTGTTGATGCAGTTCGCCCTGATTTGGTTGATATTAATTTCGGTTGCCCTGTGAAAAAAGTAGTATGCAAAGGTGCAGGTGCCGGAGTTTTAAAAGATGTCGATTTGATGGTTCGTCTGACCAAAGCGGTGATTAAAGGAACCAATCTTCCAGTAACGGTGAAAACCCGATTGGGTTGGGATGAAAGCTCTATTAATATTGACGAAGTTGCCGAAAGATTACAAGATATTGGCGTACAAGCTTTGACGGTTCATGCCAGAACTCGTGCTCAAATGTATAAAGGAAGCGCGGACTGGACGCACATTGCCCGGGTAAAAAGTAATCCTAGAATTACGATGCCAATTTTCGGAAATGGTGATGTAGATTCACCAGAAAAAGCATTGGAATACAAAAATAAATATGGTTTAGACGGAATGATGATTGGTCGCGCTGCGATTGGTTATCCGTGGATTTTTAACGAAATCAAACATTACTTCAAAACGGGAGAACATTTGGCTCAACCAACAATGGCCGACCGAATTGAAGCGGCACGAAATCATTTAACCTGGTCAATGGACTGGAAAGGTGAACGTGTCGGAATTGTAGAAATGCGTCGTCATTACACCAATTATTTCAAAGGTGTTTCCAACTTTAAAGAACACCGATTAAAATTGGTTACGCTTGAATCGGCTGAAAGTTTGTTTGAGGCTTTGGATGAAATCGAAGAAGTGTATGCTAATTATCAGTTTGTTTAACCAAGTCAAATTTAAAACCATTAAGTTAAACCTTAATGAGCCTTAATTTCTTAATGGTTAAAGAAAACACCTTTCTGCTTTTTCTTGTTTAATCCAATAATTTTTTAGTCACTCGACTGCTCGCAATCAAACTGGAAATAAAACCAAGCGCGACTATAGTTCCAAAAACAATTAACACATTTTGAATAGTAAAAACCACAGGATACGCCAAGGAATCGGTAATCATTACTAATTCGAAATGCTGTTGAATCAGCACTATGATTATTCCTAAAACCAAACCAATGACTCCGCCAATAATAGTCAGTAAACTACCTTGAAGTAGGAATATTTTCTTTAAATGGTTGACTTCAGAACCCAGATTAAAAAGTGTTTTTAGGTTGCTTTTCTTATCCAAAATCATCATGATTAAGGCGCCAATTAAATTGAATAATGCAATAATAATGACCAGCGTGAAGATGAGATAGACAGCAATATTCTCGGTATTCAACATCTTATATAATGTTGCGTTAAGTTGCGCTCTGTTTTTTACTTCTACTTTATTTTGGAAAACA
Organism: Flavobacterium sp.; assembly: GCF_031381455.1. Taxonomy (GTDB): domain Bacteria; phylum Bacteroidota; class Bacteroidia; order Flavobacteriales; family Flavobacteriaceae; genus Flavobacterium. Next base: position 9,480 of record NZ_JANMXZ010000007.1, on the reverse strand, counting down.
GCAGAAAGTTTCTCCATAATCTCGGCTTCGTTGGCATTGGATTTCATTTTAATTTCAACACCCGAAATTTCGTTTGGTTTGTATTCCAATAAATCCTGCGCCAATCTTAAATCGGCAAAAACATATTTGCTATCTAAATCTTCGCTGATAGCATAAATCCCAATAGGAATTAGCACTGATTTGTTGAATGCTTCAGCTTCACTTTCAATTACGGCTTTGCCTTTTCGTGGCACATACACTTCAAAAGCATTGTTAAAATCAAAAAGGCCAAGCGATAATTTTTGTGTAATTTCGTACCCAACAACTACTTCGGCAGTATTGTATCGAAGCCATTTTCCGTTAAAAAGACTTTTTGAAATAGCATTGATTTTCGTGTAATTGGTGTCAACGCCTTTTAAATAAGTTACTTGCTCTTTTCCGTTAAAAAAGAAAAGCACACGTTCTTCTACCACTTTACTATAAGAGGCAACGCCTTCAATAGCGGCAATTTCTTTTTCTTGTTTTGGAGAAATGAATAAAGTTTTCCCTCGAAGCGGATTAACTTTTAAATCGGGATCGATAGTATTGGAAAAAGATAAACTGAAATCGCGCAAGCCGCTAAAAACGGAAAGAACAACAAATAAAGCGAGCGTTCCAACAATAATTCCCATCGATGCAATGCCAGTAATAATATTGATAGCATTGTTTTTACTTTTGCTAAAAAGATATCTTTTGGCTATGTAAAGGCTGAAGTTCACTTAGAATTTCTTGCGTTTTTCTAAAAGGTCTCTGTTTTCGATAGGATTTTCTTTTCCCGACAAAGCATTGTCAATCTTTTCGATGTAATCCAACGAGTCGTCAATATAAAAAGAGAGATTAGGTACTTTTCGCAATTGCAATTTTACACGTTGCGACAAATCATGCTTAATCAAAGGAGCATTGGTTTTTATAGCAGCCAATAATTCGGGCGCTCTATCTTGTGGAAAAACACTTAAAAACACTTTAGCAATAGATAAATCAGTAGTTACAATTACTTTAGAAACCGAAATGACTAAGTTTGAAATTCCGTTTTTGCGTATTTCACCTTGCAAAATATCTACTAAATCCTTTTGCAATACACTGCCAATTTTCTTCTGTCTGTTCGTTTCCATGTTGCAAAAGTACAATTTTAAATTTTTATTTAAGTCAGAAGCGAAAGTTTTGGCATTTCAGCAAGCCATTTTCCCGCTATTCGCTCTACTTCGTGCCGCTGCTATCGGGGCTAAAGGAAAAACCATAGCAACTTTGCGTCCCGAAATTTCGGGATTGCTGAAAACTTTGCGAACTTTGCGGTTAAAGAACAAACCATGCGTAAAATTGAGCACATCGGAATTGCAGTCAACAATCTGGAAACTTCCAATTTACTTTTCGAAAAACTATTTGGTAATCCACCCTACAAACAAGAAGAAGTCGAAAGCGAAGGCGTAAAAACATCTTTTTTTATGAATGGCCCCAATAAAATAGAACTTCTGGAAGCTACAAATCCGGGAAGTCCAATTGCTAAATTCTTAGAAAAAAAAGGGGAAGGAATTCACCATATTGCTTTCGATGTAGAAAATATAACAGAAGAAATCAATCGATTAAAGAAAGAAGGGTTCATTGTTTTAAATGAAACCCCAAAAAAAGGAGCAGATAATAAGCTGGTTGCCTTTTTGCATCCCAAAGGAACAAATGGCGTCCTGATTGAACTTTGTCAAGAAATCCGGTAAAAATAGTTGCAACGAAAAAAAAATAGTGGTAATATTGCAACCTCAAATAAAGCCAAAGCTTTATTCACTGAACACCAAAAATAGGGATCAGTGAAGTAATAACCGGTCCTATAGCTCAGTTGGTTAGAGCACCTGACTCATAATCAGGTGGTCCTTGGTTCGAGCCCAAGTGGGACCACAATAAAAGACTTCGTAATGAAGTCTTTTTTGTTTAATGTGAAAACCAATAAGCTGTAAATATCGTTTATAGAAATATGAATTAATTGCGTTTCTTTGATAAAAAGCTTTAATTCTTGCATTGAATCAGGTCTTATGCAGTTTAAATTTTGATTAACTTTGTCGATTAAACATTTAATTTATTTTGGTAAATAGAATTTTTTTATACTTTTACGAACTATGAAAATTGTCCCGAATAGAGTTATTATTATTCTGGCTGTGTTTTTTTTGTCATTAACAAACGTGTTTGCTGACCCAGGACCACCGCCACCGTCGACACCTCCGCCACCGCCAGGATTGCCTTTGGATGGTGGAATATTTCTTTTGGTACTGCTTTCAATGTGTTATGGTATTTACAAATTGTACAAAATAAAAAATATAAAAAAAGCTTCAACTTAGTTTGAAGCTTTTTATTTTCCACTAGTTTCTCTGGTTTATTGCTTCATAGAATATAATCGGGCAACGTATTTTCCCACAACATCGAACTCAAGATTTACAATTGTGTCAATTTTAACATTTTTAAAATTGGTATGTTCAAATGTGTAAGGGATGATAGCCACGCTAAACTCTTTTTCTTTCGAATTTACAACAGTTAGACTCACACCATTTACAGTTATCGACCCTTTTTCAATAGTAATGTTATTTATATTACTCTCATATCCAAAAGTAAAATACCAACTGCCATTGGCTTCTTCAACAGATTTGCAAATTCCGGTTTGGTCAACATGCCCTTGAACAATATGCCCGTCTAGTCGGTCTCCTACTTTCATACCGCGCTCTAAATTTATTAAATTGCCAATTTTCCAATCCGCTAAATTTGTCTTATTAATGGTTTCTCTGATAGCGGTTACTGTATACTCATCATTATTGATTGCTACTACAGTAAGACAAACACCATTATGAGCAACACTCTGATCTATTTTTAATTCATGTGATATATTAGAAGAAACAGTGATATCTAAATTATCATTGTCTTTTTTTAAATCTTTTATTATTCCAAGGGTTTCGATTATTCCTGTAAACATTATGGTTTTATTTTACTAAATTTGCACTTCAAAATTAGCAATAAATAACTAGTATTTCTTATGAAAAAAGCAGAAAATATAATCGTTGGAATTTCAATAGGAGATCTAAACGGTATTGGAAGCGAAGTGGTTCTTAAGACTTTTGACGACTCAAGAATGTTAGAACTTTGTACACCTGTAATTTTTGCGAACGTAAAAGTGATGTCTTTTATTAAAAAAGCATTAGAATTAGAAACGCCACTTCATGGGATTGACCATATAGATCAAATTGTTCTAGGGAAAGTAAATGTGCTTAATATCTGGCGTGAAGGTGTTGATTTAAATTTTGGAACAAATGATTCAGCTGTCGGGAAATATGCTATCCAATCATTCGTTGCTGCTACAAAAGCTTTGAAAGAAAATCAAATAGATGTTCTGGTTACAGCACCAATTAACAAATACAACATCCAATCGGATGAATTCAAATTTCCAGGGCATACTGATTATTTAGACAAAGAGTTAGAAGGAAATGCTTTGATGCTGATGGTTCAGGATAATTTAAGAGTTGGTTTATTAACTGATCATATTCCTGTAAATGATGTGGCAAAACATTTAACCGACAAATTAATAGTTCAAAAAATTGAAACTATAAAACAAACATTAATTCAGGATTTCGGAATCAATAAACCAAAAATTGCTGTTTTAGCATTGAATCCACACGCTGGAGACAATGGTGTAATTGGGAAAGAAGATGACGAAATAGTAAAACCAGTAATAAAAAAATTATTTGAGAAAGGAACGCTAGTTTTCGGGCCATTTGCTGCAGACGGTTTTTTTGGCAACAGCCAATATGAAAAATACGATGCCGTTCTTGCAATCTATCACGACCAAGGCTTGATTCCTTTTAAAACGTTGTCGTTTGGCGGTGGCGTAAATTATACCGCCGGCTTGAATAAAATCAGAACTTCTCCCGATCACGGAACAGCTTATGAAATTGCCGGAAAAGGAGTTGCCGATTATAATTCGTTTAAAGAAGCTGTTTACACGGCTATTGATATTTATAATTCAAGAAATCAACACCTAGAAATTAGCAAAAATCCCATGAAAACAAAGGAAAAGCAGTCATAAACAAAAAAATGTTTATAACGCTTTTGGAATTGCAATAATTTTATATCTTTGCACTCCCGATTTAGGGTTCAAATTGTTGTTTAGATGAAAAGTACGAATGAATATTTAATTCCTTTCATGGGGTTAAAAATAGGGAAGCATCACTTTGAATATAATATCGAGAAAAAGTTCTTTGATGAATTTAGTTTTGATGAATTTGAAAACTGTGCTGTAAAAGTAAATGTTGTTTTAGAAAAAAAAGCAACAATGCTGGAAGTCAGTTTTGCACACAAAGGAACAGTGAATGTCCCTTGTGATTTAACAGGAGAACAATTTGATTTGCCTATTAAAGGAAAAATTAAACTGGTAGTCCAGTTTGGTGAAGAATTCAACAATGATAATGATGAATTGTTAATTCTGCCTCATGGCGAACATCAAATAGATTTGGCACAATATATTTATGAAATGATTGTACTTTCTATTCCTCCAAAAAGGGTTCATCCGGGAGTTAAAGATGGAACTTTGCAAACAGAAGCACTGAAGAAATTAAATGAATTACAAGTTAAAGACGCAGAAGAAATAACAAAAAAAGCAGAAGAAATTGACCCACGGTGGGACGAATTAAAGAAACTATTAACGGATAAATAATATAGTAAAATGGCACATCCAAAGAGAAAAATCTCGAAAACAAGAAGAGATAAGAGAAGAACACATTATAAAGCAACTGTTGCTCAAATCGCAACTTGTCCGGTTACTGGAGAAGCACATTTATACCACAGAGCTTACTGGCATGAAGGTAAAATGTATTACAGAGGACAAGTAGTTATTGACAAATCAGTAGCTGTTGCATAAGTAAAGTTTTTTGCAAAACTAACTCTCACTTTGTGGGATTTTTTTATTTTAAAGAAATTTAATAAATATACTATCTTAAACACCTTAGGTATTTTTTTTTTTTGTAATTTCAACAACTTTTAAATTTTAAAATTGATGAGTAAAACATCCAATTTATGAATAAAATTACAGCCGCAATAACCGCAGTTGGAGCTTATGTCCCAGAATTTGTACTCTCAAATCAAGTACTAGAATCAATGGTAGAAACCAATGATGAATGGATTACTACACGAACAGGAATTAAAGAAAGAAGACTTTTAAAAGAAAAAGGGAAAGGAACTTCTTTCATGGCAATTAAAGCCGCTCAAGATTTGATTTCAAAATCCAAAATTAACCCTGAAGAAATAGATTTAGTAATCATGGCAACGGCTACTCCAGATATGCCTGTGGCTGCAACAGGAGTTTATGTTGCAACACAAATAGGTGCAGTTAATGCTTTTGCTTACGACCTACAAGCTGCTTGTTCAAGTTTTTTATACGGAATGTCAAATGCCGCAGCCTACATAGAATCTGGCAGATATAAAAAAGTACTTTTAATTGGTGCTGATAAAATGTCTTCTATTATTGACTATACGGATAGAGCGACTTGTATTATCTTTGGAGATGGTGCCGGTGCGGTTTTATTTGAACCCAATTTTGAAGGCCTTGGCTTGCAGGATGAATTTCTGAAAAGCGATGGTATTGGTAGAGAATATCTGAAAATTGATGCTGGAGGTTCTATTCTTCCGCCATCAAAAGAAACAGTTGAAAATAGACAACATTTTGTTTTTCAGGATGGTAAAACAGTTTTCAAATATGCTGTTTCAGGAATGGCCGATGTGAGTGAAAAAATTATGGAACGTAATAACTTAACCAAAGATGATGTGAATTGGTTAATTGCGCACCAAGCAAACAAAAGAATTATTGATGCTACAGCAAGCCGGATGGGACTAGATGATGAAAAAGTATTGGTAAACATCGAAAAATATGGCAATACTACGTCAGCAACGCTACCATTGTTATTGAGTGATTTTGAAGATAAATTTAAAAAAGGAGATAATTTGATTTTTGCTGCATTTGGTGGTGGATTCACTTGGGGTTCTATCTACTTGAAATGGGCATACAACAAACAATAAACTAAACTAATTCTAAAAAATAACTAATTATGGATTTAAAAGAAATTCAAAACCTTATCAAATTTGTATCCAATTCAGGAGTTGCAGAAGTAAAGTTAGAAACTGGTGACATAAAAATTACTATTAGAACTACATTAGAAGGAAACTCGCCTGATATTACTTACGTACAACAAGCACCGATGCAACAATCTATTCAGGCTGCGCCATCAGCTCCGGCTGCTGCTCCAGTTGTATCTGCAACACCAGCCGCCTCATCGGATGACAACTCAAAATATATAACTATAAAATCTCCTATGATTGGAACATTCTACCGCAAACCATCTCCAGACAAACCAATGTTTGTAGAAGTTGGAACCTCAATTAATAAAGGAGATGTTCTTTGTGTAGTTGAAGCTATGAAGTTATTCAACGAAATAGAAGCTGAAATTTCCGGAAAAATCGTTAAAATTTTAGTTGACGATATGTCTCCGGTGGAATTTGACCAACCATTATTCTTAGTTGACCCGTCTTAATCTATTTTAAATTATGAATTATAAATTATAAATGATGGTTCACTGTCAGTTATAATAATTTAAAATTTAAAATTTAAAATTTAAAATTCTTAAGAAGATGTTTAAAAAAATATTAATTGCCAATAGAGGAGAAATTGCACTTCGTGTAATTAGAACCTGTAAGGAGATGGGGATTAAAACTGTTGCAGTTTATTCTACCGCTGATGCTGAAAGTTTGCACGTAAAATTTGCGGATGAAGCCGTTTGTATTGGTCCTCCGCCTAGTAACCTTTCTTATTTAAAGATGTCAAATATTATTGCGGCTGCAGAAATTACAAATGCAGATGCAATTCATCCTGGATATGGTTTCCTTTCCGAAAATTCTAAATTTTCTAAGATTTGTCAAGAACACGGAATCAAATTCATTGGCGCTTCGCCAGAGATGATTGATAAAATGGGAGACAAAGCTTCTGCAAAAGCTACTATGAAAGCTGCTGGAGTTCCTTGTGTTCCAGGTTCAGAAGGATTGTTAGAATCGTACGAACAAGCACTACAATTATCTAAAGAGATGGGCTTTCCGGTAATGCTAAAAGCAACTGCTGGTGGTGGTGGAAAAGGGATGCGTGCCGTTTGGAAAGAAGATGAATTATTAAAAGCTTGGGAAGGCGCACGTCAAGAATCGGCAGCGGCTTTTGGAAATGACGGAATGTATTTGGAGAAATTAATTGAGGAACCACGTCATATTGAAATACAAGTTGTTGGAGATTCATACGGAAAGGCATGTCACTTATCAGAAAGAGATTGCTCGGTTCAACGTCGTCATCAAAAATTGACTGAGGAAACTCCGTCACCATTTATGACTGATGAATTGCGTAACAAAATGGGTGAAGCAGCTGTGAAAGCAGCTGAATTTATTAAATATGAAGGAGCAGGAACTGTTGAGTTCCTTGTAGATAAGCATAGAAATTTCTATTTTATGGAAATGAATACGCGTATCCAAGTGGAACACCCAATTACCGAACAGGTTATTGATTACGATTTGATTCGAGAGCAGATTTTAGTAGCTGCAGGTGTGCCAATTTCGGGAAAGAATTATCTGCCACAATTGCATGCTATAGAATGTAGAATCAATGCTGAGGATCCTTATAATGACTTCAGACCTTCACCGGGAAAAATCACGGTTTTGCATTCGCCAGGTGGACACGGAGTACGTTTAGACACGCACGTTTACGCTGGATATACCATTCCGCCAAACTATGATTCGATGATTGCAAAGTTGATTACGACAGCTCAAACCAGAGAAGAAGCAATAAACAAAATGAAGCGTGCTTTGGATGAATTTGTAATTGAAGGCATCAAAACCACTATACCTTTTCACAGACAATTAATGGACGAACCCGATTATGTTGCCGGAAATTACACGACTAAGTTTATGGAAAGTTTTAAAATGAACGACCCAGAATAAATAAAAACCCAACTTTAAGTTGGGTTTTTTGTTTTTGAATCAACTGGCAATGTTTCTCTCAACCATTTGAAGAATTCATGTTGCCAAACCAAACCATTTTGTGGTTTCAAAACCCAGTGATTTTCTTCCGGGAAGTAGAGCAAACGACTTTTTATACCACGCAATTGAGCCGCTTGAAAAGCTTCTTGTGCTTGTCCAATACACACGCGATAATCTTTTCCTCCTTGAATAATAAGAATTGGTGTATTCCATTTATCTACAAAGTTTATCGGATTGAATTGATTGTATGCTTTTTGAGCAACAGCATTGTCTTTTTCCCAATAAGGTCCGCCAAAATCCCAGTTGTTGAAGAACACTTCTTCGGTTGTGCCAAACATGCTTTGCGTATTGAAAACACCATCATGAGCAATAAAAGATTTGAAACGATTGTTGTGAATTCCGGCTAAATAGTAAGCAGAATAACCGCCATAACTAGCACCAACACAACCCAAACGCGCTTTGTCAACATATCTTTCTTTAGACACATCGTCAATAGCTGAAAGATAATCATCCATTACTTGTCCGCCCCAATCTTTAGAGATTTGTTCGTTCCAAGCTTGCCCATGACCGTACATTCCTCTTCTGTTTGGAGCTACAACCACATAACCTTGTGAAGCCATCAAAGAAAAGTTCCAACGGAAAGAATAAAACTGCGTTAACGGAGATTGAGGTCCACCTTGACAATAAAGTAGTGTTGGATATTTTTTGGTTTTATCAAAATTTGGAGGTAGAATTACCCAAACCAGCATTTTTTTCCCATCGGTAGTAGTTACATATCGTCTCTCGAATTTTGGCAAAGCCAATTTAGAATACGTTTCGTCGTTGGTTTTGGTAAGCTGTGTAAATGTTTTTTTCTTAAGGTTATAAGAATAAATTTCATCAGCATGATTCATGTCTGTTCTTGAAACAATTATGTTATCACCGGATATACCAACTATAGCGTGAACATCAAAATCGCCTGAAGTAACCTGTTTTACAGTCACAGCAATTTTGGTTAAACCAGGGAAATTAACTTCAAAAAGCTGTAAAGTTCCATCAACGGGAGCAATGAAATAAACTTTTTTCCCATCTTTACTCCATTGAAAACTGCTTACAGAACCATCCCAGTTTGCCGTTAAATTTATTTTCAATCCTTTAAAATCTACAATAATGTCATTTTTATCCGCTTCATAACCGTCGCGTTTCATTTGCAACCAGGTTAGATTTCCCGTTGGTGAAAAAGCAGGATTGGTATCATAACCTAGATTACCTTCTGTTCGATTTGTTGTTTTTCCAGTTTCGAGATTGAATTGATAAATATCGGTATTGGTAGAAATAGCATATTGTGTTCCTGCTTTTTTCTTGCATACATATAAAATACTTTTACTATCTGGCGACCAAATATAATCTTCATCACCGCCAAATGGTTTTTGTGGGCTGTCGAAG
>NZ_JANMXZ010000001.1:0-14865 GCF_031381455.1 Flavobacterium sp. | reverse complement strand
GGGTTTTACAACACCATTTAAACAAGGCTAACCGTATTGGATACCTACGGCAGCCCTGAAGAAAACAAAAAGTCATCTCTAGCCCCGATAGAAGCAAGCTACCTCGTAGCGCGGATAGCGGGAATAAACGTCCTGAGGACAGAATTCGTTGTGCTGCTAACTACTCAAAACGAATAGACTTTGAAGGTGTAATTTTAGTAATAATAAAAGATGGGATAAGTAAAACCAACAGGCAGATTACTACAGTTCCTATATTGAGTAATAGTATGTAGAACAAATTGATATCGACCGGAGCTATGTTGACATAGTAACTTTCGGGGTTGAGTTTGATGATGCCGAAGTGTTTTTGGAGTAATAGCAACCCTATTCCGATGACATTACCCAAAAGTAATCCACGACCGATTAAGTAGGCTGCGTTGTAGAGAAAAACTTTTCGGATAGACCAATTGTTGGCACCGAGCGATTTTAGAATTCCTATCATTTGAGTTCTTTCGAGAATTAGAACCAAAAGTGCGACTACCATATTTATAGTAGAAACAGCTATCATGACAATTAGGATCACGAGGATATTGAAGTCGAAAAGCTTGAGCCATTCGAAGATGTAATAGAATTTCTCCACTATGGTTTGGGAATCAAGCGTGGAAGATATTTCCTGGTAGACTTGTTGGCCTTTGCTTTCTATTTGAGTAAAATCGTCAACAAAAACTTCAAAAGAACCGATTTGTTCTGGACTCCATTTGTTGATACGTTGCACGTGACGAATATCGCCAATGACATAACTGGCATCGAATTCCTGAAAACCTGAATTGTATATTCCGACTATTTTGAAATTACGCAAGTTGTAGCCTTCGCTGTTTTCTTTCATGAAGTAAGTCACAAACTTGTCTCCTAGTTTTAGCCCCAAACGATTGCACAAATATTGTGAAATAAGCACTTCTTCATTGAGATTGGCTTTGAAGTTGGGCAATCTTCCTTTGACTAAATATTCTTTTAGATTATCGATTTGATACTCTTTGCCAACGCCTTTAAAAATAATTCCTTCGAAAGCCGATTCGGTTCTGATGATTCCGGCTTTACTGGCTACGGCCTGAACGTGCGTTATACCGTCAACGTTTTTGAAGTTTGGATAAAAGCTTTGATGAATGGAAATTGGCGTTGTGCTGACATCTGAATTGTTGTCGTTGTAACCCGAAATAATTATATGTCCGTTAAAAGCCGAAACTTTCTGGCGTATTTTTTGTTGCAACCCAATTCCTGTCGCAATAGAAACAATCATCATAATCATTCCGAGTGCGATTGCAGTGATGGCAATTTTTATTATTGGCGCAGAAATACTACTTTTATGGTCTTTAGCAGTAATGAGTCGTTTCGCTATAAAATATTCTAATTTCAATGCTATGATTTCAAATTCGGTGTTCAAAAATACAGTTTTATTCTCGGTTTTGCTAATCGTTTCTTGCAGTAGTTCGGGAAAGAATATAGAAAATAGAGAAAAGAAAATAGAAATTACTTCTGAAAAACCAACTCAGGGAATTCAAACTGGGGCAGAGAATTATAATGCTTATCTTCCTTTATTAAAAGATAAAAAAGTTGGCATTGTTACCAATCAGACTGGCGTATTAAACTACTATTCTCCCGAAGAAACGCAGGTAAATTTAAACATTGTAGATTTTCTACTATATAAAAAAATCAATCTTCAAAAAATATTCGCTCCCGAGCATGGTTTCCGAGGCACAGCTGATGCCGGTGAACACGTTGTTGACGGAAAAGATGACAAAACGGGCTTGCCAATTATTTCGCTTTATGGAGACAACAAAAAACCAAAACCCGAGCAATTAGCTGGTCTTAATATTTTAGTTTTTGACTTGCAGGATGTTGGCGCACGATTCTATACATATATTTCTTCGCTTCATTATATAATGGAAGCTTGTGCAGAAAATAATGTGCAACTTATAGTTTTGGACAGACCAAATCCGAATGGTGGAATTGTCGACGGGCCGATTTTGGAAAAGGAATTCACCAGTTTTGTGGGCATGCATCCCATTCCGTTATTGCACGGCATGACGATTGGCGAATATGCCAAAATGATAAATGGTGAAAAATGGTTGAAAAACGGAATTCAATGCAAACTGACTGTGATTCCGTGTTTGAATTACAAACGTGAACTATTTTATAGTTTGCCTGTTAAACCTTCACCTAATTTACCGAATGACCAAGCCATCAACTTGTATGCGAGTTTGTGTTTGTTTGAAGGAACGAATGTTAGTGTTGGTCGTGGCACCGAAAAGCAATTCCAGATTTATGGTTCACCGTTTTTACCAAAAGGTAATTTTAGTTTTACACCTATACCCAATTTTGGATCAAAAGAACCGCCGTATAAAAATCAACTTTGTTATGGTGAAGATTTGACTCAGGCACCAAAAGTGAGCAAATTGGAATTAAAATGGCTGCTCAAAGCCTATCGCCAAACTGCTGATAAATCGAAATTCTTTATTCCTTTCTTTACTAAATTAGCCGGAACAAAAAAACTCCAACAGCAAATTGAAGTCGGAATTTCAGAAGCTGAAATTAGAAAATCTTGGGAAAAGGGATTGAGTGATTTTAAGGAAATGCGGAAGAAGTATCTTATCTATTAAAAAGCCCTTTAACTGAAATAAATAACGAATAAAACAAAAGGCTAATAATTGTTAAGATTCCAAACACAACTAAAGACAATAAAAAAACTTCATACATTTGGAAGGCAAATGAGTTTGTTGTCGTATCCGAATCAATCAAAAAACCAAATACAGTTAGCGCAAGAGCAATTATATAGACATATATTAAAAATCTCAGGTTTTTCATAATCTTCTTTTATTGATAACGCAAAACATAAAGCTTTATTATACTTTGACTTCTATATTTGGATTGATTTCAAGTAAATCATTAAGGAAACTTTGCTTTTCTTTTGGAGAAATATAGACTTCATCAAACTTATTGAACTTAATCGCTATTCTATCCAACGATAACGCTGGTGAGCTCAAAATGCTATTCGTCTTTTCTATTTTTCTGATTTTTGAAATTTCTATTCTATCGTTTACAATAAACATGCATTTAACAATCAGTTGATTTTCTGCAATAATATATCTGGTAGATTTTGAAATAAAAACAATAAACAACAGGCAAAGTAAAATTCCTAGGTAACCTATCCATTCTCCTTGAATAATGGATGCAATACTTCTAAATATGGGATAAACTAAAATTAATCCCAGCCACCAATCTATTTTTGATTTATATATTTTCATTTTATAAAGGTATTTTTTTCTTCATTTCTTCCACAATATTATACGCTGCAGGGCAAACAGCAACATTTTTTAAGGTCAAATCCGAAATTTGTTGGAACTTCTTTCTGTCAGTGTGTGGAAATTCACGACAAGCTTTTGGACGCACATCATAAATCATACAGTAATTTTCATTGTCTAAAAACGTACACGGAACACTTTGCAGCACATAATCCTTATCTTCATCAATACGAAGGTATTGGTCAATAAATTGTTGTGGCTTTTGTTTCAGATGTTTTGAAATTCGTTCGATATCGGCTGAAGTAAACAATGGCCCGGTTGTTTTACAGCAATTAGCACAGTTCAAACAATCAGTGCGTTTGAATTCGGCATCGTGCAATTCCTGCATCACATAATCGATATTTTTTGGTGCTTTCTTTTTGAGCTTATCAAAATACTTTTTGTTTTCGATATGCTTATCTTTGGCTAACTTTTGGATTTCGTTTAAAGATGGTTTCAGACTCATGCTGCAAAATTAAACAACTTCTGATTAAATTAACTTAAAAACTGAGGAGATTGCTTCGTGCCTCGCAATGACAACATGAAAGACCTTTTCGGCCAAGCCATACTCGATTTTCAAACTAACAATTCGCCCGAAGATTTGGTTACTGAAACCAACATTTCCGAAGCGGATGAAATGAGTGTTGGGTATCTTTTTAGAAATTTCAATGAAATGCCAAAACTGGAAAGGAAAGCATTACAACTTGCCAAAGGAAAAGTTCTCGATGTAGGTTGCGGTGCCGGAAGTCATGCTTTGTATCTTCAGGAAAAAGGATTTGACGTTACCGCTATTGATATTTCGGCAAATGCTATTAAAACTTGCGATTTACGTGGTTTGAAAAAAGCCCGAGTTCAGAATATTTTAGAAGTTTCTACTGACCCGAGCGAAAGCGAACTGGCGAAGCAAAAATTTGACACGATTCTATTATTAATGAACGGCACAGGAATCTTCGGAACATTAGCTGAAACCTCAAAATATATCCAGAAACTAAAATCGCTTTTGAATCCGAATGGACAAATCTTACTTGACAGTTCAGATATTATTTATATGTTTGATAAAACTGATCCCGAAGTTTCGAGAGGAAGTTATTTAATTCCAGCTGACGGTTATTATGGCGAACTTACTTTCACAATTTCGTATAAAAATGAAACCGAAGAAACGTTCCCTTGGCTTTACATGGATTATAACACTTTGCAAAATGCCGCACATGCCAACGGTTTGCAATGCGAATTGGTTCAAGAAGGCAAACACTTTGATTATTTAGCAAAACTAACTCTTTAAAAATGGAAAATATTGAATTAGAAAAACTGCGTTACCCGATTGAAAAATTTGAAGCTCCACAAATTTATACTCCCGAGCTTTTAGCGAAAGCCATACAAACTATCGAATCGTTTCCAGAAAAATTGAAAGCCGAAGTAGCACATTTGTCAAATATCCAACTTGAAACTCCATATCGTCCCGAAGGCTGGACGATTCGCCAAGTCGTGCATCATTGTGCCGACAGCCATATGAATTGTTTTATCCGATTGAAATGGACGATGACCGAAAACAATCCGACGATAAAATTCTATTATGAAAATCTTTGGGCAGAAGGTATTGACAACAAAACCATGCCTATTGAACCGACACTACAATTTTTAGAAGGATTGCATTATCGCTTGGCATTTGTAATGAAAATTTTGTCTGAAGTCGATATGGAAATGGCTTATATTCATCCTGAACACAACAAGGAATTCCAACTTCGCGAAATGATTTGTTTGTATGAATGGCATTGCAACCATCATTTGGCTCACATTACTGAACTCAAGAAAAGAAAAAACTGGAAGTAGTATTTGAAGCTAATCCGGCTGTCCGCTCTATTTTTTGTTTTGTGCTTCGACAAGCTCAGCATGACAAAACAAAAAGATGCCGCTTCCATCCGGGCTAGGATTCTAGACTTGAATCAAATCTGTCGTTTTGATGATGTCTTCCAAAGCCTTGTATAAAACATCCAAATCTGCTTGCGAATTATACGCATTGATAGAATATCGGATATAATAATTTCCATTAAGTGGCATAACTGGAATTTGGATTTTATACTTTGAATACAACACTTCTTTTAGTTCCGCTGGCTTTTTGGTATTGACAGGAACGCTCGCCATTTGCCCTAAAAATTCAGCTGTAATTGGACTAAGTGGTTTTGTATTTAGCAAATCACAAAAGCGTTGGTAGTTATCAAAAACAATTTGTTTGCAATCTTTCGAAACCGCTTTCCAGTTGTTTTGCTCTAAAAATTCTACCACTTTTGGTGTACATAAAAAAGTTGAAACATCTCTGGTTCCCTGTAATTCATGATAATCCAAAAACTGGCTTTCGCCTGGTGCCACACTTTCGTAACCCCAACTTACTACCAAAGGTTCTAAAGCATCTTGCAATTCCGGTTTTACATATAAGAACGAACTTCCTTTTGGCGCTAACATCCATTTGTGCAAGGTTCCTGTGTAGTAATCCGGATTTAAGGCTGAAATATTTAAATCGATATGTGCCGGAACATGTGCGCCATCAACAATTGTTATCAGTCCTAATGCTGCGGCTCTATCGCAAATTTCTTTTACCGGAAAAATTAAGGCTGTGGCACTAGACATTTGATTCAGAAAAATCACTTTGGTGTTTTGATTATAGCCTTTCCAGAATTCTTCTATGACTTGTTCTTTAGATACAACTGGTAAGCTTATGTTTTGTCGAATATATTTTGCCCCAGATTTTTTGCAATAGAAATTCCAAGTTCTGTCCATGGCACCATACTCGTGATTGGTGGCTAAAATTTCATCTCCCGCATTTAACTTTATGCTTCGCATAATAATGTTAATCGCATACGTTGGATTTGAGGTGAAAAATAAATCTCCGCCTTGGCAACCCACAAATTTAGCTAAACTTTCTCGGGCTATTTTTAAATACTTTGGCTGTTTTTTGACTATAAACTCAACAGGATCTGATTCGAGTTCTCTTTGAAAACGTTGGAATTCTTCAAAAATAGGTTTGGGGCAAGAACCAAATGAGCCGTGATTTAAGAAAGTGATATTTTGGTTTAATAGGAATTGTGGTTTCATATGTGCCTATTCTGGAATGTCAATAGTTAAAGGCAAAGTATACGGTGTCTTTACTGGCTTACCATCTTTTTTTGCTGGTGTCCATTTATTGCCTGTTGTTTTTAAAACCCTTATCAGTTCTTGTGCTGTTCCGTATCCTAAATCCTTGATAACTTTATAATCACCAATACTTCCATCTTCATTAATAACAAAACTAACTATAACTTGACCTTTCAGTCCAGGAGCATCAGGGAGTTTGTAATTTTTATTTATATATTCATAAAACTTAGATAATCCGCCAGGCCTTTTACCTTCATTTCTATTTGAGTTTTCATTAGTTTCTTTTACTTCAGAAGTATTCTCTAAAGGCTTAGGTTTAAGATTAAACACCATGGGATATTTTATCTCAATGCTGATTGGTTTTCCTCCGCGTTTGGCTGGTTCCCATTTTGGACACATCTTCAAAACCCTTATAAATTCAGTTGCTGATTCGATATCTAAAAGTTGAGTAATCCTTATTTTGGTTACGTTTCCTTCTTGGTCAATAGTAAAAGTTGCTTCTAACTTTCCCAGTTTTGTAACTTTCGAATAATCGAAATTTCTATTTATAAATGCCGTAAAGTTGTCAATTCCGCCTCCTCCGAATTTAGCTTCAATTCTATCTCCATTTAAATATACTTCACCTTCTCCTCCTATTTGTGAAAATCCGGAAATTGGCAATAATACAAACAAAAACAACTTAATTAGTTTCATATACTGATTTTAAGGAATATTCAAATATTTATGGGTTTGCAAGGACACTCTCCATTTTGGATTGTTCATTACATAATCGACAATTAGTGGCGTCATTTCTTCTTTTTTGCTCCATTCAGGTTGCAGGAAAAGAATAGCATTAGGGTTTACTTTGGCGGCTTGTTCTTCAGCAAAAATAAAATCGTGCTTGTTATAAACGATAACTTTTAATTCATTAGCAATCGCATACGCATCGGCAACCGGCAATTTGTTTTTCTTTGGCGAAAGACAAAACCAATCCCAAGTCCCAGTCACAGGATAAGCACCAGAAGTTTCGATATGCACTTTTAGATTTTTGCATTTTAGTTTTTGGGTAAGCAATGTCATATCCCAAGTCAAAGGCTCACCACCAGTCACTACAACCGTATCAGCATATTTCTTAGCATTGGCAACAATAATATCCGTTTCAGTTGGCGGATGCAATTCGGCATTCCAACTTTCCTTAACATCACACCAATGACAACCTACATCGCAACCACCAATCCGAATAAAATAGGCAGCTGTTCCTGTATGAAATCCTTCACCCTGAATGGTATAAAACTCTTCCATGAGTGGAAGCATTTCTCCTTTTTCAACGGCCAACTGTGTTTCTTTTGATAACATTTTATTTAATTTATCCCGAAGTTTCGGGAGGCAAAGATAAGTCCTTTTAAATAAAAAACCGCCCCGATTTTGAATCGAGACGGTTTTAAAAAAATGCTGTTCTTTTTTACTTTAATAATTTCATTGCTTCAAGCGCATACGCATTAGCTGGGTCAAGTGCTAAGGTTTTGTTTAGCATTTCTTTTGCTTTTGTTTTATCCGAATTAGCTAAAGCTGATGCTATATTGTTGTATGACTCTATAAACTTAGCTTTGTTTTTAGTAACTTCTTCTTCACCTTTTGCTGTTACTACATCAATATACTGTTGGTAGTAAGTGGCCATCATTTCGTCATTTTCTAATAATCTATTAGTTCTTGCTCTGAAAAGATAAGCGTCTTGTGTTGTTGGTGAAGCCGTAATTACATTCCCAAAAGCAGCATCGGCTTTTTGTAACGTAATTGGATCTGGTTTTACAATATCTTTTCTAGTGTTGTCATAATAAAATGAGTTTCCAAGATAGAAATTGTCAATCAAATAATTTTTAGAATTTGGATTGGCAACCGCAACTTCAAATACTGCTGCTGCTGCTGCGAATGCTTTCTGGTCGTAAAGTTTTTTTCCAATTTCATTCAATTCATTAGCCGCTAATGGCTCCATTTCAACTGCCTTTTTTAAATCTGCAACTCCAGATGCTAACTGTGTAGGATCAATCAACTTTCCATCAGCACTTGCTCCTTTTTTAATTTTGGCTTGACCTAAATACAAATAATCACGAGGGATAATTTTATTTGAAGCGTTTGCAGTATAATTTTGCAAAGACGTTAAAGCTACATCAACATTTCCATTTTCATAAGCTGAATACCCTAAGTAACGTAGAATTCTTGGATTAACGCCATCTAATTCTTTCATCTTGTTAGCTTCCAATTCTAGTGCTTTGTAATCTTTTGCCAAGATTAAAAAGTCAGCATGACGCATACGTGAAGTGATTGAATAGTCTGTTAAAGTCAAGTATTTTTCATAAAAGCTTAATGCTTTTTGAATATTTTCATCATAGGTTTTTGGAATATTGTTTCCCCATAAATAGTGAGTTTCCGCTAATTCACGATAAACCGGACCATAATTTGGGTTGATAGCAATTACTTCTTTATATGCTTTTACCGCTTCTGTATAGGCTTTCGCGCCTTTTAACAAAACCCCTAATTGCATTTTCGCTCTAATTAAACTGTTATCAAACTGATACGCATTTCGATAAGCAACATAAGAATCATTTTGATTTTTATCTCCGTAGTAGGCATCACCTAATGCCAATTGTACTTGAGCATCATTTGGATTAGCTGCCGCTGCTTTTGTTAAAATGGTGATGGCACTTTTATAATCCGGTTTATCAGCATTCATGAAAGCACGAGCGATATAAACATACTCTTCGGTGTCTTTCTTTTTCAATTCTTTGATGACCAAATCAAATTTAGCTTGTGCGGCTACTCTGTTGTTGGCATCCAAATCTAATTGCCCTAAACCAATATTATTGAATCTTGTACCTTCACTTGCGGCCAATCCTTTTTGAAAATAGATTGAAGCCGAATCGGAAATATTTTGTTTTAGGTAAATGTTTCCTAAAAGAAATGCCGCTTTACCATTTGCAGGTTTTGCTTGTATAACTGATTTTAACAACGATTTTGCTTTTTCAAATTGTTCAGCATCAATAGCTTTCTTCGCTGGCTCTAAATCTTGTGCTTTCGCAATGGTTGTTGCTACTAACGCTAGGCTGAAAATTTTTAACTTGTTCATCTTCTTCTGTTTAATTTTTATCTTTTGTAATTGTATTTCTAATGCTAATTTTTCTGGCTGGGATTCGCTCAGGAACTAGACCTGATTTTAAAATTATGCGTTGTCCTCTTTCTCCTGTAAGGAAGGATTTAAATCCCATTCCAAGTCCAGCATATCCTTGACAGTTGACGATATACAAACGTCGTGCCAAAGGATACTTTCCTTGTGCCAGATTATCTTGTGTTGGAAAAAAATATTCTGATTTATTCATATCTTTAACGCTTAACACATTTACATTATCTACAGTTTCTTGTAAATCTAATGGCGGTTGAAAAATCCAATTCATTCCTATAACGCCAACCATGTCTTTATTTTTGGCAACATATTTCAAAACTTCTTCATTGGTTTTAAATGAAAAAACATTTTTCTGATTGTTAACCTGAACTCCTGAGATGTCAGAAATATATCTCGCTGTACTCGAATTAGCATTGTCAAAAACCAATCCTTTAATATTTGGAACGACTTTTCCATTAACAAAATCAATAACGTCTTTTAATGCGATTAAAGTATCGTTGGTTGTTTTGCTTTTAATAAAAGCAACAGCATCAGTTGCAAAAGGAGCAATTCTTGGTGTGATTTTTTTGCTTTGAAAAGCTTTTAATTCTTTAGCTGTAAGTGTTCTGGTTAAAATTACAATTCTTGCTGTATCGTTAAACAAATCATTAATTATTTCATTTTCTGATTTTGAAACCAAATGTAATTTGGCATCATATTCTGCTTCAAATACGGCTGCTTCATCTTCAACTATTGGCAATATAGATTCATCAACATAGATTGTTGCCTTTCCTTCTGTAATCGTATCAATAACTTCGTTTTTCTTTTGACAGGAAAAAACGAAAAGCAAGGTTAACAAAGCAAAGCCAACAAGTGTCTTGGTTAATTTATTCATTTCTAAATTTATTCTTCTTTATTAAAGAAACGCAAAAATCGTAAAAAAGAATATACTATCAGTAAAATTCCAAAAACAATTCTGTATTTATAATCTAATGATAAAGGTAGTGACTTCCAAAATATGATAGCGAGTCCGAATGTTAAATAAATCAAAAAAAAGAAAATGCCTATAACGAGAAGAAACCGCTCTTTAAGCGATTTCTTCTGAAAGTTTTCTATGATTTTTGAAATCATTTATTCTGCTGATTGGATTGAAATTGGTAAAGAATATAGTACTCTAACTTTCTTACCATTTTGCTCACCAGGATTCCATCTTGGACAAGATTTTAAAACTCTGATAGCTTCTTTGCCTGTTCCATATCCGATATCTCTGAGTACTTTTATATCTGTAAGCGAACCGTCTTTTTCAACTACAAACGTTACAAATACTTTTCCTTTTAATCCTTCTTCTTCCGGAACTTGGAAATTCTTACCAACAAATTTGTAGAATTTATCCAATCCTCCAGGGAAATCTGGTTTTACTTCGATACCGGCAGTGTTGTAGATATTGTTATCTTCTTCCACTACGCTTGGCCCAGTTCCAACTGGTTCGACACTTAATTCAGCATCTGGATCACCTTCAATAGTCTTATCACCAATTTTTTTATCTTTTATTTCTTCCACTTTTGGTGGTTCTTCGGTCACTTCATCCGCTTTAGCTACAACCGGTTTTACAAATTTTACTTGATCTACTTTTGGCGGTGGCGGTGGCGGTGGCGGAACATTTTCTTTTGGTTTTTCCTTTGGTGGTAATTTTACCGTTGTGATTTTTTGATCTAAAACATCATCATCTGAACCATCCGGAAGTAAATTGGCTAGTACAGGAAGACTAACCAAGAAAGTAAAAATAACACCTCCAAGAATAAGAGCCCTAACTGTAGTCTTACCATTTGTTCTTCTTAGTTCGTAAGCACCATATAACTTATTACGCCCTTCAAAAACGATATCTACCCATTGATTTTTTAATAAATCTAATTTCATGTCTTTTCTTTTTTAATTAGATTGAGGATTAGGAGTTTTTTCGGTCGTTGGAGTTGCAGTATCAGGGGCTCCTCCTCCAATTAATTTGCTTTCTTCAGGTGTAAACTCATTTACAATGGCGTAAGTAGGAACACCTACAATTGCCATTTCATCAAGTATATCAACTAAATTACGATAATTTGACTTCTTACTTGGTTTGATAATTACAATCATTCCTTTGTCTTTGGTTCCGGTATATTGAAGAACTGCCTCTTTTCTGCTCAACAATTCTTTTCGGATTCCGTCTTTACCATATTCAAAGTCTTTTGGCGCACCACCTGAAACAGGAGTTGCCAATAAACCCACAAAACGTACTAATTTATTGTTGTCCCCCAACAATATGGTCATGGTACGATTCTCATCAACCTTTACTTTAGTGTCTGTTTCATCGTCTTTATCTGGCAAACCCAAATTCATCGATTGGGGTTTAGACAAGGTCGTGGTAAGCATAAAGAAAGTGATTAATAAGAAAGCCAAATCCACCATAGCCGTTAAGTCTACTTTAGAATTTTGCTTTTTACTCCTTACTTTTTTACTGCCTTTTTTACCACCACCGTCGCCGGTATTTAATTCAGCCATTTAGTATATTTTTAAAATTATTTTTCTTTTCCTCTCAAACCAGTAACCAAACTAAAGCTATTGATTTTTTGATCCTGTAAAATATCCATTACTCTTCTGATAATAGGATACTCTTCTTTAGCATCACCTTTTATAGCAAGTTGCAATTCTTTGTCATGCAACTCGATATTAGCAATTCGGGCATTCTGAACCCAATCTGCCAATTGATTATCCAAAGAATCTTTGGGAATACCAGGTTGCTGAACATTCTTTCTGTCTGCAGGTTTCATATCAAGAATCTGTTTAAGACTCTGAACAGGAACACCAAAACTTTCCATTATTGCAAACTTATTTTGATCATCTTCAGAAAATGTAACGTTATATTTTTGAGCCATTAACTCAAGAGTTCTCAAACGAACATCTTTTCCTTTGATATCAAAAAACACTTTCCCTTGACCTACAGTCAAAGTAGCCAAATCTTTTTCAGGCAACTTAGTCTGTACAGTAGATGCCGGAGTATCAACAGGCATAACTTCAGGAACTTTAGCAGTAGCAGTCAAAATAAAGAACGTAAGCAAAAGGAATGCAACATCACACATCGCCGTCATGTCGGTAGATGTTGACTTTTTTTTCATTTTTATTGCCATTGTTTTATATATTTATTGATAGTGACTATCAAAATTATTGTTTTAAGCTACCTCTAAAATGTCTGTAAGTATTTACGATAGTAGTACCTGCCTCATCAATTGCATAAGTAAGACTGTCGATTTTTGAAGTAAAGAAGTTGTAAGCGATAATTGCTAATGCAGATGTTGCGATACCAGTTGCAGTATTGATCAACGCCTCAGAGATACCATTTGCAAGCTCAGCAGAATCTGCTCCACCGCCACCAGCTAATCCGGCAAATGCTTTAATCATACCAGTTACAGTTCCTAACAATCCTGCAAGAGTTCCTAAAGAAACTAAAGTTGATAAAATCGTCATGTGTTGTTCTAACATTGGCATTTCCAATGAAGTTGCTTCTTCAATTTCTTTGTGAATTGTTTCCGCAGCTTCTTCACTATTGAATCCTTCTTTTTTAACATCTTGATATTTAACTAGAGCAGAACGAATCGCGTTAGCAACAGAACCTTGTTGTTTATCACATGCTGAAATGGCTTCGTCAATATTCCCTGCTTTTACACTAGTTTGAACATTTTTCATAAATACATCTAAACTTCCTTTACCAGTAGCTTTAGTGATTACAAAATATCTTTCAAATGAGAAAACAACTACCATCAACAATAGTCCCATCAAAACAGGAACAATAAACCCTCCTTTGTAAACCATTGCCATATAGTTATCTTTAAGTGGTGCTCCTGTGTTTACCCCACCTTCAAAATTTGATCCTGCACCCATGATAAATTTCCATACAAGAAACCCAACCACAATACTTGCTACAATCACAATACCAGAGAATAACCCTCCTAAATTTGAACTGCCTTCTTTTTTAACGTTTGCCATTTTTTTAATTTTTTAATTTTTAAATAATTTATAAGTCTTAGTTGTTAATAAACTTGATTAGGAGCAAATTTAATTTTTTACTTGAAATAAAAAAACTTTTTTTAACATTAATACTACATCGATTTAATTCGCAATTCATGACCAATTCAGTCATTACAAACAATCATTAAA
Source organism: Flavobacterium sp. (assembly GCF_031381455.1). GTDB lineage: Bacteria > Bacteroidota > Bacteroidia > Flavobacteriales > Flavobacteriaceae > Flavobacterium. The sequence goes on along the minus strand of NZ_JANMXZ010000001.1, from coordinate 1,095 downwards.
TATTACATAAAAATAGTTATGATTTTCAGAGTTTTACTGCTTTTTTATTATGTATAACGTCAAAAGCTTTGAAAATGTATTTTTTTATCAAACTTTTTTTCAACATTTAAAATTAAGTTTTTTTTATTCCAATTTGAAAACAATTAACATTTCCTTGCTTTTGGAAAAATACATTACTTTGCAATATCTTTATAATCTAAAAAATAGCATATGGCCACAGCATCCGATTTCAGCAAACATATTAATGAAGGTTACGCCTCAAAAGGGGAAAGCATTACCCTTGGCGGTGCCATTTTAAATGGTGAAGCAGTTGTCGACACCTTTGTAAAAGTGCCTTTAAAAACCTTAAACCGTCACGGATTAATTGCCGGTGCCACCGGAACAGGTAAAACAAAAACCATTCAAGTATTGTCTGAACAGTTGTCTTCTTTTGGGATTCCGGTGTTGATGATGGATATCAAAGGTGATTTTTCGGGAATTGCCAAAAAAGGCGAAGAAAAAACTTTTATTACAGAACGTCATGCTAAAATTAATATTCCTTATACCACCGCTTCGTTTCCGGTAGAATTAATGTCGCTTTCACAGCAAAATGGCGTTCGACTAAGAGCAACTGTTTCTGAGTTTGGCCCGGTTTTATTTTCCAGAATTCTCGATTTGAATGATACACAAACGGGCGTTGTTTCGGTAATTTTTAAATATTGCGATGATAACAAAATGCCACTTTTGGATTTAAAAGACATCAAAAAAGTACTGAATTACATCACCGAAGAAGGAAAGGAAGAAATCACAGCAAACTACGGAAAGATTTCAACCTCAACTACAGGAATTATTCTTCGTAAGATTATCGAATTAGAACAACAAGGCGGCGATATCTTTTTTGGCGAAAAGTCATTTGAGATTGACGATTTAATGCGTTTTGACGAAAACGGAAAAGGATATGTGAACATCATCCGCTTGACGGATATTCAGGATAAACCAAAATTGTTCTCTACGTTTATGTTGAGTTTGTTAGCCGAAATCTATCAGCAAATGCCCGAAAAAGGCGATGTTGAACAACCAGAATTAGTCATCTTTATTGACGAAGCGCATTTGATT
>NZ_JANMXZ010000052.1:0-21313 GCF_031381455.1 Flavobacterium sp. | reverse complement strand
AAAGTGGTTAATGCCGTATCGCCAGTAACGGTTATTGAAGTCAAGGCAGGATTGCTAGTACAACTCAAAGAGGTCAAATTGGGTAAACCCGATGCGTTTAACGAGGGTAAAACAGTGTTGCTGTTGCAAGTGATATAGGCTAAAGCCGTACAACCCGAAATTTGAACCGTGTTCAACAAGGTGTTTCCTGTCAAATTTAAACTTGTTAGACTACTACAATTCGAGAGGTCTAAACTAGTTAACGTTCCAGTAATATTTCCTGAATCATAAGGATAAGAATTAAAAGAAGTAAGTGCCGTGCAACCCGAGATATTTAAAATAGAAATAGGGTTATATGCATAGATTGGTACTGATGTTAATGCCGATAAACCCGAAACATCAAGAGTGGATATTGAGTTAGAGGTTACGTTCAGTGAGGTAAGATTGGTGAAACTTTTAATTCCCGTTAAATCTGCAATCGAACTTGATTGTAAATCTAAGGTTGTTCGAGCTAATGCTTCACTAACTTCAATTTGCCCATTGGAATTCGTGTCAACTCCCAGAGTAATTAATGCTGCTTTAAAATTAGCATCTGGGATACTAACTACCTGAGCATTTACTATTCCAACAAACAAAAGGGAAAAGCAGGATAAAATAATTTTTTTCATAATACTAAAAAATTAAAGATTAGGCAATAATGGAAGATTAAAAAAAAATTAAACCTTGTGTGATTTGAATTTCCCTTGTATCAAATTAAAAAATAATGTACAAATTTTAATACAAGTAAAGTTGATTAATTATTTATAATATGAAATCTAAAAACGATAAAATGTTAATATAAACGATAAAGTGTATTTTTTTTAACATTTTGTAGTTTAGTTTGAATTTATAATAAAAAACTGCCTGTTTTTCAACCAAAGGAATAGGAATGTAAAACGATTGAAGAAGTTTGTTAGTATGTTGCTTTTAATACCAAGTAATGTTTTCGAGATTACCCGCATACGTCAACGCATCCAAATTAAAAATCTGATAATTAGGATATTTGGTAACAAACCGTCTCACCACATGAGAACCAATAAATCCGGCACCGCCGGTTATTAAAATCTTTTTCATTTTATGTAAATCTAATCCGTTGGGTGTAATTATTTTTTAACTCAATTAATTATAGTTTGTCACACTGAGCTTGTCGAAGTGCATTTAAAAAGGTCTTCAACTCCCGAAGCTTCGGGACAGACTGACATTTTAGCAATTGTATTGGACAACCGTTATAGTCTCCCGTCTGCTTTTTCGTTTAAAACTCCTTTTACATCAAACAAAACCCCATTTGATTTTTTTAATTTTGATAAATCAATAGTGGTAAATTCCTTGTGCGCAACTCCTAAAACAATAGCATCAAAAGTATCCGATGGCAATTCGTATGTAGTTGTCAATTTATATTCATGTTGCACTTCTGACGGTCTTGCCCAAGGATCAAAAATGGTAACGTCAATTCCGTAATCCTGCAACGCATGAACTACGTCTACAATTTTGGTATTTCTAACATCAGGACAATTTTCTTTAAAAGTGATACCCAACATTAATAATTTGGCACCATTAATAACCACGCCTTTCTTAATCATCAGCTTCACCACTTGAGAAGCTACATATTCGCCCATACTATCATTCAATCGCCTTCCAGCCAAAATAATTTCGGGATGATATCCTTTTTCCTGGGCCTTTTGAGCCAAATAATAAGGATCAACTCCGATGCAATGTCCACCAACTAATCCTGGTTTGAATGGCAAAAAATTCCATTTGGTTCCGGCAGCTTCTAAGACGGCGTGCGTATCAATTTCCAACAAATTAAAAATCTTCGCCAATTCGTTTACAAAAGCAATATTGATATCACGTTGCGAGTTCTCGATAACTTTGGCAGCTTCAGCCACTTTAATAGATGGTGCCAAATGCGTCCCTGCTGTGATAACCGATTTATATAAGTCGTTTACTTTTTGTCCAATTTCCGGAGTAGAACCTGAAGTTACTTTTAGAATTTTTTCAACAGTATGTTCTTTATCTCCTGGATTGATTCTTTCTGGAGAATACCCTGCAAAGAAATCAATATTGAATTTTAAGCCGCTTACTTTTTCCAAAACAGGAATACATTCTTCTTCGGTCACACCGGGATAAACAGTAGATTCATAAATTACGATATCTCCTTTTTTCAATACTTTCCCAACAGTTTCACTCGATTTATATAGTGGAGTCAAATCGGGGCGATTGTTTTTATCAACCGGAGTTGGAACAGTCACTATATAATAATTACAAGTTGCTATATCTTCTAAAGTGCTACTGCATAGTAAACCATTTGAATCGGATAGTGAAGAAACAAGTACCTTATTCAGGGTTTCCGCATCAATCTCCAAAGTCGAATCGACACCTGAATTTAATTCTTGAATCCTATTGGTATTAATATCAAATCCAACCACTGGATATTTGGTAGCAAATAATCTGGCTAGTGGTAAACCAACGTATCCTAATCCAATAACGGCAATTTTAATGTTCATTTATATTTATTTGTTTTCTGTTCTCTGTTATCTGTTCTCGGTTGTCTGTTGTCTGTTGTCTGTTGAAAATTATGATTTCCAATTTTCTTCAACATATTTTATAAAAGTAAAAATTTTTGCTCCTAGTATATCGTATTCGTTAATGTATCTTAAATTATCAGGAATTAGCCTTACATACAAATGATTTATTTTCTCTAAATGTGCTTTCGTTTCCAAACAACTAGAATGACTAAAAACTAAAAATCTAATGAACTCTGCTTTGTATCTTTTTCTACCATAACCCTACACTATATTTGAAACTACAGAATCAGAAGATCTTCTTAGTTGACTTCCTAACTCATACAGCTCAAACTTGGTCAACAATAGTGATGCCGGATGAACTTCATAAAACAAAGCCATAGCAATCTTATAAATATCTAAATCATTATAACTATTCATTTCAATTTGTAATTAACAGATACCCGATAATCGATAACGAACAACCGACAACTGACAACCGATAACCGATAACAGACAACTAACTTCCAATCGATTGAAAATTAAACCCAATCGCTTTTAGTTTCTCACCATCTAAAATATTTCTACCATCAAAAACAAAAGCCGGTTTTAGCATGCTATCATAAATTTTTTGCCAATCGTATTCTTTAAATTCATCCCATTCGGTTAGTATAGCAATGGCGTGTGCATTTTTACAAGCCTCATACGGATTGTCAAAAGACGTGATATGTTTTTCGTTTTCTGCCGGTTTTCTTGTAGCAAGATAATCCAAATCCGAAAGCACTTGTTTTTGTGAAACTTTTGGGTCAAACAAAGCTACATTGGCTTGTTCATTTATTAAATCATCGGCAACATAAATCGCAGCTGATTCTCTGGTATCGTTAGTGTCTTTTTTAAACGCCCAGCCTAAAAAAGTTATTTTTTTTCCGGAAACCGTATTGTAAAGTGTTTGTACAATATTCTTAGAAAAACGTCTTTTTTGGTGATCATTCATAATAATTACTTGTTCCCAATAATCGGCCACTTCATTCAATCCAAATGCTTTGGATATATAGACCAAATTCAAAATATCCTTTTGAAAACAAGAACCTCCAAATCCAACGGAAGCTTTCAAAAACTTAGGCCCAATTCTACTATCCATTCCAATTGCTTTAGCCACTTCGCTGACATTGGCTTCTGTTTTTTCACACAATTCAGAAATTGCATTGATAGAAGAAACACGTTGTGCTAGGAAGGCATTAGCAACCAATTTTGACAATTCTGAAGACCAAACATTGGTCGTTAAAATTCTTTCTTTTGGAACCCAATTAGCATAAACATCCACTAAGGATTTTATCGCAGCCTGACCTTCAGGTGTAGTTTCACCTCCGATTAAAACCCTATCTGGACTTAACAAATCTTCTACAGCTGTTCCTTCTGCCAAGAACTCCGGATTAGAAAGTATTTGAAACTGCACACCATTTCCTGTATTGTCCAAAATGCTTTTCAGAGCTTCGGCTGTTCTAACGGGCAAGGTCGATTTCTCAACGATGATTTTATTGTTTTTGGCAACTTTGGCAATTTGTCGGGCACAAAGTTCAATGTGCTTTAAATCGGCTGCCATTCCTTTTCCGGTGCCATAGGTTTTGGTAGGCGTATTCACTGATATGAAAATCAAGTCAGCCTCTTCAATGGCTTTGTCAACATCGGTAGAAAAAAACAAATTCTTCCCACGAACATTGCCAACCATTTCATTTAATCCCGGTTCGTATATTGGAATATTGTTAAGATCAGTATCATTCCAAGCCGCAATTCGGGCTTCATTTAAATCGACTACTGTAACTTTAACATCAGGGCATTTTTGCGCAATAACTGCCATGGTTGGACCACCAACATATCCTGCTCCAATACAACAAATATTTTTAATCTTCATTTCTTTCTATTTTCTATGTTCTTTATTCCCTGTCTGCCGGCAGGCAGGTATTTTCTATCTAAACCAACAACCGACAACTGAAAACCATTGTCATTCCCGCGAAGGCGGGAAACCGACAACCACAACTACCTCAAATTATCCCAATACCATTTCACGGCTTCTTTTAAACCATCTTGAAAAGAATAGTTGGGTGCATAGTTTAATAATCTTTTTGCTTTATCAATGCTAGCCAAAGAATGAGGAATATCTCCTGCTCTATTTGGGCCATGCACAACTTCTATATTAGAAATAGCTGCATCAAATTCGGATAAGTATTCTTTTAAATAAGAAACCATATCGTTTAAGGTAGTTCTGTCACCAAAAGCGGTGTTGTAAACCGTATTAATCGCTTCCGGATTTTGAGTCAACATCGCCAATTCATTCATTTGAATCACATTATCTATATAGGTAAAATCTCTTGAAAAATTTCCGTCTCCATTGATAATTGGACTTTCATGTTGCATCAGTTGCATTACAAACTTCGGAATAACAGCGGCATAAGCTCCATTTGGATCTTGCCTTCTTCCATACACATTGAAATAACGTAAACCTATCGTTTCAAAGCCATACGTATTACCGAAAATTTCAGCATACAATTCATTTACATATTTTGTAATAGCGTAAGGCGAAAGAGGTTTCCCAATGGTATCTTCTACTTTTGGCAAAGCTTCGGAGTCACCATAAGTAGATGAACTTGCAGCGTACACAAATCTTTTAACGCCAGCATCTTTCGAGGCAACAAGCATATTTAAAAAACCCGAAACATTGACCTCATTACTCGTTATAGGATCATTTATAGAACGAGGAACAGAACCCAATGCTGCTTGATGCAATACATAATCAACTCCGATAACAGCATTTTTACATTGCGCTAAATCTCTAATATCACCTTCTATTAATTTGAAATTTTCATGTTCTAGAAATTCGGCAATATTATGTTTATGACCTGTAGCAAAATTATCAAAGCAAACAACAAAATATCCTTTTGACAAAAAATATTCACACAAATTCGTACCGATAAATCCAGCACCACCAGTAATTAATATTGTTTTAATTTTTAGCATTACTGAATTTTTTCAATATTCTATATTTCCACTTAGCAAAAAATTCTTTTGGTTCTTCCTCTTCATGATAACCACTTCCATACCCATACCCATAGCCATAACCGTAACCATATCCGTAGCCATAACCAACGCCATATTTTGCTTTATTTTCATAACCATTAAAAATGATACTCACATTATTAAGTTCGCCTCGTTTAGTTCTGTTATTTAATAATGTCAACATTTCTTTTTTGGTGAAATTCTGGCGTATAACATATAAAGTAACATCACAAAATTGAGATAATTCTAAAGCGTCAGAAACTAACCCAACAGGTGGCGTATCGAGTATTATGTAATCATACTTTTTCTTCAATTGTTTCATCATCTCTTTCATCGAGTCTCCAAGTATTAACTCAGAAGGATTAGGAGGAATTGGTCCTGATGTTATAACGTCAAGAAAAGGGATATGTGTTTTTTGCACAACCTCATCCAATGATTTTTGTCCTATTAAAAAATTGACTGCACCGAATTCATTTTTGATATTAAAATCATCAAAGATTTTTGGTTTTCTTAAATCCAATCCCAGAATTATAGTTTTCTTTTCACTAAGTGCAAACACAGTCGCAATATTTAAGGAACAAAATGTTTTTCCCTCACCACTGACAGATGAAGTCAACATAAGTGTTTTAGAACCATCAACGCTTTGCTTTTTGTATAAGAATTGTAAAGAGGAACGAATGGCCCTAAATGATTCAGAAAGCGCCGATTTTGGTCTTTCAAAAACTGACAAATTACTTTCTGAATGTTTAACCCCAACTATGCCTATTAGTGGTAATTGGGTGTGGGAAGAAATATCTTCAATGTTTTGAACTGAATTACTAATAAAGAAAATAAAGAAAACGAGAATTAATGGAATTAATAATCCCATAAAAAAAGCTAATACATAGTTTACACTTGTTTTTGGACCTAATAATCCACCACCTACATCTTTGGCAGGATCAATAAATTTAATGTCTGATAAATTTGCTGCCATTACAATAGATGCTTCACTTCTTTTTTGTAAAAATGTATTGTAAATATTATCGCTTAAATTATACTTTCTGGATAACTTTAACCATTCCTGTTTGTTCTCCGGGAGGTGGCTGATTTCGCTTTCAATTTTTGCAATTTTTTGATTAGCAAAATTTAAGTCATATATCAAAGAACTTCTGTAAGTAGATTCGTTTTCTAGTAATACTTTTTTAACCGATTGTATTTCATTATCTAATCTTTCATAGGAAAATGAACCTTTTACCGAGTAGGCTAACTCTGAACGCTGTATTGATAGTGCTATTATTTTAGCAACATTTGTATTGATGTTTGGTTCTTCAATTCCGGCAATAGTTGGTGCGGGCAATTTTGAAAAATCAACGCTGTTCTTTAAATAATTTCTTAATGAATTTAAATAAGCTATTTTTCTTTCGACAGCATCTTTTTTGGTATCATAATCCAACAATTGATTTTTAAAGCTTGTACCTCCTTCTTCTATATCAAGTATGTTGTTGTTCTTACCAAAATCTTTTAATTCATCACCTGAATTTTTTAATTGTTTCTCCATTGACCCTAAAGTCTCATCAATGAAGTTTATTGTATTTTCAGCAAATTTATTTTTATTATCTAATTGTCTTTTAATTAATACATCGACTGTAATATTAAGAAAATCAACCATTCTGTTTTTATTTGTTCCTTGCGCACCTATTTTTAGGATGGAACCTGCTTTTTCATCAATAACTACGTTTATCCCCATACAAGACGAAACCGAATTGTCAAACGAGTTGAACCTAACTAATATTTCCTCATTGAAGTTACTTTCTTCAAAATTTGACAACTCTAATTTCCAATGAAGAAAAGGTAAATTAACGGTTTCACCTATTTTATAAATTTCTTTAAATTCTTTATTATCAATTGGAATTATTGATGTTTTATTATCAATATATTTAATAACTTCTGTAGTATTGGCTTGAAAAGGAATAGTGATTTGATACGAATTATTAGAAACCATTTTAACTTTTATAAACTGGTTAAATAATTGGTTTTTGTTTTTATCTATGGTTACCTTAAATGGAACCTGACCATAAACATCTTGTAAAAAATATTTTGTTTGTTTAAAATAATCAATAAAAAATTGTAACCTATCAACAACTAATTCATTGTGTGATCTTGATTTTAGTGTAGTAGAAATCATCTGAACTTTATCCGAAGTTCCACCCCAATTAAAAACTAAACTTGTATTTGAAGTAAAAAACGGATTGTTTTCTTCCTGAACCGCTATAGTACTTTCAATACCATAAATTTTTTGTTTCCTAACATTAACTTGATGCGCAATAGAAAATGTGATGATTAACCCAACTAAAAACCACTTCCAATAACTCAAAGTTTTAATTAAAAAACCTTTAAAATCAAAGCTGTTTTGTTTATCAAAAAAAGTAAAATCTTTTACATCAATCATGAAAAATGGTGTTAATTTCTAAGTAACAAAAAATAAGTTGTTGTTGCTAATGACAATAGGGTAATGATTGTAGATAGAGACTCTATTCCTGTTTTTCCGGTTCCCCATGTTTTTTGTTTCAATGGATTAACCAATATATAATCATTTGGTTGTAGATTAAAACACGGCGAATTAACAGCATTAGCATCTGTCAAATCAATACTAAAAGTTTCATTTCCATGTGGAAATCTTCTTATTACCTTCACATCTTTTCGGTCACCTGTAAGTGTAATATCACCTGAATTAGCTATAGCTTCCATTATATTTACCCTGTCTTGATATAATGTTTTTGTTCCTGTACTACCCACTTCACCGTTTATAGTATATTTGAAACCAGCTAATTTCACAACAACATAAATCCCGGCTTCTTCTTTAAAATATTTTTCGAGTAATAACTTCTCAATTTTAATTCTAACTTCTTCAGCTGTAAATCCCAAAACATTCATTTCCCCAAGTATTGGCAACCTGATATTTCCGTGATCATCAACCGAATAACCTGTAAAATAGTTACCTTGATCATTAGTAGACCCACCTGTTTGTCCATCAGTAATATTAAATATAACAACTAATTTAGGGTCAATAGCTTTAATAGTAATGCTTAAGATATCACTGGATTGGAGTCGATATGGATTTTGATTTGAAGGAGTAACTACCTCAGTGGTAGTACTTTTTTTATCTTGCAGATAAATCAAATCTTTTTTTGGTATGCAGGAAGTAACTAAAACACTCAGCAGAAGTAGTAAATATATTTTGGGTTGGTTCATTATTTTAAATAAAAAATTAGCAAACAAAGATAGTTTTTCAATTCTAATTACAAAAATGAAGTCTGCTATTATTTTGTTATATATTTTTTAGGGTATTCTCAAAAGGTATACGGTTCAAAATACTTCTTCCCAAAGTAACCTCATCGGCATATTCTAATTCATCGCCAACAGCAATTCCTCTGGCAATAGTGGATGTTTTTATCGAATAGTCTTTGATTCTTTTAAAAATATAAAAATTCGTTGTATCTCCTTCCATTGTTGAGCTTAGCGCAAAAATTAACTCTTCCATTTCTCCCAATTTTACTTTTTCAACCAAAGAATCAATATTTAATTGACTTGGACCAACACCATCAATAGGAGAAATTTTTCCGCCTAAAACATGATAAACTCCTTTGAATTGATTGGTATTTTCAATGGCCATAACATCGCGAACATCTTCAACAACACAAATAATTTTGTGATTTCTGTTGGGATTATTGCAAATTTCACAGACTTCAACGTCAGAAATATTGTGGCAACTACTGCAAAACTTAATTTCCTCACGCATAGTTGTTAGCGCTTGTGATAAAAACTGTGTTTGCTCCGATGGCTGTTTTAGCAAATGTAAAACCAATCGCAAAGCAGTTCGCTTTCCAATTCCGGGTAATTGCGCCATTTCGTTTATCGCTTTTTCGAGCAATTTTGAAGAAAATTCCATGAGACAAAAATAGTGTAAAAAGAGAAAAGAAAATAGAACATAGAATAAAGACTTGTCTATTCTCTATTTTCTTTATTCTATATTCTTTTTTTGTATTTTGGCTCACCATAAAACCAAACCTATGTCACCAACAACCATTCTTATTATCATTGTTATTTATTTTGGCTTATTGATTTTGATTTCCAATTTGGTCAGCAAAAAAAGCTCCGACAATGATACGTTTTTCAAAGCCAATAAAAACTCAAAATGGTATTTAGTAGCCTTCGGAATGATAGGGACAGCCTTGTCTGGCGTGACTTTTATTTCAGTTCCCGGTGAAGTGGGCAATCCTGATTTACAGTTCAAATATTTTCAGTTTGTTATTGGGAATGCGCTTGGTTTTATAATTATTGCAAAAGTCTTGCTTCCACTCTATTACCGCATGAATCTGACATCGATTTACAGTTATATTGAACAACGTTTGGGTGTTATTAGTTATAAAACGGCTGCTACTATTTTCCTAATCAGCAGAACAATTGGCTCTTCTTTTCGATTGTATTTGGTGGTGATTGTATTACAACGTTACGTGTTTGATGCGTTTGATGTTCCGTTTGCTTTAACGGTTTTGATTTCTTTGGGATTAATCTTTGCGTACACCTATCGCGGCGGATTGAAAACGATTATTATTACAGATACGTTGCAAACTTTCTTTCTGGTTTCTTCAGTTTTCCTGACGATAATTTTCGTTTGCCATAGTCTGGATTTTGGGGCAGTTGAAGCTTTTGAAGCCGTAAAAAACAGTAATTATTCTAAAGTTTTTTTCTATGAAGATTATCTGAAAGGCAACTTTGTGCTAAAACAAATTCTAGGCGGAATGTTCGTAACCATTGCTATGGTTGGACTTGATCAAGATTTGATGCAAAAGAATCTGAGCTGCGCAACTATTGGTGAAGCGCAAAAAAACATGTTTACGTTTACCACTGTTTTTGTGATTATCAATATTTTCTTTTTGAGTGTTGGCGCTTTGTTGTACTTATACGCCGAGAAAAATGGCATTGCGATTCCAATGGTTGACGGTGTTGCAAGAACCGATTATTTGTTTCCCGAAATTGCTTTTAAACATTTGAGTATTGTCCCGGCAATTATCTTTTTATTGGGTTTAACCGCTGCCACATTTGCTACAACGGATTCGGCTTTGACCGCATTGACAACATCCTTTTGTGTCGACTTTTTAGGAATGGATAAAACCGAGAATCAGAACAAACCCAACATTGTCAGAACACGTCATTTTGTGCATGTTGGCTTTTCGATGTTGATGTTTTTGGTGATTATAATTTTCAATTCACTGAACGACAAATCGGTCGTTACGATGATTTTTAAAGTGGCGAGTTATACGTATGGACCACTTTTAGGATTGTATGCTTTTGGATTGTTTATGAAATCGAAAACAGTACACGACAAGTTTGTGCCTTTCATTTGCCTGCTTTCACCGGCAATTTGCTTTTTGATAAGCAAAAATTCAGCAGCACTTTTTGGAAATTATGTAATCGATAACGAACTGATTATCGTAAACGGATTGATTACGTTTATTGGTTTGTTGGTTATTAGTAAACCGGCGACTGAAAATACCCGATATTAAAAAGGATTCCTTACTAGCCCTGACCTGCCTGCCGGCAGGCAGGTTGTAGTGGTATCTTTTACACCTGTCAGGTTTTGAAAACCTGACAGGTGTAAAAATATAGCGAAAAGCAGGAACAAGGACAACAAGATAGCCCGAACCTGTCGCTCCTGACTTCGACAGGCTCAGTCTGACAAAAATAATTAATACTGATTCGTTGCTAATAAAACCAATGTACACCCTACTTCAACTTTAATACCGTTGCTTTCCAATAATTGGTAAAACTGTGGATTTTCTGTTCCCGGATTGAAGATGACGCGTTTTGGCTTGGTTTCAATGATGTAGTTATAATAGTCTACCTGACGCTTCGGATTTAAGTACAAAGTCACGGTATCAATATTCGCAAGTGGAATTTGTTTTGTATAAATTTTAACGCCTGCAACTTCTCCAGCATTTTGTCCAATAGCCAAAACACTATGTCCTTTTTCTACTAATTTAGTGATCGCTAAATAGGCATATTTTTCGGGTTTTGTTGTTGCTCCAAGCACTACTGTTTTTTTGTTTTTCATGATTTCATTTCTTGGTGTCAAAGATAATGGTAACTTTATATTTCGGTAGATTTATTTAACTTCTATTTAATATTTAAAGTGAAACTACCGATTTACCTTTGCAAAAAAAACTATGGAGATTTTTATTTTTCTGTTTGCTGCCCTTTTTTCGGTTCTCAATCCAATTGGAACTGTGCCTATATTTGTTGGCCTGACACAGGATTACACCAAGAAAGAACGCGCTCGCGTGGCCATTTGGACTGGTTTTAATGTTTTTGTAATATTGATTATTTCTTTCTTCTTGGGGCAGTATGTTTTACAGTTTTTTGGCATCACGATTACCGCACTTCGGATTGCAGGTGGAATAATCATAGCAAGTTCGGGATTTGGACTTTTGAATGGAAACTTTAGTAAAAATAAAGGAATCAACAAAAAAGTGCAGGAAGACATCGAAAACAGAAACGATATTGCATTGACACCATTGGCAATGCCTATGCTCGCAGGTCCGGGTTCTATATCGTTATTGATTGCTTATTATCAGGAACATCATGAGACTACTGCTGATATTGCTTTTTCCTGCCTGGCTATTTTAGTGGTATCAATTTTAATTTATATCATACTGCACAGTGCCCATTATTTGGCAAAATATCTTGGTGCTTCCGGAATTGTAGCGATATCCAGAATTGTCGGATTTCTGACCATTGCCATTGGAATTCAATATATTATTAGTTCAGTACTAAGTATTATCAGAGGAATTTAATTTATATATCATATGAAAAAAACATTTTTACTATTAGCCGGAATAACTTTATTAATTAGTTGTAAACCCACTCAAAATCAGTCTTCAAAAAATAGTGATGCTTTGAATGAACTGGTATCAATAATGCAGGGACATTATTCATCTGAAAAACAATCAATAGCTGATACAGATTATTATAATATTTCATTGCGAATGACACCAATTTGGAAGGAAAAAGGCAATTATCTTTTTGTAGAACAAGCCATTTTTGATAAACAAGACAAGCCTTATCGAGTAAGAGTTTATAAAGTTCATCAAGAAGGAGACACTTTTATCAGTGAAATTTATACTATTAAAAACGAAAAAAATTGGATAGGAAAATGGGCAACTCCAGAAGTTTACGACAAACTAACCGAAGCTGATATTGAGCTTAAGCAAGGTTGTCAAGTAACTTTAAAAAGAGATGGTAAAAACCTATTTTCTGGAGCTACAGGCGATAAAACGTGTCAAAGTGAATTGAGAGGCGCTAGTTTTGCAAATTCAAAAGTAACTGTTACTCAAAATGAAATTTTATCTTGGGATCAAGGTTTTGATAAAGAAGGAAAACAAGTTTGGGGTGCAACCAAAGGTGGTTATTTGTTTATCAAAATTTGATACACTCAAACCTGCCTACCGGCAGGCAGGTTACAAATAAAAAAATCCCAAATTCCAATTCACTTCGACTTCGCTCAGTGTGACAAATTGGAATTTGGGGTTTGTTTTATTTTAAACCTACAAGGTTTTAAAAACCTTGCAGGTTAACTTTTCGGTAGAAAAATTTCAGCCATCATGCAACGAGCACTTCCGCCACCGCAAGCTTCTATTGTATCTAAACTAGAATGAATGATTTCAACATGTGCTTCCAATTGTGCGATTTGTTTTTTGGTCAAACTTTTATAAGCTGATTCGCTCATAACCAAGAAACGTTCATCATTTTTTCCTTTTACTTCAAGCATGTTTCCAGCAAAGTTATTCACTTGGTCTTCGGTAATTAAGATGATTTCTTTATCGTCACCACGAAGGCTATCGAGTACCATTTTGCGTTCTTTTTTGTCATCGATACAATCGGCACAAATCACGGCAAATGTATCTCCAAGACACATCATCACGTTGGTATGATAAATCAATTTTCTTTCGCCATTGACGGTTTGAAAAGCCTCAAAAATAACCGGAGTTAATTCGAAATCTTCACAAAACTCAATCATTACTTCTTCATCAGCTCTTGGTGAAAGCGCACAATAGGCTTTTCCGTTTTCTCTGTCTAATAGTAAACTTCCTGTTCCTTCTAAGAAAACATCGTCTTCTTCGGCCGAAGTATAATCTACTATTTGGTTAATTTGAAAACCTTCATCTTCCAGAATGTCGAGTATATCTTCTCTTCTTTCGGCACGACGATTTTCGGCAAACATCGGATACAAAGCCACATCGCCACTTTCGTGAAACGAAATCCAGTTATTTGGAAAAATACTATCTGGTGTATTTGGTTCTAAAGTGTCTTCAACAACAGTCACATTTACACCTACTTTTCGCAACTTGGCTACAAAAGTATCAAACTCTTTTTGCGCTTTGGCATTCACTGTTTCAGGCGACAGTCCGTCTAGTACTTTTTGGTAGTAATTATTCACAGCTGTTTGTTCGTTCATTCGAAAAGCAACTGGACGAATCATTAATATGGAGTTGGTGGTTTGTTTCATTGTTTTTTATAGTTTATGGTTTTTAGTTTATGGTTTATGGTTTATGTTGTAACTAAGAACTATAAACTACAAACCATAAACAAATTTAATCCCTAATTAAAGGTAAAGTTGAACAACGCAAAAGTCCTTCTTGCTTTGCTATTTCGGCATACGGAATTTCTTCAACAATGAAGTCATTATCACGAAGCCAATTGTTTAGTCTTGTAAATTTTTGTTCAGAAACCACTACGTTTTCAGCTATCGAAAACACATTAGAATTCATATTATACATTTCTTCACGAGTGATGTGAAATAGATTTTCTTTGCCAAAAAGTTTGACTAAAAAAACATAATCCGACTCTTCACGGAAACCGCTTTTATAAATAATTCCTTTCGCTGCGCCAACAGGTTGAAAGCAACAATCAAGATGCAATGCATTGTCGCGAGCTTCTATTTTTGATTTTACTAAATCAAACTCTTTGACTTTTTTATTTGGAAACAACTCTTTGATATAGTTTACACCTTGCATGTTTGTTCGTGCTGTGATATAATCTTTATAATCGGAACCTTTATACGTTCCGATAAAAATATAATTATTCCAAAGCATGACATCGCCGCCTTCAATATGTACTTCTTCGGGGGGACGAACCACTTTAGCCGGGTTTATTTGGTCAATGATATATTGAATAGCATCTAATTCGTGCTCTCTATCGGGAAGAATATTGGCTTTTATAAAAACATTATCAATCACAAAACCAATGTCGCGAGTAAAAATCTGATTGTAGTTTTCAATCATTTTCGGACGAAATACTTTTACGTCATACTTTTGAAAAACTTGATTGAAAGCTTCCATTTCTTTAGTCATATCCGCTTCGACAGGATAGGTTCCGTCGAGTATATGTTCTAAAGATTTTGGATCATAGGCTTCGTCTTTTGTTGGTGACGGGCCGTTATTTATAGCTGAACCAAGTACAACTGCTCGTAGTCGTGATGTTTCGTTTTTTATATTTAATTGTAGCATAAAATAGCTTTTGGCTTGCGGCAAATATAAAAAAGCTTCTCGGTTAGGAGAAGCTTTTTTATAAGTATTTTAAGAAATTATAAGTTGTTGTAAGTAATTAAATATTTTAATTCAAAATTGTAAAAGACTTATCAAATTAAATAAGGTTTTATTTATTAGCCATTTCGGTATAAATCCTATTTGTTACTTCTTTTATAAGTTTTGACAATGTTTTATTATCCTTACCCTTAGTCATTATGGTTAATAAAAAAGGCTTATTGTAGGCATATATTATAGCAGATTCATGTAACTGCATTTCAATTTGATTTCCCGATTCTCCAAATTTATGTATTAGAGAAGTTCCCTTGGGTAGTCCGCTGACAATGCCTTGTTTAAAATCACATTGGCTCAAAAGCTCAGCCGCATATTCAGAGTTCTTAGTTGTTAAATAAGTTGAACTGTAGATAGTTCTAACAAATAATGAGTATTGACTGGTTGTGAAAAAATATTGATTTGCATATATATTGGGAGCTTCTAAACCCAAATCGGTAAAGAGTTTTTGCAAAACGTCAGCTTTCATCTGAGACTCTAGCAATATTGTTGCCTTGTTGTCTGAGTATTTTATCATATACGTTAGCAGTTCTTTTACCGTATAACTTTGTCCTAATTGAATTGATTTTGATTTAAAAGCTACTTTTTTACCATCATCTATAAATTTTTCATATACAATACGCTTATTTAAAAATCCCGAATCATCTTCACACATTTTTAAAATGGTAATCATTACAGGCACTTTAAAAAGAGAACCCGGTTCAAATGACTCGGTTTCGTTAACACATATCCACCCATTATTTGCAAATTGTTTGAGATAAACCGAAGCTGAAGTCACACCTTCAAAATTCTTATATCTATCAACAATTTCTGTAATCTGTTGCTTAATATCCTGCAAATTTTCTGACTCGCATTCATCATCAACAAACATTATTGGTTTTATGTATTTTAAACCATCTAAACGTTTAACATCATACTTACACGAATATTTACTATTTGCTGTTTCAGAGGTTTGAGCATCATCTTTTAACCAATTAGTAATCAGCAAGGTAACTACAACTGAAACTACTGAAAAAAGTATCACACTCAGCCAGGAAAATCTTTTTTTTATGAGAGGCATTTTTATATTGTTAATTAAAGTGCAATATTAATTATTATTTTCACTTGAGTAAAAAAAAATCATAAAAAATCAACTCCTATTTTGTTAAAAAAGCAAATTATTTACTTTAAAGAATAATTAAATTGTAGGTATTTAGAATTATAGTTAATACTAATTAATTCTTAATTAGCTTTTTAGTACAAACCTGCACGTCTTCTGTAGTCACGTTTATTATGTAAATACCATTGGCATAGCGGCTAACATCGATTAAGGTTTTATCTGTTTTTTCAACATTTCGTTCATCTACAATCTTACCATCAATAGTCGTAACGCTTACTCTATTGAATTTAGCGTCGTTCATTATAATTTCTATAGTGCTGCTTGACGGATTTGGCACAATGGCAAAATCTTTTGACACTTTTATCAAGTTGATTGTTTCGTCAACATTTGGAGCTTCACTACTTCTCGCATTTGTATTTGGCAGCTGCGTTTTATAGGCATAACTTGCTGTACAGCCTTCGGGATAAGCTGAAAATTGAGCTCCAAAAACAGCTTCGAAACCGGGATTTAACTCGACATAATTCGCAGCATGATACACTACTCCATTTGACAGAGCATTATTTCCTACGGATACAATATTTGCTGCCTTAATCCAATCCGACCTTTCCTTCTCTTTTAAAACTACTGTATCCAAATTACTAAGGTCATCTACAGGAGATGTTACTGTTAATGTTGCCAAACAACAATCTATAAAAGTTACATCCGGACCAACACCGGCTGAGTTGTCGGAAATGGTATATATAAATGTTCCTGCGGGGCAATTGACACTGAAATTAGCATTAATCTGAAATTCAAAATTTCCTGTCGGGCTCACTCCAAACATACTTGGCAAAACGGAAAAACAAAATGTATTCGCTGTAAGCTGTGTTGGTGCACTTAATGTTCCTACAACTGTCCCGTTTTGAGTAATATCTAATGTGATGGAAACTAAGGTTGCATTATATGGTGGCTGATACGTACCACAAACCTGAATGGGTGTGTTACCAATAGTATCTGGGCAATTAATATTGGTTGTATTTGTATTTAGCGCTCCTAGTTTTGGAGAAGCGCAAATAGAACCACAAATATTATCAATATAAACTGTTCCAAAATGTGCTGAAGGTTGACAGTCACTTACTGTAAATTCAATTGTTCCGGGTTGACCCAAAATTTCACCCACGTTCAATCGAGCACAAATCCAATCGGTGTAAAGA
Organism: Flavobacterium sp.; assembly: GCF_031381455.1. Lineage (GTDB taxonomy): Bacteria > Bacteroidota > Bacteroidia > Flavobacteriales > Flavobacteriaceae > Flavobacterium. Next base: position 3,813 of record NZ_JANMXZ010000052.1, on the reverse strand, counting down.
ACTCTTCTATTTCGACTAACATAGATAACGTTAAACAAACAATTATCAGGATCTGCAACGATACAAATTTCATCTACAACATTATTAAATTGGTCTAATACCCTAACTCTGAAAAAGGGTTGAATTGGTTGTCCATGTGCTGGCTTGTTGTCCATTACCAAAGAAAAATTAAAATCAATTGTTTCTTGATTTATAGTTGGAAAATAACGCGAAACCGTTGTGATATCAGAGGAACCAAAACCTTGCTCGTTGTTTAACTTAATACATTTGTTACCTCCGGTTGGAAATAAAGTCGGAATGTTTACCCCTAAACCTGCTAATGTTGGGTCATATTGCTGGTAACTCGGACTTGTATCGTCAATCAGTGTTACGGCAGCATTTAAATCGTTGGTAACCGGAGTGACAACATTTAAAACGGTAGGTACTGTAGGTGTAGCACAAGATAAAAAAAATGCTGTTCCTGAAGCTGGTTGTGGATGAGCATCTGACCAAAAAGAATAACCTGCTGTACCATTTTCAAAATCACCATTCACGCATGTTTGTTGAACAGAAACTGGAATTGGCCTTGCAAAATAGCTGTCTTTTTTATCGGGATTTTGACTAAAGAATAACTTTCTTAATTCGTAAACTTTTGTTTTTCTAATTGCGTTTTGCAGTTCAGCGTCAGTAAACTCTTCTTCACTTCTAAGATGGTTGATTAAATCATCAGTAACTTCTTTTGACAGCACATAATTGTTAAAATTAGTGTCAATGAATTTCTGAATTTCTACTTCGATTTGGTTAGCACTTGAAATTCTTTTTTCTTCAGAATTCAAATACTCACTGAGTTGTGCTGAAATGTTATAAGAATTAAAACAAATAGCACAAACTATTACTGTTTTTAGTATCTTATACATATCAATCTTCGTTAGCTGTTAGTACGTTTACTTGTTTTTTTAATTCTTCAATATCCTTGATGTTTTTTTCAATGGTTTTATTTTGTTCAATAATATAAAGCATCATTTCTTCAATCTTAGCCATGTGTTTGGATTGCATTTCTGCTAAATCAAGTCCGTTTTTAGTCAATTCACTTGCTGAATCAATTCCAGGTAAATGTTTATGAGTAGTAATATATTCTTCTACATTTTTCAATGGCATTAATTTATAATTCTTTTCAAAAACATAATCTGCCCAATTAGCTGTACTTCTAAGAGCTACTTTTACTTTTTCGGTTAGGATTCCGCCTTCAACATACAGTTTATAATTTCCGGTAGTAGATGGGTACGAAGCATTTGACCCAATGTAAATTTTCCCGTTTGGCTGACTGCTTCCACTATTAAACCAAATGTTGCTACCGTTCATTGAAACAATTCTGTTACCGTTAACGGTTGTGGTAGGATTGATATTACCATTGTCAGCATACAGACTGGTATCCGTAGAGCTTACTACGTATGGTGTTCCGGTTGATCCGTTTCCTAATATAGACACATTATCTCCAGCTGTTACTATAGTTGATTGGAGCGTTATTGAACCTCCACCATTTGATAAAGTTACAATTGCGCCATTTTGTGTTATACTTTGATTTCCACGAACGGGTAATTGTACGCTATTTCCATTTGATATTGTCAAAGTATTTCCTGTAATCGATAAAGTTTGTTCATCAGTATCTACTGATGTTGGCAAAGTAAATGAACCACCACCATCAGAAAGTGTAATGGTATTTCCCGTTTGAGAAATGGTTTGTGGAGCTTGAGGAGATGGAAGTGTAAATGAACCACCACCATTAGAAAGTGTCACAGTATTTCCCGTTTGAGAAATCGTTTGTGGTATATCCACATAAGTTGGAAGCGTCACACTATTTCCATTTGAAATAGATAATGTGTTGCCTGCTAACGCTAATGATTGGGCATCAGTATCTGTAAATGTCGGCAATGTAAATGAACCTCCGCCATTGGAAAGTGTCACTGTATTTCCTGTTTGTGAAACGGTTTGAGGAATATCTGTAAATGTTGGCAATACAAATGAACCTCCTCCATTGGAAAGCGTTATAGTATTTCCTGATTGAGAAAGTGTTTGAAGCTCGTTTGTAGCACTAGTATCAAGCCCTGAAATATCAGTTAAGTTTACCGGAGCACTCGTAACACCATTTACAGTAGTTACTAATTGATTATTATTTACAGTATTAGAAATCGAATTAATAATCGTTGATGATGACGAAATACTATTGACATTACTAGTCATCAAATTAGCGTTTGATGTTAGTATGTTAGCTTCAACAGCATTGATCATTTTATTTAAAACAACATCACCATTTTGATTAACCGTTAAAAACCTATTAGACATTTGAGATGTTGCTGGGTTATAGTTACTGGTTAAATTTGTAAAACGAAGTCCGGAATTACCTTCTACTCCTTGTGTGATTTCAACTTTATTATTGGGTGAAGTTGTTCCTATTCCAACACTTCCTTCAACTATTAAGCCGTTTACCGGAGCTGAAATTCCAGGAGTCACTCCATTTGGCGTGAAATTCCTACCAATAGCAACACCGCCTTTTATATCTAATTTGTTAACTGGGATGACATTGTTTCCTAAACCAATTCCTGTATTCCCATTTTTTTGTATAAAGATTCTTTGATTTCCTAATCCATCAGCAATAATTATTGATCTATTGGTGTCATTCCCAGCTAAAATTGGTGTAGATGGAAACTTCGAAACAGCTATTCTATTCCCTAAAAAAACATTGTTACTTCCGTACAATAAATTAATTGCAGTCTCTGAACCGATAAAAATATTTGAATCTCCCGATAGTAAACTTCTTGGACTATAATTTCCTATTGCCGTGTTGAAACTACCGGTAGTAGCCAATAATGATGCATACCCAACCGCAGTATTGCTACTGCCGTCAACGTTAGATTCCAAAGATCTATGACCAATCGCAATATTAGCTGAGCCCGAATCATTATTGTATAAAGTTCTAGTTCCTAATGAACAATTTAAACTCCCGCTACCATTCAAAGCAAGTGAGTTATTTCCAAAAGCACAGTTATACCCACCAGAAGAAAAACTTAATGTTCCTATTCCAAAAGCACTATTACTATGGCTGGTATTATTACTTAATGAGTTAAGTCCATATCCTGTGTTATAGTTCCCTGTGTTATTAACGCCAGAGTTTTCACCAGTAAAAGTATTATTGACTTGTCCGTTGGCTTCAAAAGCAGTTCCAACGAAAAATAATACAGTAAATAGAAGAGTAATTTTTATTTTCATAACTAAAAGATTTAATGCGTTAATAATTTAATTAAAATATGATTTTAATTTTTTTGTTCTTTAATAACTAATTGGCTAAAACCAATTTCAATCTTTTAGGGAGGGGTTAAAATTTTAAATACCTAATTGCTATTATTTAGAACTAAATATCGAAAATCTTATACACAAATGTAAATGGTTTAATTAAAATAAATCTACAAAATACACATATATTCGATAAAATACATCTTTTTAATAAATACTAATTAACTTATCTTACATAATAAATTTTCTAATAAAACAATTTTTGATGCTCCATCTTTAGGAAGTGAAAAGTAGATTCCAATAAAAATCCCTATCAATAGACTGCCCCCAAAAAGTTAGACACTATTTGGGGGTGTTTTTATGGAAAGAAAAGTCAAGTATGATTATGCATTCAAGCTTGAATGTGTAAAATTAATTATCGAATAGGATCATTCCTGTGAATTGGTTTCAGTGCAAAAAGGCGTTCATGAAACGATTATTCGTATGTAGTTAAAGTTTTACAATGCTTATGGCCTGGATGGTTTATTGCCAAGAAAAAATCAG
>NZ_JANMXZ010000035.1:0-7240 GCF_031381455.1 Flavobacterium sp. | reverse complement strand
GAAACAACAACGTTTTTGAATTCGTGGTTAATTTTTACCACTTTGAATTCCATCATTTTGTTTACGTATACATCGTAATCACGGATTGGTTTCACATCAATTTGTGAACCTGGTAAGAATGCTTCAATTCCGAAAACATCTACAATCATACCACCTTTAGTTCTACATTTAACAAAACCTGTAACAATTTCACCTGTTTCGTTTGCAGAAATAACTCTATCCCAAGATTTAATTGTTCTAGCTTTTCTGTGAGATAATACTAATTGACCTGTTTTGTCCTCACGGATGTCAATTAATACTTCTACTTTGTCACCCACTTTTAAAGCTGGGTTGTAACGGAATTCGTTAAGTGAAATAACACCTTCTGATTTCGCGTTAATGTCAACAATTGCGTCTCTGTCAGTAATTCTAACGACAACACCTTCTACTACTTCTTCTTGATCTGTTGAGATGAAAGTTTTAGTAACTAATTCTTCAAACTCTTGTAAGTTTTTCTCATCTACAGGATCAATTCCTTCTGCGTAATTGTGCCAGTTAAAATCTGTTAAAAACTCTTGTTGTTCTTTGTTTAATACAGCCATGCTGATAAAATAATTTGTATGCTATGCTTCTTGAGTTTCTTGATGCGATTAAAAACACAGCAGTGTTTATATAAATAGTTGATACCTAAAGGAAACTCTTCTTCGCCAAAAGGACTGCAAAAGTACAACTAAATTCCTAATTACAAAATATTTACAAAGAGAAATTTAACATTAAAAAGGGTCAAAAACTCACTTTTTATATTTTGCGTCTCCGCGTCTTTGCGAGCAATTATTTTTTCACGCAGAGACGCGAAGTCACAAAGTAAAATTAAAGCATCGACATTGTAAACTTAGGAGTGGCACGAGCGATAGCGAACTGGCGAAGCAATGGTTTGGGCATTTTTGGTTTCCGTTTTCCCGCTTTCCGGGCTACGCAGTAGCCTCTTCTATCAGGGCTATTTAGGTTGGTATTGAATAGACCTGACAGGTTTTGAAAACCTGTCAGGTCTAAAAAATAAATAGTACATTGTAATCCAATAAAATCAAAATGAAGAATAAGGAATCTATTTTATTCAAAGTCACAACTAACCTAACATTTTGGGTGTTGATTGCCATTATCTGCGGCGTTCTTCTTGGTCATTTCAATCCCGAAAACGGACAAAAAATGAAAATCGTTGGGGATTCATTCATTCAATTGGTAAAGATTTTTATCGGACCAATCATCTTTTTAACCATTGTTTTAGGAATCGCAGGTATGGGCGACTTAAAAAAAGTGGGGCGAATCGGAATCAAATCACTTATTTATTTTGAAATCGTAACCACATTTGCTTTAGTAATCGGAATTGCTGCGGCCTACATTATAAAACCCGGAAGAATTGATAAATCCGGCTTAACTATAGAAGATGCCAGTAAATATACTTCGGCAACTAAAACAGATTTCAGTTGGCTCGACTTTTTCATGAGCAATTTTACACTACAGGTTCTGATTGTCGCCATCATCTTCGGAATTGTACTCAACTATTACCAGAAAAGAGAAGCTATACTAGCGGTTTTATACAACTGGTCTAAAGTAGTTTTCAGGGCTTTGAAATTTGTAATGTTTTTGGCTCCGCTTGGTGCATTTGGTGCCATGGCATATACCGTTGGGAAATTTGGATTTGGAACACTTATTCCACTTGGGAAATTAATGATTACAGTTTATATCACGATGGCCATTTTCATATTTGTAGTTCTTGGCAGCATTCTTCGTTACTACAAAATAAGCATACTGGATTTTATCAAATACCTCAAAGCCGAACTACTGATTGTACTTGGAACTTCTTCTTCAGAACCTGCATTGCCCAACTTAATGAACAAACTGGAACGCATGGGTTGTAGCAAATCGGTAGTTGGTTTGGTTGTTCCAACCGGTTATTCTTTCAACCTTGACGGTACATCGATTTATCTTTCGATGTCAGTTATTTTCCTGGCACAATTGTATAATGTTCCGCTTTCGTTTGGCGAAATTCTAACCATAATAGGACTTTTAATGATTACTTCAAAAGGAGCAGCCGGTGTAACCGGAAGCGGTTTTATTGTTTTGGCTTCCACCTTGACAGCCATACATAAAATTCCTGTTGAAGGTTTGGCGTTTCTTTTAGGTGTTGATAAATTCATGAGCGAAGCCAGAGCCATTACCAACTTCATCGGAAACGGTGTAGCAGCAATAGTAATTTCCAAAAACGAAAATGAATTCGTTGATCCGGAACATCCAATGGAATTTGAATAAACCACTTCGTGGTAGAGCCACAGAGGTATTAATTAAATAGCCAGAGATTCACAGATTAAAAAGGACTTTTGAAAAATCTGTGAATCTGTGGCTAAAAAAAAGTCCCGATAAACGGGACTATTTTATATTTTTAATGACTCATACTTTCAACATCATGTGGATTGTGTTTGTGCTTAAACATCACAGCAAACAAGATGGCAATAACCAATGCATATCCCGCAAAAGAAAGCCAGATGTTGTGCCAATCTCTAGCACCGTCATGAGTAAAATATTTATCGATTACAATTCCGCTTAACAATCCGCCAAAGAAAGCACCAAAGCCGTTTGACATCATCATAAACAAACCTTGAGCTGAAGAACGGATTTTAGAATCGGTAGTTGTTTCTACAAACAATGAACCCGATATATTAAAGAAATCAAATGCCATTCCGTAAACGATACACGACATAATAATCATCCATAAACCATCTGCCGGATTTCCATAAGCAAACAAACCAAAACGCAATACCCATGCAAACATCGATATCAACATTACTTGTTTAATTCCAAATCGCTTTAAAAAGAAGGGAATTGCCAAGATAAATAAGGTTTCTGATATTTGGGAAATCGACATAATTAATGTTGATTTTTGCACAATAATACTATTCGCATATTCTGGAATTTTTCCAAATTCAGATAAGTAAACATCGCCATACATATTGGTCAACTGCAACGCACCACCCAAAAACATCGAGAACAAAAAGAACAACGCCATTTTGTAGGTTCCAAATAATTTAAAGGCATCTAAACCTAATTTTTGTGCGGTCGTTGCGTTCTCGGCAATCAACTTTTGTGGCGGACATTTTGGCAACGTAAACGAGTAAATCCCAAGTATAACAGCCGAAACTGCCGAAATGTAAAACATGTTCGCAGACGCTTTATTTCCGGATAAATTGGTTAACCACATGGCGGCAATAAAACCAATTGTTCCCCAAACTCTGATTGGAGGAAATACTTTAATAACGTCAAAATTGTTTGTCTTTAAAATATTGTACGCCACCGAATTGGATAGCGAAATGGTTGGCATATAACAAAGCATGGCTGCAAAAATCACCCAATAAAAAGTAGTCGGATTATCCACTAGTGGAATATAACAAAGCGCCAAACCTCCTAAAACATGAAGTATACCATAAAGCTTTTCGGCGTTTATCCATTTATCGGCAATAATACCTGTGACAGCAGGCATAATAATAGAAGAAATCCCAAGTGTTGAAAAAATGGCTCCGAATTCGGCACCACTCCATTGTTTTGTAGCAAACCAATAATTACCAACCGTTATCAACCATGCTCCCCAAACGAAGAATTGGAGAAAACTCATTATTGTCAATCTGAATTTTATACTCATAAAAATAGTTTTGATTTCGTTAAAATAGAACGTAAATCTACTATTTATATCGAGATAAACAAATATTTACAACGATTTCGTCACATCATCCACCATTTCCAAAACGGCGTTGAATTGTTCTTCTCGAGTGAGATACGAATTGTCAATTTCGATAGCATCATCGGCTTTTCGCAAAGGAGAATCATCACGATGTGTATCAATATAATCTCGCTGTTCTACATTTTTTAAGACTTCTTCAAAAGAAACTGTTTGTCCTTTTTCCTGTAATTCTTCAAAACGTCTTTGCGCACGTGTTTCTGAACTCGCGGTCATAAAAACTTTGAGTTCGGCTTTTGGAAAAACTACGGTTCCAATATCGCGACCATCCATCACGATGCCTTTACCTTTGCCCATTTCTTGTTGTTGTTCAACCAATTTGGCACGCACCTCTGAAACCTCGGCCACTAAACTCACAAAATTAGAAACTTCCAGTGTTCTGATTTCGGTTTCGATATTGACATCATTCAAATACATTTCGGCAAATCCCAATTCAGCATTGAATTCGAAATGCAATTTTATAGAAGGCAGGCTGTTAATTAAAGTTTGTTTGTCAAAAAAATCGGTAGTGATATACCCATTTTGCATAGCGAAAAAAGTCACCGCACGATACATAGCGCCAGTGTCAACATATACATAACCTAAATGTTTGGCTAATTGTTTGGCTAATGTACTTTTCCCTGTGGAAGAAAATCCGTCGATGGCTATGGTAATCTTTTTCATATGCAAATGCTTATTGTTTTTTATCAGTCATATGTAATTCGCATACGACTTTGGTGAGGTCGATACTATATTGCATTATGCTCATTTCAAAATTTTAAATTTTAGTTTAATATCGGTTGCCCGAAAAATCTATGGTTAATCCAAACAAGCTCGTATTGGCAGCCAAGGTATAACGAGAATAGGAATAATTGAATTTTAAATTCCCCATTTTCAATCCCAGACCTACCGAAATCCCAGAGAAATTTCGTTGCTCCAAAATACGCAATTCTTCGGCTCTTCTAAAATTATAGCCTACACGTAAATTAAAACCTTTATCCGGAAATAATTCGGCTCCAATAATAACATGACGCAATGCATTTCCAAAAATAGATGCTTTCTCCGGAGTTGAACCTCCATCTAAAGAGCCTTGTGCTCTGTTCGGATTGGAAAATGCCAATTGCCATTGCTGCATATTTTCTAATGTTAAATGCCAACGAATCGGAACATTTTCCATCAATTGTGAAACGCCAATCAGTACTTCTAAAGGTAATTTTTCGCGTGTTTCAGCATAAGGTGTAATTTGAACTCCAACATTCCGAATAGAAATCGCCCAATTTACATCGTTACGTGTATCAATAAATAGTGCGCCAATATCAACTGCGGCACCAAATGAATTATAACTTTCTAAAGTGGAAGAAATCAGTTTTGCATTCGCACCAACATAAAAATCTGAACCTGGAATATTATAAGCATAGCCAAAAGTCAACGCCATTTCACTTCCTGTAAAACTCGATGTTTGCTGACCGTTTTCGTCATAGCCATCAAATTTCCCGTAATTCACATAATTTACGCCACCAAAAAAAGTTTGCACACGTCTGTCATAAGTGTAAGCATAAGATGCTGTTCCGTAGGTAACCTCGCCAAAATAGCTTCCGTAATTCAATGCTAGTTTGTTATCCATTTCTGGATTTATATTTGCCGGATTAAAATGTCCTTGATTGACATCGCTATCGTAAAAAGTAATTACTTTTCCGCCTAAAGCCGCTTGTCGTGGAGAAGTCACTAAATTCAGAAATTGGTATATTGACTTTCCCCCAATTTGACCAAAACTGACCAAATTAGCGAGACAAAACCCAATACAAATTGCTTTTTTTAACATCAAAAGTGACTTATGCTATATACTATAACGGAAATGCGAAGATATTATTTTATATGGTAGGAAAAAAAGTTAAAAGAAAAAGGCATAAGTGTTATTTTACTTATGCCTTTGCATTTTATTTTTAGAAAAAAATTACAATGTTTTAGCGTTTTTTACTTTCTGATTTGTCAATGCAACATCAATAACCTCGCTCATTTCTTTTACGTAATGAAACGTTAGTCCTTCGATATATTCTGCTTTAATTTCGTCTATGTCACTTTTATTTTCATGACACAAAATAATTTCCTTGATATTTGCTCTTTTGGCAGCAAGAATTTTTTCTTTAATTCCACCAACAGGCAAAACTTTTCCACGTAATGTGATTTCACCAGTCATGGCTAAGTTTTTCTTTATTTTTTTTTGTGTGTATAATGAAACTAACGAGGTCAACATGGCTATTCCGGCGCTTGGTCCGTCTTTTGGCGTTGCGCCTTCCGGAACGTGTAAGTGAATGTTGTATTTGGCAATCATTTCAGGGTCGAGCCCAAAAATTTCTGCGTTGGCTTTAATGTATTCTAAAGCAATTGTTGCCGATTCTTTCATAACCGTTCCTAAATTTCCTGTCAAGGTTAAATTCCCTTTTCCTAATGAAATCAACGATTCTATAAATAAGATATCACCACCAACTGATGTCCAAGCCAAACCAGTTACTACTCCGGCCACATCATTACTTTCTGATTTATCACGTTCTAATTTTGGCGCACCGAGAATTTTGACGATATCTTCATCGGTAACTTTCGTGTTATACTCTTCTTCCATTGCTACCGATTTTGCAGCATTTCTAATAACTTGAGCTAACTTTTGTTCCAAACTTCTAACTCCAGATTCACGTGTATAGCCTTCTACAATTTTTTCTAATTGTCTTTTGCCAATGGTCAACTCTTTTGTTTTTAAACCGTGTTCTTTCAATTGTTTTGGAAACAAATGCTGACGCGCAATTTCTACTTTTTCTTCAATGGTATAACCAGTCATTTTGATAACTTCCATTCTGTCTTTCAACGCTGGTTGAATGGTTCCCATATTATTAGAAGTTGCTATGAACATCACTTTTGATAAATCATAACCCATTTCCAAAAAGTTATCATAGAAATCGTTGTTTTGTTCAGGATCTAAAACTTCTAGTAATGCCGATGATGGATCGCCTTGATTGCTTGTTGTTAATTTATCTATTTCATCTAAAACAAAAACTGGGTTTGATGTTCCTGCTTTTTTCAAGCTTTGAAGAATTCTTCCTGGCATCGCGCCAATATAGGTTTTACGATGTCCGCGAATTTCGGCTTCATCACGCAAACCAACCAAAGAAACTCTCACATATTCTCTTCCTAAAGCTTCGGCAATAGATTTTCCGATAGATGTTTTTCCAACTCCTGGAGGTCCAGTAAGACAAAGAATTGGCGATTTCATATCGTTTCGCAATTTTAAAACTGCAAGATGTTCTATCATTCTTTTTTTAACATCTTCTAAACCAAAATGATCTCTGTCTAATATTTTTTGAGCGCGTTTCAGGTCGAAATTATCTTTAGAGTAGTCATTCCATGGCAGTTCTAAAAATAATTCTAAATAATTTCGTTGAATACCAAAATCTGGCGCTTGTGGATTCATTCTGCGCATTTTTGACAGTTCTTTTTCGA
>NZ_JANMXZ010000027.1:0-12959 GCF_031381455.1 Flavobacterium sp. | reverse complement strand
ACTCATTTCAGCAATTCCACCAGCGTTATCAGATATTGGTCCGAAAGCGTCGATTGCTAACTGCATAGCTGTTGTAGCCATCATTGCAGAAGCAGCTAAAGCCACACCGTAGAAACCTGCAAAAGCATAAGAAGACCAGATAGCACCTGCAAATAAAAGTACAGTTGGGAACGTAGAAATCATACCTGTTGCCAAACCAGCAATTACATTGGTTCCTGCACCAGTTGATGATTTTTCTACGATTTTCAAAACTGGACTTGTACCTAATCCTGTATAATATTCTGTTACTGATGAAATAGCTCCTCCCACAATTAATCCAATAATTGTAGCACCAAAAACTCTTAATGAAGAAATTTCTTTTATCCCTTCACCATAGAAATTCATATTCATAGTTTCCGGCAACATGAAGTCAACCAAGAAGAAACAAGCCACTGCAGTTAAAACAATAGAAACCCAGTTTCCGATGTTTAATGCTTTTTGAACCTGTGCTTCTTTAGCGTCATCACTTGTTATTTTCACTAACATAGTTCCGATGATAGAGAATAAAATTCCGAAACCAGCGATTGCCATTGGCAATAAGATTGGACCAATTCCGCCGAAAGCATCTTCGATTTTTCCTCCCATATCTTTGATAACATAGTTACCTAAAACCATTGCAGCCAAAACTGTAGCTACGTAAGAACCAAATAAATCGGCTCCCATTCCGGCAACGTCACCAACGTTGTCACCAACGTTATCTGCAATTGTAGCAGGATTTCTTGGATCATCTTCCGGAATCCCAGCTTCAACTTTACCTACTAAGTCAGCACCAACGTCAGCAGCTTTAGTATAAATACCACCACCAACACGAGCAAACAATGCAATAGATTCAGCTCCAAGAGAGAAACCAGCTAATGTTTCAAGAACTATGGTCATGTCTTCAGTGTTTGTCCAAACACCGCCCATAAACATGTTGTATAATATAATGAAGAAACTTGTCAAACCTAAAACAGCTAACCCGGCAACTCCCAATCCCATTACAGTTCCACCACCAAAAGAAACTTTTAGTGCTTGTGGTAAACTTGTACGAGCTGCTTGTGTAGTTCTTACGTTAGTTTTTGTTGCGATTTTCATTCCCATATTTCCGGCTAAAGCTGAAAAGAAAGCCCCGAAAATAAATGCAATAACGATTAATAAATGTGTTTTTACACCTGGTAAAAACGTAATTCCAGCTAAAACAACACTCGCAATAACTACGAAAATTGCTAATAATCTGTATTCTGCTTTTAGGAAAGCTAACGCACCTTCGTAGATGTAATCTGAAATTTCTTTCATCTTTCCGTCGCCAGCGTCTTGTTTTAAAACCCAAGCTCTTTTGATTGCCATAAAAGCCAATCCAATTAACGCCATAACTATTGGCACATAAATCATGTATGATTCCATAAATATAATTTTGGTTATAAATTTTATCGGTCGCAAAAGTAACAAAACTTTAACAAATAAAAACAATATAATTAACGAATGTTTGAATAGTCAGTAAGTCCTTAATTTATGCCTTTAGGTTTAATTAATTGAAAATTCGATTATTTACTAATTAAAAGATATAACCACATAGAAACATAGAAAAAAAGACTTCCCTAGACCAATTCTTGGTTTCACATAACTATGATTTACTCTAATAAAGTGAAACGTCTTTTCAAATTTTTAAAATCTATGTTTCTATGTGTTAAAAAATAAATAAATAAAATTGTACCTGACTGGATTAATTCACAGTGATTTATTTAATTGTAAAACCATTGTCTGCTAATTCAAAAAAACTATTTTTGAGCCTATTTATCATTTCAATGGAAATTAAAAGACTTTCAATCATCATTCCGTGCTTTAATGAAGGACCAACTATTTATAAAATATTGGATAAAATAAAAGCCGTTTCACTGCTGAATAACATCGAAAAAGAAATCATCATCGTGAATGATTGCAGTACTGATACTACTATTGAAAGTGTAAATAAGTATATTGAGAATAATTCTTACTTGAACATTGTTTTTATTGCACATGATAAAAACAGAGGAAAAGGCGCAGCACTTCATACGGGAATAAAAGTGGCGAATGGAGATGTGATTGTGATTCAGGATGCCGATTTAGAATATGACCCACAAGAATTCAACATTCTTTTAAAACCAATAGTCGATGGCGTTGCCGATGTAGTTTATGGAAGCCGTTTTATGGGCGGAAATCCGCATCGCATTTTGTTCTTTTGGCACAGCATCGGAAACAAATTTTTGACCTTTTTGAGTAATATGTTTTCCAATTTGAATTTGACTGATATGGAAACTTGCTACAAAATGTTCCGTACCGATATTTTAAAATCGATAAAACTAAAGGAAAAACGATTTGGTTTTGAACCTGAAGTTACCCAAAAGGTTGCCCGAATTCCAAAAATCAGGATTTATGAAGTTGGCATAAGTTATTATGGTAGAACTTTTGAAGAAGGTAAAAAAATCAACTGGAAAGATGGTTTTCATGCCATTTACTGCGTATTGAGATACGGTCTTTTCAAGTAATTTTAAACAAAAGGCTTTCGATTTCGTTTCTCTAAGTAATGATGCCACAGCATAAAAGTCGCCATGGTTCTATAGGGTTTCCAGTTTTCTGAAAGCGCAGTCATTTCTTCTTTGGTATGAACATCAAATAATTCCTTAATCGTATTCACAACAGCAATATCGCCAAGCGGAATAATATCGGGCGATTGCATGGCAAACATCAAATACACATCGATGGTCCAATGACCAATGCCTTTAATTTTAATGAGTTCGTTTCTAACTTCATCAGCTGATTTTGAAGGAAAACTTTCCAAATCCAATTCGGACGAAACCGCTTCCGAAAGTATTTTTAGGTACCTTATTTTTTGTCGGCTAACGCCACAACTTTTCAAATGATCATCAGAACACTTTATGATTGTTTCGGGAGAAACTGTTCCTAAAAGGTTTTCTATTTTTAAAAAACAGGCTTTCGCAGAATCGATAGAAACCTGTTGTTCTAAGATTAATTTACAAAGCGTAACAAATCCAGATGGTCTTGACGGAATAAAAAAAGTGTCATATTGCTGTTGCAAACTTTTGAAAACGGGCTCTTTCTCAACCAAAAATGAAATGGCTTCCTGCATTTTAAAAATAGAATCCGAATGAACCCTTTACAGTAAAGTTATTGGTATCAGGTATGTCTCTATAGTTAGCTCTCCATGCAAAATCAAGGCGGAATACTTTGAAGATATTTCCAATTCCGGCATTGTATTCCCAATATGGTTTTTCCGGAGCTTGGTATATTAAATCAGAAGCATTGATCAATTTGTTTTCATCGCTAACTGTTCCGTAAACGCCTTTTATACCTACAATTTCTCGCAAATTTAGTTTTCTTAAACCCGGAATTCGGGCAAATATTTTTCCCTGAAAGTTGTGTTCCCATTTCAATGTTGCATACTGATCGGCTACAAATTCGTAGAAATTAAGATTACTAAAAGTATTGTCTATTATAAAAAGTGTCTGGTTACCAGGAACAACACTCATTAAGCCCAACGGAATTTGTCCAAAAGTTTTCCCAAGTTCCACAGTAACATTAGAGCGCCCAATCGGACCAATAATAATGGGCTGTTTGTAATATAACTGAATCTTTTGATAACTAAAATCGCTATTGATAAATCCTTTAAATCCTTGGCTGTAATTCACAAAAATTCTACTAAACGGTGCGTCAATATCACGTCTTTCGACACCATATCCTATTGTTTTTTTCTTGGGTGTAAGTTCAACCTGAACGTTTACTTCCGATTGCGTTACATTGCTTTTGGTACTCGTATAAGTGGCATCAGTATAATAATCTAGTGCAAATGTATCTGAAGCTGACTTTAAAGTTCGGTATGAAAAACCAAGCTGGAAGGTTATATTTTTAATAGGCTCAATCTCTGCTGCCAAAGTACTGAGATTAATGTTAGTTAATTTACCGTTAGAACCTGTCGTAAACAATCCTGAAGAAGCATAACTTCTACCTAAAACATCATTGGTTGTGGTTAAACTGGCACCAATTTGCTCTACATCGCGCCTATTTCCTCCCGAAATAATGATTCTGTTTTTCTTATCAATCATCCATTTTCCTGAAGCGCCATATTTGAATTTATTGTCTTTGAAACCATAGGCCGTATATCCTTGTATTCTCCAGAGATCATTTGGTCCAAAATAGGTTCTAACTCCGGCTCTGACTCTCCAGCCTTCTACTTCATTGTTTCCAATAGTTGAGAATATTGGTCCGTAATCCAAATGATATTTCGGGATTTCGACATAACCGCTTCCCAAAATTGAGACTAGACTATAAAGTTGTTTGAATTTCTTGACCGTTTTGAGCGTGTCAATCATGGCATAGATTTTTTTCTCGTCTTTGTTGAGATTTTCAAATCGATTTTCGTCCCAATACTCATTAGACCTGCCGTAAACCTGATTGTCTATGTAATTGACTTCTTCTTTGTAGAATTTGTCTGGTTTCTTGCCATCAAACTTAAAGTTTCTATATAAGGTTGTACGTTTTCCATAAACTCCTTTTGATTCCTCTTTCTTTCTCAAAGCAAAGTCAGACATCATATAATCTCTTGTTGGCAGAAAAACGGAATCATTCAACACTTCATATTCCTGCTCCAGATAAATATCTTTTACCCAGTTGATATTGGCACTTTTGGTAATTGCCATATTTATTTTCTTGATGGCAAAAGTGGTATCGTTAACCCAAAAATCTCCTTTAAAAGTCAATTCGTTTTTACGTCTTGGATAAAAGACAATGTTGTAGCACAATTTGTTATTAATAACTGCTGTGTCAGACAAAACGTAGTTGTAAACATCAATCCCTGTTCGTGACAACGGACTCGTAAAACTTTTGTCAAAGAAATTCAGATAGTTGTCATAAATATCAAAATCGTTATACAAATCTTTGATAAACATGTTCACGCCATCACCGCTTCCTAAACCTGAATTTTTGTTGGCCTTAAGGATTTCCCTTGACCTTTTATTTTGATTGTCTCCATACACATCGGACAATGATTCGTTGATAAAAATAGGAAGATATGTTTTCCCTGTCACTTTAGAAGTGTCGATGTTTTTGAAAACGAATTCCATGCCTTTGAAAATTTTACTTTTCATAAAAGCACTATCTATGGTGTTCATATCGAATTCTACTTTTTCGTATTTTTCATATTGATATTGCTTGAACATTTTTAGCCCATTCTTTCTTCTTCGCTCCCAAATTTTTCTAAGAATGTCTAATGCTGGATTGTTCTTTTTAGATGTTTTTCCAGCATAAATTTTGACTTCCTTCAAACTGTTTCCTTCTTTTAAGACTATTTTAAAATCGTAGCTTACCTGCTTTGTCAATTTGACTTCCTGAGTCGGAAATCCAACAAATGAAACTAATATTACGGTATACGTTTCGGGAGATTCTATATAAAACCTTCCGTCTTCATTGGAAACAACTCCTGTATTGGAGCCTTTAAAAACTAAGTTAGCGAAAGGAATTGGCAGATTAGTATTGTCAACCACAATACCGCTCACTTTGGTTTGAGCCGCTAAAAATGTGGTGAAAACAATTAAAAATAAACTAAAATAAATCTTTTTCATAGGCATAAAAAAACTTCACCAAATCAATGTCTGATGAAGTTTCAAATATAGGTATTTAGATAATTAGATTTTTAGACTTCTTAGATTTTTAGATTTTTTTCTAACCTTCTAATAATCTAACAATCTAAATGTCTATTTATAAGTAACTTTTTTTACAGCTTTTATAACATCTTCTGCATTTGGCAACCACTCTTTTAATAAGGTTGGTGAATAGGGCGCAGGTGTATCAGCCGTTGTGATTCTTTGAATTGGCGCATCCAAATAATCAAAAGCGCGATCCTGAACCATATAGGTGATTTCAGAAGCAACGCTAGCAAATGGCCATGCTTCTTCTAAAACTACTAATCTGTTTGTTTTTTTAACCGAGGTGATAATGGCATCATAATCCATTGGGCGAACCGTTCTCAAATCGATAATTTCGCAAGAGATTCCTTCCTTGGCTAATTCGTCAGCAGCAATGAATGCTTCTTTAATGATTTTACCAAAAGAAACAATCGTTACATCTGTTCCTTCTCTTTTTATATCAGCAACTCCAATTGGAATTGTATATTCTCCTTCCGGCACTTCGCCTTTGTCACCATACATTTGTTCTGATTCCATGAAAATCACAGGATCGTTATCACGAATGGCAGCTTTCAACAATCCTTTTGCATCATAAACAGTTGATGGCACCACTACTTTTAAACCTGGCGTGTTTGCAAACCAATTTTCAAAAGCTTGTGAATGTGTTGCTCCTAATTGTCCGGCTGAAGCTGTTGGGCCACGAAATACCATTGGCATTGGAAACTGTCCGGCCGACATTTGACGCATTTTGGCAGCATTGTTAATAATTTGGTCAATACCAACTAATGCGAAATTGAAAGTCATGTATTCTACAATCGGACGACAACCGTTCATTGCTGAACCAACTGCGATTCCTGCAAATCCAAGTTCTGCAATTGGAGTATCGATTACTCTTTTTGCTCCAAATTCGTCAAGCATACCTTTTGAAGCTTTGTAAGCACCGTTGTATTCTGCAACCTCTTCACCCATTAAGTAAATAGTTTCATCGCGACGCATTTCTTCACTCATTGCCTCACAAATCGCTTCTCTAAATTGTATCGTTCTCATATATAAATTTCTTTGTGTCAATTTTGGTTAGCAAAAGTAAAAAAAAGAAAACAGAATATAGAGAAAGAAAAAAGAAAAAAGAGAAATGAGAAAAGACGACGAGGAATTACCTATTATAATCCGTGATGCTGGGCAACTTCCTTATCGTAAACTGCTGCTTTTTCGCTGAATTCAATTGCAGACTTGGCGCTTTCGTTAGCTTCAAGTTCCTTTCCTCCTGCATGATATTTCATGGCTTCTAGATGTGCTTTTGCTGCTTCCTGGTGTTCCTGAGCTGCGTTTTTGTGGCTTTCTATAATTGCTAATGTTGATTCGTTGTGTGTTTCCATGATTATTCTCTGTATGTGATTATTAATTTTAAACATTATCTTCTTCTAAATTATTGTGGTTATCTCCGCCGATGCTGTAACCGTTATTTTCTTCGTCTTCACTACCTATGTCTTCTTGTTCATCATCTAATTCAGAACCTGGAATATCTAAATCATCTCCTGATTTATCCTGATTGAAGTTTTTTTCATTGAACTTCCCATCCTTTTCATTATTTGGTTTTCTTTTAGAAATATCTTCAGGATCTATTTCGGTTTCTTCCTTATCCTTATTATAAATATCTTCATTTGGCGGATAGGTTGGATAACCAGGATAGACCTTATTGGGATTTTCTGTTGTGGTGTCTTTTGATATTTTGGGTGTTGTGTTCATGATATTTTGATTTTAATTTTATTACTTTAATTTTTCCTTTTCTTTTTTTAGTTTTAGTTCTTCGATATCGGCATCCATTTTTTCTTTTTTCATTCCTACTCTTATGAAGCCAAAAAGACTCATATAAACATTAGCAATCCAAACCAAAGCAAACATTGAAATTATGTAGCCACGCCAATCATCATAGAACAACTGAAATTTTGTAATGAATAAAAAAAACAAGGTCACATAATGGCTAAAACAATATTCGCAGGTAAACAAGTAGAAAAATTTACGTTGGAACATCGTTTTACAGAATTTGGATTTATCAATACAAAACTCCCTTAATTCCTTAAAAATTTCTTCCCGAGTTACTGTCCAAGTGATACATGCAATTGGAATTGCCAAAATGAACAAATAGGACATTTGATGTGACAGTTCCATTTTATCTAATGCTATTATTTTTTAGAGTTTCTTTTTTTACTTAAACCCGCTTCGCTTAACGCTATTGCTACAGCTTGATCACGGCTTATTACTTTTCCGCCAACACCGCCTTTTCCCGATTTTAATTTACCTTCCTTAAATTCGTGCATCACTTTTTCTATTTTATCTTGCTGTTTTTTCGTCTCCATGATTAAAAATTTAAATTAGTTGTGTTCTTTTATCGGGATGATGAACATTGGTATTTTAGTTTTTGCTAAAACACTTTCTGTAACACCACCAATCACTGCTTTTTCGAGCCAATTTTTGCTATGTGAACCCATGATAATTATATTTGAGTGCAATTTTGTTGCAGTATCTAAAATCACAGAAGGAAAATCTCCTTGTTCAGCAACAACTTCAATATCAGAATCTTTTAAATGCCTTTTTATCTTTTCCAAAAAATTCTTTGAAGATTCGATTAGGCTATCTCTTTTATCAATATTGAAAAAATCATAACCATAAAAACCCATAAAAGGTGCAGAATCCATACTTGTGTAATACGATTCATCAGCAACTACATGCAACAGCGTAACTTTGGCATTCATGCTTTTAGCTAATTCAAATCCTTTTTCTGCAATTTTTTGAGCCGAAAGTCCATAATCCAATGCAATTAATACCTTTTTCATTTTGATGTTATTTAAAAGTTGAATGTTAAAATTTCATTTATAAAGATAGTCTACCATAACTTTTGAAGATTTATACAACTATTTTTTTGTGTTATAAAATTGTTACTTTACGAAATCGTTATAATAGTGAAAAATATTATGCGTGCATAGTATATAATTCGAAATATTATTCTAATTTTGTGCTTCGAATTTTCAACAAACACAATATACTTATGAAAATATTAGTTTGCATCAGTCATGTTCCTGATACTACTTCAAAAATTAATTTTGTTAATGGAGACACAGAATTTGACACGAATGGTGTTCAGTATGTAATCAATCCTAATGACGAATTTGGTCTAACAAGAGCCATTTGGTTTCAAGAACAACAAGGTGCTAATGTTACGGTTGTTAATGTTGGTGGTGCCGATTCGGAAGCTACGTTAAGAAAAGCTCTAGCCATTGGTGCTAACGAAGCAATCAGAGTAAATGCAGCTCCAACCGATGGTTTTTTTGTGGCCAAACAATTAGCCGAAGTAGCAAAATCGGGCAGTTATGATTTAATAATTTGCGGCAAAGAATCATTAGATTATAACGGCGGAATGGTTCCCGGTATGTTAGCTTCCATATTGGATTTTAACTTTGTGAATTCTTGTACAGAAATTACTGTTGATGGAACATCAGCAAAAGCTGCCAGAGAAATTGATGGTGGAAAAGAAACAATCTCAGCTTCGCTCCCATTAGTAATTGGTGGACAAAAAGGTTTGGTAGAAGAAAAAGATTTACGTATTCCAAACATGAGAGGAATCATGACAGCAAGAACTAAAGTATTAACTGTTCTTGAACCGGTAGCTGCTAACAAAAATACGAAATCGGTAAAATTTGAAAAACCAGCTCCAAAATCAGCGGTGAAATTATTCGCTTCAGATGATTTAGACGGATTAATTAACGCGTTACATAACGAAGCAAAAGTGATTTAGTATTCAGTTTACAGTAGCAGTCGGCAACCAACTTGCCCTGTTTCAAATAACCAAATAAACAAATAACCAAACAAACATAAAAACATGTCATTATTAATATACGCAGAATCAACTCCCGACGCTTCAGGAGGAAAATTTAAAAAAGTAGCTTTTGAATTGGCTTCTTATGCCAAAAAAGTAGCCGAATCTTTAGGAACAACAGTTACGGCTGTAACGGTAAATGCTGGAGATGTTTCCGAATTATCAAAATACGGAGTAGACAAAGTATTGAAAGTAACTAACGATAAATTGAACAATTTCAATGCAAAAGCTTTCGCTGATGTTGTTAAACAAGCAGCACAAAAAGAAGGAGCCAAAGTAATTTTATTATCTTCTACAACCGACAGTTTATACATGGCACCTCTAGTTGCGATTGGTTTAGATGCCGGATTTGCTTCAAATGTGGTTGGATTGCCCTTGAGTACATCGCCATTTCAAGTAAAAAGAAGTGCTTTTTCAAACAAAGCTTTTAACATCACTGAAATCAATACAGATATTAAAGTTTTAAGCCTTTCAAAAAACTCTTATGGTGTTTTTGAAAGTGCTTCATCTGCAACCGAAGAAGGTTTTTCACCAAGTTTAAGCGATGCTGATTTTAATGTAAAAGTAGAATCAGTAGAAAAAACAACCGGAAAAGTAACCATTGCCGATGCTGATGTTGTAGTTTCTGGTGGTCGTGGTTTAAAAGGTCCGGAAAACTGGGGAATTCTGGAAGATTTAGCTTCAGTACTTGGAGCAGCAACTGCATGTTCAAAACCAGTTTCTGATTTGGGCTGGCGTCCACATAGTGAACACGTTGGCCAAACCGGAAAACCTGTAGCTTCCAATTTATATGTTGCGGTTGGAATTTCGGGTGCTATTCAACACATAGCCGGAATCAACTCTTCTAAAGTGAAAGTGGTAATCAATACTGATGCTGATGCGCCATTTTTTAAAGTTGCCGATTACGGAATCGTTGGTGATGCATTGGAAATTCTTCCAAGATTGACACAAAAATTAAAAGAATTTAAAGCACAAAACATTTGATATTAAGAGGAGGACTGCCAGTGGCAGTCAGGTATCAAATAGTTCGATAAAAAGATAAAAATAACTTATTAATTCAAAAAAAGTGCTGCCGAAAAATAAAATTTTCGGCGGCTCTTTTTTTATACTTTCGTTTCTAGAAGCGAAAACTTTTTGTTACTTTGCATTCCGAACTTTCGGAACACTTAATAGACAATGAATAAAAGTCTTGATACGTAATACTCAAGTCTTGATACTTACAAATAATGAGTTTAGTAAAACTAACCATAAAAGGAATTTCCTATAGTCAAACGCAGAATGGTGCGTATGCCTTGATTTTAAATGAAGTAGATGGCGAACGGAAATTACCCATTGTAATTGGTGCCTTTGAAGCACAATCAATTGCAATTGCTCTCGAAAAAGAAATCAAACCTCCACGTCCACTGACTCATGATTTGTTCAAAAGTTTTGCTGACCGATTCGATATTGTGGTAAAACAGGTAATCATTCACAAACTGGTTGATGGTGTTTTCTACTCCAGCATTATTTGCGAAAGAGACAAAATTGAAGAAATTATTGATGCCCGAACTTCGGATGCTATTGCTTTAGCGTTGCGGTTTTCGGCACCAATCTTTACCTATAAAAACATATTGGACAAAGCCGGGATTTATTTGAATAATCCAACAGAATTAGAAAACCAAAATCCAGATGATGAAGGTGTACTTTCGACACCAGAAACTTTTGGATTAGACAGCGAAGGCAATGCCTCAACGGATATATATAAAAGCATGAGTCTTTCTGAATTGCACGAAGCGTTGGAAAAAGCAGTTCAAAACGAAGACTACGAAAAAGCAGCGAAGATTAGAGACGAGATTTCAAAACGAGAAAGTTAATTCGGTTATGTGGTTATTTGGTTATTTGTATTTCGAATAACCAAATCCACAAATAACCAAATCCACATAAAAATGAAGCAGTACCACGATTTAGTGCAACACGTTTTGGGAAACGGTTGTCAAAAAGGAGACAGAACAGGAACGGGAACCAAAAGTGTTTTTGGCTACCAAATGCGTTTTGATTTAAGTGAAGGTTTCCCGATAGTAACGACGAAAAAACTGCATTTAAAATCGATTATTTATGAATTACTTTGGTTCTTAAAAGGCGATACCAATATTGGCTATCTTCAGGAAAATGGTGTTAAAATTTGGGATGAATGGGCAGACGAAAATGGGGATTTAGGTCCGGTTTACGGTCATCAATGGCGCAATTGGAACAGTGAAGAAATTGACCAAATCACCGAATTGATTGATACGTTGAAGAAAAACCCAAACAGTCGACGCATGTTGGTTTCCGCATGGAATCCTTTAGTTCTTCCTGATACTTCAAAATCATTTGCTGAAAATGTAGCCAACGGAAAAGCCGCTTTGCCACCGTGTCACGCTTTCTTTCAGTTTTATGTAGCCGACGGAAAACTATCTTGTCAATTGTACCAACGAAGTGCTGATATTTTTCTTGGTGTTCCTTTTAACATTGCTTCTTATGCATTGTTTACCATGATGATTGCGCAGGTTTGCGACTTGCAGGTCGGTGAATTCATTCACACTTTTGGCGATGCACACATCTATAATAATCATTTTGAACAAGTGGAATTGCAATTGTCACGTGAGCCAAGAGCTTTACCTAAAATGATACTGAATCCAGAAGTGAAGAATATCTTTGATTTTAAGTTTGAGGATTTTACTTTAGAAGGCTACGAACCTCATCCTCATATTAAAGGCATTGTGGCTGTTTAAAACAAAAAATCCGTCTCGATAAAATCGAAACGGATTTTTAACCAATAAACCTAAACCAAAATTATAGTGCTAACACACTATTTTCTGCACCAGCAAATTCGTTATAAGCATAACTATCTGCTTCTGGATCGTTAACATAAGCACCATCAACTAAATATTTGAATTCAAAAGAATTGTCTTTTGGTAAATCAAAAGTTGCTTTGAAAGTTCCAGTTTTTAATTTTGACAATTCACCTTCTGCTGGATTCCAATTATTGAAATCTCCAACTACTGAAGCTTCATTTGCTTCTTTTGCTTCTACCGAAAATGTAACTTTACAAACCGGTTTCGTTTTTACAAATTGCTTTTTTATTGACATAAACATTTCATTTTTAGAATTATATATAAAAGTAAGCCTATTTTTCAAACATCCAATAAGTAGATTGAAGTTTTGTGAGTATAGCAAAAACAGTCTTAATTTTCAAATGAATTCTTAAATAATAATGAATAAAATTTTCACATTCTAAACTTGAAACATTTCCTCTTTAATAATCTTGACTTAAAACATTAGTGTTTCAAAATAAATTTTATCTTTATAATCAAAATTTCGTCTTATGGAAAAAGAACAACAGGAATTATATGAATATGCCAGAAGAAGGA